>JBJXGC010000185.1:0-3957 GCA_046154545.1 Dehalococcoidia bacterium | reverse complement strand
CGCGACTTCTTCAACCTGTTCGAGCGGGTGGTCGCCCAGGACTGGCGGCTCGAAGACCGGATCATGGTTTCGGCTACGTTCAGTGATGGCGGCGGTCCCCGCCACTACGACGGGCTGAACGACATCGTCGTGAGCCGGAACGCGCCGGGCCGTCCGATCTACGTCGAGCTCCGGATCGACGGCGCCCGTGTCGCCACGTACCGCTGCGACGGGATGATTGTGGCCACGCCGACAGGTAGCACGGGCTACTCCTTGAGCGCCGGAGGGCCGATCCTCGCACCGTCTGAGCACCACCTCCTCGTCACGCCCGTCTCCGCCCACCTCGCCCTCGGCCGATCCCTGGTCCTCCAGCCCGACTCGAGTGTCGAACTCTGCGTCACCTCCGACCACGGAGCGGTCCTCAGTGTCGATGGGCAGGAGGACGTGCCGATGTCCAGCGGCACCACGGTCCGCGTCGGTATCAGCGAGCATGTGACCCGCTTCGTCCGGTTCCGTGAGCCGGCCTCGTTCTACAGCGAACTCGCCGAGCGGCTGGAGTTCCAGCTTTCGAGCGTCATGAACCAGCGTGCTTGAACGGCTCTCCATCCGGGATTTCGCCGTCGCCCGGACCGTCGTGATCGAACCGGGGGCCGGGCTGAACGTGTTCACGGGTGAAACGGGGGCAGGCAAGTCGCTCGTCGTCGATGCCCTCGCCTTCGTCTTTGGCGCCCGCCGCGGCCGCGAAGTGATCGCCAGCGGGGCGGAGAAGGCGGCCGTCGAAGCTACGCTCGCGCTCCCCGAAGGGAGGCTGACGATCGAGCGGGTGATCTCGCTCGGGGGCCGCTCGACCGCGCGGGTCGATGGACGCCCGGCCACGCTGGACGAACTCCAGTCGCTCGCGGCGCGCCTGGTCGATATCCACGGACAGTCGGACCAGCTTGCCATCCTCAGGACCTCCGTGCAGACGGCTGTGCTGGATCAGTTCGCGGGCCTCGGCGCCTTCCAGCACGAGGTTGCCCTGCTAGTGCGCGAACTGCGGGAGACGAGGCGAAACCTGCGCACGCTCGCGACCGACGCACGAGAACGTGAGCGGCTCATCGACCAGCTCCGTTTCGAAGTCAACGAAATCGTCGCCGCCGAGTTGCGCCCTGGCGAAGACGACGCCCTGCGGGCGGAAGTCCAGCGGCTGGGGAACGTCAGCCGGCTGCTGGAGGACGCCTTGGTTGCGAGCGAGGCCCTGGATGCTGACGCGCTCGGCGCTGCGGTGCGGGCGATCGGCGACCTCGCTGCCCGTGACCCGGCGGCCGGTGAACTGTCAGATATGGCCGCAGCCCTCGAAACCACGATCAGCGACCTGAGCCGCGCTCTCCGCCTTTACCGGGACTCGCTGGAGGAGGACCCGGAACGCCTCAGGGTGGTCGAGGCCCGGCTTGACCTCCTCGCCCGGTTGCGCCGGAAGTACGGCGAAAGCCTGGGCGACGTGATCGCCTACGGCGCCGACGCCGAGGCGCGCCTCGCCTCGCTGACGAGCGCGGGCGCCACCGTGGAGGGGCTCCGGGAAAAGGAGGCCGGGCTCGTCTCGACGCTGGCGGCGCGGGCCTCGGAACTGTCGCTCGCGCGCCGGGCCTCGGCGGGTGACCTCGTGCGGGCGATCGCGGCGGAACTCGAGCACCTCGGCATGGGCCGGGCCGCCCTCTCGGTCGGGTTCGCGTGTGAAGACGACGAGGAGGGCCTGCCGGTGGCCCTGCCCGATTACGAAGTCGTGATCACGGAGCGCCCGCCCTCCGATGGTGACGCGCCACTGTCCCGCGCCTTCAGCGAGACGGGCGTCGACCGGGTGGAGTTTCTCGCGGCGTTCAACGCGGGCGAGACGCCTCGGCCGTTGGCGACGGTGGCGAGCGGTGGCGAGACCTCCCGCTTCCTCCTCGCCCTGACGACGGTCCTGGGGGCGGGGGCTGAGCCTCGCCTGGTCGTGTTCGACGAGGTCGATGAGGGCGTGGGCGGGCGAGCAGGAGGAATGGTGGGCGAGGCCCTGGCCCGGCTCGCTGGCCGTCACCAGGTGCTCTGTGTGACGCACCTGCCCCAGGTCGCCGCGCATGGCGCCCACCACTTCGTGGTGACGAAGCATAGCGACGGCACGCGCACGCATTCGGAGGTCCGGGCTGTCGCCGGTGATGAGCGCGTGGAAGAGCTTGCCGCGATGCTGGGGACGGTCAGCGAGGCGACGCGCGAGGCCGCGCGCGAACTCGTTGCGCAGGCCAACGCTGCCGCCCGGCCGCGCGCCTGACTCGATCCCGGCGCGGGTGCTACTCCACCATCGCGACGGCCTCGATCTCGACCAGGAACCGGGGGTCGGCGAGGCTCGAGACGACGAGGAAGGTGCTGGCGGGCATCTGCCCGGCCCGGAAGTACTTCGTCCGCGCGGCGGCGATGGCCGGACGGTGGGCGAGGTCCGTCGTGAAGACGGTGATCTTCACGATGTCTTCCATGGTCCCGCCGGCGGCGCTTACCACGGTGCGGAGGTTCATGAAGACCTGCTCGACCTGGGCCGCGGCGTCTCCGTCGCCGACAACGTTGCCGGCGGCGTCCTGGGCTACCTGTCCCGCGATGAAGACGGGCACGCCATCCTTCACGATGGCGTGGGAATAGCCGGGCGAGTTCTGGATGGCGTTGGGCCGGATGACGCGTTTTGGCATGAGGATACTCCGCGAAATGGGATGGGTCACGATATCACAGGCGATCACAGGCGGGCTTGCCACCGCTCCAGCACAACCGGGATTGTCTCGTCGAGCCACCGCGCGAATGCCGACTGGAGGTCCAGTGTGCCGAAGGTCGTGGGGGTTCGTTTTGTCGGGGGACGTTCGTCCCGCGGCCTTTATCGGCGGTCGCCGGGTCCTTATACTCCCGGCGGAGGTGAGCCCTGATGCCCGACGATGCCGCCACCATTCGAGCCGCTCTCACCCGGATGAACGAGGCAGAGAACGCGGCCCAGCGCCTGGGTCTGGACGCGATGATCGCGATTTTCGACGACATTCTGTCGGAAGACTGGGAGGGTACGACCAACGATGGACCCGTTCATGGGCGCGTCGAGGAGCGTGAGTCTGAGCGGGCGATGTTCTCGGCTTTCCCCGATTACCAACGGAGGTTCAATACCATCATAGTGGAGCCGCCATTCGCGGCCTTCCATTGGACATTCGCCGGCACTCACACCGACGACTTCCCAGGCTTTCCGGCGAGCGGAAATCGAGTCGAAGTCTCCGGGATTTCCATCGTCGAGTTCGCGGGCGGACGAATGCGACGCTCCACGTTGGCCTGCGACTTCACGAGCTTTTTCGCTCAAATGGCGAAGCGAGGCTGACTCGCGGCTGATCGACGAGGATCCGCTGCATTGAGTCTTCGTCGAAGTACAGACGAAGACTCACGCGGTGGACAGCGATGCGAGCCGCTCACCCTGGAGCCGGTCCACCTCAAGTTCGCCCTCGACGCGCTCGCGGTTGGCGAAGTAGTAGGCGAGCGCCGCGTGGAAGAGGCCGGGGTCCAGGTCGGGGTTCTGCGCGCAGATCTGTTCGAAGGTGAGGCCGGTGAGATGGGCGGCCGCGACGGAATGGACGCTGATGCCGGTGCCGCGCAGGCACGGCCAGCCATTCCGGTACCCCGCCCGGCGGACCAGGAGCGCGCTCACATCGACCTCTACCGTCGCCACGAGGCGATCGTAGCACAGCTTCGGCCGTCGCCCGAGCCGGCACGAAGGTGGTGAGGTCGCATTGTCCGCGAATCTGCAATCCGCAATCTGCAATTACGAGTAGCGCTCTTCGTTCCAGGGGTCGCCGTAGATGTGGTAGCCGTAGGTTTCCCAGAAACCGGGCCTGTCCTGGGGGATGAACTGGATGCCGCCGATCCACTTCGCGCTCTTCCAGAAGTAGAGGTGGGGGACGACGAGGCGCATCGGCCAGCCGTGCTCTTTCGACAGCTCCTGGC
>JBJXGC010000182.1:0-4837 GCA_046154545.1 Dehalococcoidia bacterium | reverse complement strand
GCGGGAGGGGCGTACTCGAACGGGATGTTGTCGTCCTGCGTCCCGTGGAAGGCGATCACCGCCACGCGCCCATCTTCACAGCCGTCGTAGATGACGCCGGCCACCGGCGCCACGGCAGCGAAGAGGTCCGGCCGCCGGCAGGCGAGCAGCGAAGCCATCTCGGCGCCGTTGGAGAGGCCCGTCGCGAACACGCGGGAGGGGTCGATGCAGAGGTCAGCTTCGAGCTGGCCGAGGAGGAGCACGACGAAGGCAACGTCGTCGTACCCATTTTCGGCGTAGATCCCCGGGATGTCCCAGGCAGGTGGGCTGCCGCTCCCGCCCGGCGTCACCAGGACGACGCCCCTGCGCTCGGAGAGCGTGACGAGGCCGCTGTAGGTCTCCTGTTCCAGCGCTGACCGTCCGTAGCCGCTGAAGTTGAGGAGCAGGGGCGTGGGGATGCCTTCGCGGTAGCGCTCGGGGACGTGGAGCCGGTAGGTGCGGAGTCCCTGGTCCGTGTCGATCTGTGCGAGCCGGTCACCGGTCGCGACAGGGGTGCCACAGCCCGGACTCCCCTCGATGGCAGGCGCGCTGGCCACCACTGTCGGGGCCTGGGCGGCGTCCGACGAAGGTTCCAGCGCCACGCGCCCGGGTGGAGCGGCCGTGGCGATGCCCTGGGTGGCGGCGCTCCCGCCATCGGCGCGATGGCCCAGGGCGGCCATCACCGCCCCTGCCGCCAGCGCCGCAAACGCAACGATGAGAATGACTACGCGCATGTCACTCCGCGTCCGGAAAAGCGGCCGCTCATCCCACTGTACCGCCGGGCCATGCTGGCGGGGATCCCCGTCCCGTCCATCGCTCAGGCCCGTGGTATCGCCTTGAAGGGGGTATCGCCGCCCACGGACGCGCAGCTCATCTCCTCCGCGTTGCCGTAGACTGGGGGGAACAGTCACTCTTCCGAGGTAACAATGGCCGTCCAGGTCAAGTGGTTCGCGACGCTCGTGAAGCGCACGAAGTCGAAACAGCCCCTCACTACCGTCGAATGGCGGGCCGGCCTCACGCCGCTCGAGGTCTTCAAGGCCGAAGGCTTCAACGACGCCGACGCCGAAGCGGTCATGGTCCTGATCAACGACGCCCAGCAGGACCAGCACACCGTCCTCGCCGACGGTGACCGTCTCGAGTTCATGGTCAGCATCCAGGGCGGCTGAGGCGGCCGACGGAGCAGGCCAGGTTCGGCTGGCGCTTAACCGCGCCGCCCGCCACTCTGACGCCGTGACTTACATCATCGCGGAGCCCTGTATCGACGTGCTCGACGGCGCCTGCGTCGATGTCTGCCCGGTCGATTGCATCGAGAAGGCCGAAGATTCGCGCCAGTACTACATCGACCCGTCGCGCTGCATCCTCTGCCGGGCCTGCGAACTGGTCTGCCCGGTGACGGCGATCTTCGAAATTTACGACCTGCCAGAGAAGTGGAGCGCCTACGCGAAGATAAACGCGGACTTCTTCACGAAGCCCGCGCCTTTGTCTTAGCGCACCCGCGCGCCCTACCATCGCCAGCAGTGTCCGCGCTCACCGTCCGCCCCATCGCTCACGCCTACGGCGACCGCCGCCGCCGGATCGAGGCTGCGCTCGAATCGGGCGTGGAATGGATCGAAGCCGACCTGCGATGGTGGGGCGGGAAGACCTGGGTGCGCCATGAACATCGCCTCCCCGGGCTGCCCGTGCTCTGGAACCGCAACTTACAGGGCATCCATCGGGCGGGGCCCCTTGGGAGGTCGTTCGGACCGTACTGGCTGCGGCTCGACACGGGCCGGATGCGCTTCGAAGAACTGCTTGACCGGACGAGCGGCCGGGCCAGCCTCATGCTCGACTTCAAGGCCCAGCGCTACTCACGCGCGGAGAGCCGCCGGTTCGTCGCCTCAGTCCTGCGTACCCTCGAGCTGCGGCCCTTCGCCGGTGGCATCGATTTCTGCGGCATGTGGGGCCTCCTCGACCTCGTGCGTGTCTTCCGGCCCGCCCAGGAGGTCCACTACTCAGTCGATGCACCCCGGGACTGGGGCCTCGTCCAGCCGCGCCTCGCCGCCAACGACCCGGCCGTGGGCATTAGCATCCGCCGCAGCCTGTTGACGCCCGCCCGGGCGGCCCAGTTGCGGGCGGCGAACACGAGCTTCTTCGCCTGGGATATCGACGAAGCCGTCCAGGCCGAGGTGGCCATCGCAGAAGGCGCCGGCGGCATCCTCGCCGACGACCTGGACCTCCTCCGCTCGCTCGCGGGGAGGTCTATCCACACCGCGGGGCCCGCCTGATGGGCCGCCGCAAGGCCCTGCTCGGGGACCTCCGGTCGCTCCTGCCGTACCTCATCGCCGGTGCGCTCTTCATCATTGTCGGCCTGATCGACCCCCGCTTCATGCTCAACTGGGCGCCCGGGATCGCCCTCCTGCTGGCGGTGGTCTGGGTCGTCCCGGCCTTGTGGAAGCGGCGGCCCCGCCGATGAGTTGGGCCACGCACGATGTCGAGCCGTACGTCATCAAGCGCCACATCGAGCGCCTCGAGCTGAAGCTCGGCTTCGGCATCAGCTTCCTCGCCATCCTCATCGGCTCCTGGAGCCCCGACCTCCTCACCAAGTGGTTCGTCTACGGCATCCAGGTTGGCGGGTACGAGATCAAGGCCGAGGACCCGGCCCAGTTCCACCGCAGCTGGCCGGGGATGGGGTTCACCCATTCGCTCTTCTTCGGGGTCATCATCGCGCTCGCCGTCTGGCTGATCTTCCACCGCAAGTCCTGGGCGATGACCTGGGCGATCGGGCTGATGATCGGCAACTGGGCCCACGTCCTCAGCGACACGCTCGATTCGAACGGCGTCATGCTCTTCTTCCCCATCAGCCTCAGCAACGTCCACTTCGACGCCTGGGCCTACGCCGGCTCGGAGGGCCGCTTCCTCGATGGACAGGCCTACTTCAGCAGCCTCGGCTTCGTCTGGGATGGCTTTTGGATCGCCATGGTCCTGCTCAACTACCGCGTGCTTCGCGCCGACTACTTCCGTACGGCCATAGTGAAGGACCCGATCTGGGGCTTCCTCGGCCGCTGGATGCCCGAACACGCCCTGCTCGCCCTCTACCGCGGCGCCTTCTTCTTCGGCGTCTGCCGCTGGACCGCCTGGCTCATCTGGGTCCACGTCCTCAACGACAGCCCCCTCGACCTCTCCTGGGGCGGGCCGTCCTGGGTCGCGCCGTTCGCCGCCCTCTTCGTCCCCGGATAGTCCGGCGGCACGTACTCCTATGAACCGCCCGCCGTCTCCGCCGCGGGTAGGCCTCCGCGGGCGCGCTCGCGCTCGTCGCTCGGTGAGCTGGCGGGATGGTGCACGCCCTTCTTGGGCGGCGGTGTCAGCGCCAGCACGATCGCTCCCGTGACCATCAGCCCGATCCCCACCCACCAGACCGGGTTGTAGCTGCCCGTCTGGTCGTACACCAGCCCGGCGATTGGCGGCCCGGCCGCGCTGAAGACCAACGTGATCGGCATCGAAGCGCCCCGGATGGCGCCGACCTGCGCGCGGCCGAAGTAGTCGGCCCAGAGGAAGCCCTGGAGCAGGATCATGCCGCCCGCCCCGAGGCCGAAAATGACCATCGAAAGGAACATCAGGGGGATGGTGTGGGCGAAGATCGTGACTCCGACGCCCACCGCGAGCAGGGCGAAACCCACGGCCCCGACATAACGCGCCGGCCAACGCTGGATGAGCCAGCCCATAAGAAAGGTGCTCACACAGGCGGATGCGGCGTCGGCGGAGATAGCCGCGCTCACCCAGCCGGCGCTGATCCCCTCGTCGGTGAAGTGGGGGATGCGGTGGAGGCCGACGCTGCCCATCGCCAGCATCACCAGGCTGAAGACCACGACCAGCCGCCAGAAGGTGACGGTGTGGGTCGCTTCGCGCACCGTGAAGCTCGCCAGTTCGAGGACGGCGTTGGCCCTGCTCGCCGCCCGGCCGGCCTCGCCGGTGGCAGGCGCTCCGTCCGGCCGCAGCCCCATGTCCTCGGGCTGGCGCCGCACGAACAACGCCAGCGGGACGACGATTGCGAAGCACAAGACGGCAAGGATCAGCCACGAATCCTGCCAGCCAAACCGTCCGATCAGGATCTGGGTGAGCGGCACCATAATCACCGCCCCCAGCGGTGTGCCGACGGACATAATCCCCATCGCCAGCCCGCGCCGCTGGACGAACCACTTCGCCACCGGGACCGAGATGAGCATCGCCCCCGGCCCGGTCATCCCGGCCGCGCCCATGACCACGAACACCGCGATGAGCTGCCAGCCCGTCTCGACGTAGGCGAGGCCCACCATCCCCGCGCAGGTGATAGTGGTGGCCGCGATCAAGAGGAGGCGGGCGCCCCGGCGGTCCAGTACGCGCCCGACCTGGGGGCCGGTGAAGGCGCCCGCCAACTGGCGCGCCGATAACGCCCACCCGAACGTCTGGCGGCTAATCCCGAGGTCCTGGCCCATTGGCCGGATGAACAGGCCAAAGTTGAAGCCAGCCATCGCCATCGTCAGACCGCCGATGACGGTCATGACGCCGACGATGACCCAGCCGTAGAAGAAGCGTGGCTGGCGGGCGGCCGGCGAATTGTCCACAGCGCGCTAACAATACCAACTGCCGCCGCACCGGCCACCGGGCACCACCCTCTCAAGGGGTCGCCTGACTGGGAGTTGGACGCGAAGGGTCGAAAGGTTCAAAGGAGCGTGCTTGGGCTTGCCCCGATTCGACGGACATCCACGATAGGGGAATCGTCCCCGAGGAGGATGTCCACGATGAGTCCCAGACGACCGAAGCGTGTGTTCACGCCGGAATACAAGTCGGAGGTGGTGGCGAT
>JBJXGC010000155.1:0-11885 GCA_046154545.1 Dehalococcoidia bacterium | reverse complement strand
GACTTCGGCGTCAGTCAACGCAATCCTGGCGAGGCGGGCAATATGCAGGACATCGTCTTCGGAGAGGGCCATCCATGGCAGCGTACAACGGGCCGCTTTACCGCGCGCGTGCCCCTTGCCCGCGGTCTGGTACGCTCGATTGTGATGTGCATAACGTGCGACAGGCTCGTTAGCGTGGGTCTTACCTGCGGCTGCATGGCGCGATGAATACCCTCGAAAAGCGCCGTCTGCTCCATCGCCGCCGGACGGCCCGGCGCGGCGCTGGCGCGGCCCGATGGTTCATCATCGCGCTCCTCGGCCTCAGTTCGCTGGCGGCGATCGGCGCCGCCGCTGGCCTCGGTACGCTCTACGGCGTCTACCGTCATTACTCCGCCGACTACGTCCCCATCGAGACAAAACTCCGCCAGACCAACGTTGGCCTCACCGAGATCTTCGACCGGAACGGCATACGCCTCGGTGCGCTCGAAAACCGCGATGCCCAGCTCCTTGCCCCCGTCCCCCTCGAGCAGATCTCCAACTGGGTCATCGAGGCGACGATTTCGACCGAGGACGACAGCTTCTGGGACAACCCCGGTGTGAACTGGCGCGGCCTCGTCCGTGCCGCCAAGGAAAACTACATCGACGGCCATGTCGCCTCGGGCACCGGTGGCTCGTCCATTACCCAGCAGCTCATCAAGAACGTGTACATCTGCCCCAATATCGCCCTCGGCACTCAACCGACCTGTCAGACCGCGGAACGCACGCTCGACCGCAAGCTGCGGGAGATCGCCTACGCCCTCGAACTCGAGCAGGACTACACCAAGGAGCAAATCCTCAGCTGGTACCTCAACCAGATCTCCTATGCTGACCGTTACATCGGGATCGAAGCCGCGGCCCAGGGCTACTTTCACAAGCCCGCCGCCAACCTGACCCTCGCGGAGGCGGCGTTGCTCGCCGGTGTCCCCGCCTTCCCCGACCGCTACCACCCGCGCAAGCCTGAGAACTGTCTGAAGAACGCCCAGGACCAGTGCATCACCGACGGCCCCCTGACGACCGTGGCGGGCGAGGCGAAGAAGCGCCAGGAGTTCGTGCTCGACCTCATGGTCGAGCACAAGCGTCTCAGCCGGGCCGAAGCGGACGCGGCCAAAGCCGAGGTGCTCAAGGTCTACGCCTCGGCCAACCCGATCCGTGGCGACGCCTTCATCGATAACCAGGTGGAGCCGCGGTTGGTCCGCATGTGCTCCGCCGGGATCCTTCCGAATGTGGAGGGCGCGACCTGCGAGGAGACCGTCCACGCCGCCGGCTGGAGGGTGACGACGACGATCGACATCAAAGAGACGGAGCTCGCCCAGGAGATCATCAGGGGCGCCATCGAGAAGGGTGTCGAAGATGGCTGCAACTGCTTCAATGCCGCTATCGCCACCATCGACCCCCCGACGGGTGAGATCATCGTCTACGCCGCCAACCGCGACCCCACGTTCAATTCAGACGCGCGGGTGCGAGGGAACATCGACCAGCTCACCGAGATCAACCAGCCCGGTTCGTCGTTCAAGCCCGTCGTCTACCTCACCTGGTTCGACAAGCTCGGCAAGGCGCCGATGAGCACGCTCTGGGACACCAGCCCGCTCACGATCGACGGCGTTGCCATCACCAACCCCCGCTCGGGCGAGGTCTCGGAAGGGATGATCAGCGCCCGGGCGGCCCTCGGCGGCTCGCAGAACGTCGGTGCCTTCCGCGCCGCCGCTGAGGCGGGCGTGGACAACGTCATCGACATGGCGAATCGGATGGGGATCACGACCCTCGCCCAGGGGTTCGACCCAACCTTCAACTCGCATGAAGACGTCGAGTACGGCGCCTCCATCGCCACCGGCGGCGCCAACATCCGGGCCATCGATATGGCCTACATGAACGCCGTCATCGCGAACATGGGCGTCATGGTCGGCGTCCCCAGCTACGCCGAGTACAAGGCTGCGAAGGACTACAAGAGCTTCGACGCCGAAGGCGCTGGCGACCGGCGCCTCGCCGACCTGCAATTCCACGAGTTCAGCCGCGGCAATCTCCGTCTCAAAGGCTCGCGCGAACTCGACCCCGTCGTCGTCCTTCAGGTGCGCGACAACGACGGGACGGTGCTCTACGACCACGCCGCCGCCAACGACCTCCAGCGCAAACAGGTCGTCGATGCCGGTTCTGTCTGGCTCGTCCATTCCATCATCGCCGACTGCTCCTCGCGCTTCATCATCTGGGGCTGCGGTGGGAGCAACGACGACCTCGCCCTCGACCCCTTCGTCGATGGCGTGCGGATCCCCGGTGGCGCCAAGACGGGCACGCAGCAGGGCCCACTCAACGCCCAGGACACGCTCGAGACCTGGATGAACGGCTACTCGCGTTACGCTGGTACGGCCCTCTGGGTGGGCAACGCGAACAATGAACTCGTCCGCGACGGCCCTGGCGCCCGCTACGCGGCCGCGAACACGACCGTGCGGTTATTCAAGCGCTGGATGGGCGAGTACCACAGCTACCTCAAGCGCGTCGGCGTGATTACCGGACCCTTGCTCGGTTTCGACGAACTCCGCCCCAAGAACGTGGCCCAGGTTTCGTTCCCCACGACCGCGACCGACCGTGGCCTCAAGGGTGGCTGCGAACAGACGGTCAGCTCGTGGGTGAGGACAGACGTCAAGTACGAGTCCGAATGCGACGAGGTGGAGGTGGACTCCCGCAACCTCCTTCTCGTCAGCGATGCGACGCCGCAGCAGTTCAGGGTCAAGAAGGGCTTCGTCAAGCTGCCGCTGCTCAAGCCCGACCTCGCGAAGGAGCTCGCCAAGGAGAAGAAGATCCCGATCGCCCCGAAGGACAAGAGCACCGGGGCCGCGGCCGTCTCCATCGGGAGCCCTTCGAACGGCCGCAACGTCAGTGGCCTCACACCGGTCATCGCCAGTGTTGCCGTCACCGAGGACTGGCTCGTCGAACTCGGCGAGGGCGCCGCCCCCGCAGCCTGGAAGAAGCTTGGGGCAGGCAAAGGCCCGATTACAGACGCGACCGTCGGGTCGTTCGATACCCGGGAGATGACAGAGGGCGTCTATACCGTCCGTTTGACGGCCGGCCAGCTCTCGACGAGCGTCACCTTCAACGTCCGGCGCAACACCACAGGCGCTATCCCCAGCGGCTCGGACCTGCAGCCGCAGCCGCAGACGCCCGTGCCCGGCGGACGATAAGGGGCCGCCGGTTCGCGGGGCCGTCAGCGGAAGCGGAAGCCCGCTTTCAGGCCCGCAGAAAGCGCCCACTCACCCGCACCGGTCTTCTTGCCGCCCTCTGGCTGGACGCGAAGGAGGCGCAACACCCCGCCGTTCAGGCGGACATCGAATCCGTCCTCATCGACCCGCAGGACGCGGCCCGGGATCCCTGCTTCTTGCTGGTCCAGCCGCCGGCAATCGAAGATGCGGAGGCGGCTGCCGCCGTACAGCGTCCACGCCCCGGGCGCGGGGTTGCACCCGCGGATGAGGGCGTGGATGCGAGCGGCCGGCTCGTGCCACCGGATCTCGCCATGGTCGTCCCGGCAGGGCGGTTCATACGTCCCCAGGCTGTGGTCTTGCGCGATTCTTGGCGCGGAACCACCCGCCACCAGCTCAACCGCCTCGGCCATCGCTTCCACCCCCAGCGGGAAGAGCTTCTCGAAGTAGAGCGTCCCCATCGTCTCTTCGGGGCCGATAGCACAGCGCTTCTGGAGGAGGATCGGGCCGGTGTCAATGCCCTTGTCGGGCCAAAAGACGGTGAGGCCGGTCTCCGTTTCGCCGAAGATGATCGGCCAGTTCATCGCCGAGGAGCCGCGATGCAGGGGCAGGAGACTCGGATGGTACTGGATCGTCCCCAGCGGCGGCACCGAAAACAGCTCGTCCGGGAGGATGTCGGTGACGAATGCCATCGCGCAGAGGTCCGCCCCGAGGGCCTGCCAGAGGGAGAGGTCGTCCTTGAGGAGCGCGGTGGGCACGAGCGGCAGGCCCATCGCCGACGCGGCCGCCCAGAGCGGGTCCGGCCGGCCACCCTCGGCCGGCGGCGGCGCGCTTACGCCAACGATCTCCACTCCCGCGGCCTGGAGCCGTTTGAGGACCGCTTCACCAAACGCCGCCTGCCCGATAATCGAGACGCGCATCTCTGCCCCCGGATGCGGGTCGCGCCCGCTTTCGGCCGTTATCGTAGACTGTTCCGGTGATGTATGGCGCAGATCGGAGTTCATGGGGCGACGGGACGCACGTCGCCCCCGGGCGTGGAAGGGCAGAAGGTATTCGCACCCTCCGCCCGGCCTAAGCCCACCTTGAGGAGCACTCCATTGTTTTGCGTCGAACCTGCCCGGCTCAGTGACGCCGGCGCCATCCATGAACTCGTCACCTACTGGGCTGACCGGGGCGACATGCTTCATCGCCCGATCGGCGAGATCTACGAGTCGATCCGCGATTTCAAGGTCGTCCGTGTTGACGGTGAGGTCATCGGCTGTGGGTCGCTCCACATGATGGGGCCCGACCTCGCCGAGGTCCGCTCCCTTGCCGTCAAGGCGGATGTCCAGGCCAAGGGCGTCGGGGCCGCGATCGTCAGGGCCTGCATGGATGACGCCACGGTCTTTCAGCTCGAACGCGTCTTCGCCCTGACTTACAAGCCAGGCTTCTTCGAGAAGCAGGGCTTCCGTGTCGCGAACGTCATGGAGTTTCCCCAGAAGGTCTGGAACGAGTGTGTCCGCTGCCCCTTCTTCACCAACTGCAAAGAAGTGGCGGTCGTCCGCGAAGTTGGGCCCGCC
Source organism: Dehalococcoidia bacterium (assembly GCA_046154545.1). Classification (GTDB taxonomy): domain Bacteria; phylum Chloroflexota; class Dehalococcoidia; order Tepidiformales; family Tepidiformaceae; genus JBJXGC01. Next base: position 7,120 of record JBJXGC010000155.1, on the reverse strand, counting down.
GTTGACCTTGGCGTGCCGATCGTGCGGTGACTGCCGGGCGCGGCTATCTCACGAGCTGAGCTGGAGCAGACCGATCGGTTTCGCTTCAGCAGCAGTCGTCGAGCGAATCGATCGCGGCCACGGGGAGCAGTTCGGCGTTGAGGCCGTTGCCCGTCGCCGCATACACCAGCGCTTTCGTCTCAATCCCGAGGCCGTCCCGGAGCTGGGCGAGGTGGAAGCTGACGCGCGAGGCGACTGCGGCGGCCGCGGTTGCCCCTGCGCCCTGGAGCACGATCCCGAACGAATTCCCAGCGTACTCTCCGACCGTATCGGTCGGACGCGTGAGGGCGATAATCCGCATGCCGATCATGCCCATGATCTGGCGGGGCGAGAAGGGCGTAGCCGATACCTCGTCCAGGCCCTCCACGCGGACGAGGAGGAAGGAGAGCGGCGCGTGGGGTGCAAGTTCGCCGATCGTCTCAAGCCGCTCCAGTAGCTCGCGCCGCGAGACGATGGGCGCCAGGGCGGTGGGCCGTTGGCGGACATGTCCGCGGAAGCCGTTTCGCGGGCGGAGGAGCGTAAGGTTGGCCGGCAGTTGGACAATCGCCATGACTGTTCCTCTGTTTGAATCTACGGGCGATTGTGCGCCGCGCCGTGTGAAGGCTCAGGTAGGGGACACCCGCGCATGCCTAACCGGCATTACCCATTCCTTTCCCGGCGCCGGCTACCTTCGCCCCCTGGCTTGCTGCCAGCGCCGCCGGCGGTGCCAGAAGAAGAGCCCGCTCAGGGCGAGACCGAGCACGTAGACCGCACCCGCCGCGATCGTCAGCCGGAAGTCCTTGCCCAGCCCATCACCGGCCACGACCGTCACCGCCGTCGGCAGGATCATGCCCAGTGCTGAATAGGCGAAGAAGACGGCGAAGCGGATCGACGTCATCCCCGCGACGAAGCTGATCCAGTCGAAATTGATGCCCGGCATCATCCGCGACCAGAAGATGACGCGGCCGCCCATCGTCTCGGCCGCGCGATCGAGGCGGCCCGCCGCCTTCGCCCCGATCAACCGTCCGACATAACGGCGGCCGGTCCAGCGGGCTACACAGAAGGCCATGGCCGAACCGAGGAGCAATCCCGCCAGCGAGTACACCGTCCCCAGCACGGAACCCCACACCAGGCCGGCTGCTGCGAAGATGGGGGCGTTCGGGATAGGCGCCACCAGGACCGAAAACGCCATGATCAGGACGAAGAGCGCGGGCGCCCAGGGACCGAAATCCTCCACCCACTCCCGCAGCGGCCCCGCGTTGATCTCCGTCGTCCAGCCGAGGAGCGAGGACGTCACCACATAGGCCGCTATCAAGGCGGCGAGGCCTCCGGCGATCCCGAAGATGACCCGTTTCCGGAAGAGGAGCGGCGTCGCCTCGCCCTCGAAGATGAAGTCGTCGAGGGACGGACGGTGGAGACCACGTCCCGTCCCCTCAGGGTCCGCCACGGGCCCTGGCCTTCTCCAGGTGGGCGAGGAGTAGCCGGTTCACCGTCGCCGGCTCCTCTTGCTGGACCCAGTGGCTCACGCCCGGGAGGAAGTGGATCTCGAGATCGCGGACGTAGTCCCCGGTGCCCTCTGTCAGCTCTTTGCCGAGGAACTGGTCCTCCTCGCCCCAGATCACCAGCGTCGGCGCCTCGATGACGGGCACGGGCTCCGGGAGGCGGCGAGGATGCCGGAAAAGGGCGCGATACCAGTTAACCCCACCATCGAGGCCCTGGCGCCGCCACGAGGCCAGGATCTCCTTCATGTCCTCACGCGTGAAGGTGCCTGGCCGGCAGTCGTTGATCAGGTTCCGCGCCAGCCAGTGGTAGTTCCGGGCCGCAAGCACTCGCTGAGGGAGCAGCGGCAACTGAAACGCGAACATGTACCAGCTCCGCCGCAGCTGCCGGAAGCTCCTTCGTAACGCCCGCTGCATCAAGGCGGGGTGGGGGAGGTTGCAAATGGTCAGCGAACGCACGGCCTCGGGGTGGTGGATGGCGAGCAGCCAGGCGATTGCCCCACCCCAGTCGTGCGCCACGATGTGCGCCGGCCCTCCACCAAGATGACGGACCAGGGCGAGGATGTCTTCCTGGAGCGTGTCCGTGTCGTACGGCCCGCGTTTCTCCGTCTCGCTGTAGCCCCGCTGGTCCGGCGCGATCACCCGGAAGTGGGGCGCCAGGGCCGCGATCTGGTGGCGCCAGGAGTACCACGACTCCGGGAATCCGTGGAGGAACACCACCGGCTCGCCGCTCCCGGCTTCCACGTAGTGCATGGCGATGCCGTTGATCTCAACGCGCTCGTGACGGAGGTCAGGGGGAAGTTTCGCGGCTGGCAACCTGGCTCCTCGGCGGCACCGTAATGCCGCCTACACCGTATCAGAGCACCCGCAGCCGGAGAAAGACGTAAAGGAGCGGCACCACGAACAGGATCGAATCGAGCCGGTCGAGGAAGCCACCGTGCCCGGGCAATAGGCCCGATGCGTCTTTCACGCCCATCCGCCGCTTCATCCAGCTCTCCAGCAGGTCGCCGGCCTGGGCCGCGACCGGGCAGATGAACGCGAACGGCAGCATCGTCAGGCTGCTCTCGCCCGTGTCCAGGAGGGCGTTCAAGAGCAATACCGCGCCCACGCCCCCGGCGAACCCGCCCGCGGCGCCCTCCCACGTCTTCTTCGGGCTGATCCGGGGCGCCATCTTGTGACGTCCTACCAGCCGCCCGACGGCGTAGGCGCTCGTATCCACTGCGAAGGTTGAAGCGATCGCCAGGGTCAGCCACTCCCGCCCTGAGTCCGAATCGCGCAGGAGGACCAGCGAGCTGAGGAGCAGGCCGATGTAGACGAGGCACCAGGCCTGCACCCGGTAGGGGCGCCGAGGGCCGAAGACCTTCGTTGGCGCATATCCCGCCACCGCGAACAGGCCCGCGAGGATCAGCCCGGCGCCGATGTAGCGGTGATCCCCATGGGTGCCCACCACCATCACCGCCGGCCCGCCGAAGCTGAGCACGTGCGGGGCGACCGCCCGGATCGGCATCGAAGGAAGCAGCCAGCCGTGCGTGAATTCCGCCGACGCGAGCAGCGCCACAAGCCCGGCGGCGATTGCGAGCGGCCAGCCGCCCAGGTAGACCACCGCAACCACGAGCGGAAGGCCAACCACCGCGGTGAGCAACCGTAACTGCAGGTTCGACCGGCGGCCCCGCCCGTCCGTGTGAGCCGGGTGGACCCCCGCCGCACTCATGATCCGGGCAGCGTGTCGCTGTCTTCCTGGAGGAGACCGCCGAATTTCCGTTTGCGGCGGCCGTAATCAGCCAGTGCGATATCGACATCCTCGCGGCCGAAGTCCGGCCAGTAGGCATCGGTGAAGTAGAGTTCGGCGTACGCCGCCTGCCAGATGAGGAAGTTCGAGATGCGTTGTTCGGCGCCCGTCCGGATGACGAGGTCCGGGTCTGGCGCATGGCTGGTGTACAGGTGCCCGCCGATCGTCTCCTCGGTCACTTCGTCCGCCGGGATCCCGTTGCGGATGATGTCCCGCACGGCCATCACGATGTCGTCCCGGCCTCCGTAGTTGAAGCAGAGGTTCAGCGTGATCCGGGTGTTGGCGCCCGTCAGCTCGATGGCGTTGGCCACCTCCTTCTGGAGGTACCCGGGGAGGGCCTCGATGTGCCCCAGGTGGAGGATGCGGACGCCGTTCTTGTGAAGGTTCCCGAGTTCGCGCTTCAGGTACATGCCGAGAAGGCGGATGAGGAAACGCACCTCCCGCGGCGGCCTGTTCCAGTTCTCCGTGCTGAAGGCGTAGAGCGTGACGTATTGGACGCCATGGTCGCCGCAGCGTTCGAGCACGCGCCGGATATTCTCCGTCCCGGCCCGGTGGCCGGCGTTGCGCGGGAGCCCGCGTTGTGTCGCCCAGCGCCCGTTGCCGTCCATGATGATCGCCACATGGCGCGGCACCCGGCCGCCGCTGATGGGTGAGATGATGTCTCCCAGCAGCTCCGCCGCTGAAGTCCCCGTAGCCGCCGCGGCCACGCTAGATTTCAAGGAGGTCGGCTTCCTTCTTCTTGCTTTCGCTGTCGATGGCGGCGATATGGGCGTCCGTCATCCGCTGCAGCTCCTCCTCGTGGCGTTTGATGTCGTCCTGCGAGATGCCGCCGTCCTTCTCCGTCTTGCGCAGTTCGTCGTGCGCGTGCCGCCGCACATTGCGCACCGCCACCCGGGCGTCTTCGCCTTTCGTGTGTACCTGCTTCACCATGTCTTTGCGGCGTTGCTCGGTCAGCGGCGGGATCGGCAGCCGGATAAGCTGCCCGTCGATCGCCGGGTTCAGCCCGAGGTCCGAAGCCTGGATCGCCTTATTGATGGCCTGCACGGCGCTCCGGTCCCAGACCTGGATGGTCAGGAGCCGCGCTTCCGGCGCATTGATCGTCCCGAGCTGTTTGAGCGGCGTGGTCGCGCCGTAGTAGTCCACCGGGAGTGTCTCGATGAGGCTCGGGTGAGCGCGGCCGGTGCGGACGCCGTTCAACTCCCGCTTCAGCGCTTCGACAGCGCCATCCATCCGTTCGTCGGCGCCGAGGAGTATGTCGTCAGGGTCTGCCATGCGCGTCCCTCCGCTACGAGTTTATCACGCGGATCGGCTCGGCCTCTGAATCCGCCGAGATGACGGTGCCGATCGCCTCACCCTGGAGCGCCCGGAAGATAGCGTCCGGCGCCGCCACATCGAAGACCACGACCGGTAAGTGGTTCTCCATACAGAGGCTGAGGGCCGTCGTGTCCATGATCTTGAGCTGGCGTTGAAGCGCCTCCAGATAGGTCACGTGCATCAGCCGCCGGGCGTCCGGGTTCGTGCGCGGGTCTGCGTCGTACACCCCGTCCACCCCGTTCTTCGCCATCAGCAGCGCCTGGCAGTCAGTCTCAATCGCCCGCAGGGCGGCGGGCGTGTCGGTCGTCATGAACGGGCTTCCGGTGCCGGCCGCGAAGATCACGACGCGGCCTTTCTCGAGGTGGCGGATGGCCCGCCGCCGGATGTACGGCTCGGCGATGGCCGTGATCGTCAGCGCCGTCTGCGTGCGCACCATCGCCCCCGCCTTCTCGATCGCGTCCTGGAGGGCGAGCGCGTTCATCACCGTCGCCAGCATGCCCGCGTAGTCCGCCGTCGCCCGGTCCATACCGGTCTCGGCCACGGTGGCGCCGCGCCAGAAGTTGCCAGCGCCCACCACGACCGCCACCTGGACGCCGCCGCGGACCGCTCGCGCTATCTGATCGGCGAGGCCATGGACGGTGGCCGCGTCGATCCCGAAGGCGCGGTCACCCATCAGCGCTTCGCCGCTCAGCTTGACGAGCGCGCGCCGGTACGGCGCCACGGCCCTTCGCTCGTCCAGGGCTTAGCGCCCCAGCTCGAAGCGGGTGAAGCGGCTGACCCGGACGTTCTCGCCCGTCCTCGCGATCACGTCTGTCACGAGTTCGCCGATCGTCCGCCCCGAATCCCGGATGAACGGCTGGCTGAGGAGAGCGACCTCAGCGTCGCTCCCTTCCATCTCCGGGGTGCGGTCGGCCGCTGAGACGACGAGCGGGTTCATCGCCGCCACCTGCATGGCTACGTCCTTGGCCAGCTGCCGGAAGGCCTCTGTGTTCGCCACGAAGTCCGTCTCGCAGTTCAGCTCGATGAGGACGCCGATCCGCCCGCCGCCGTGGATGTAGGCTTCGACCACACCCTGGTTCGCCTCGCGTCCGGAGCGTTTCGCCGCCGCCAGGAGCCCCTGCTCGCGGATCACCTCGCGGGCCGCCTTCATGTCCCCGCCGGCGGCCTCCAGGGCACGCTTCGCGTCCATCACGCCACACTGGGTCGCTTCTCGCAGCTCCTTGATCATTGCCGTCGTAATCTCTGCCACCCGTGCTACTCCTGTGCGGGCTGCGCGGCCGTTGCCTGCGCTGCGAGTGAGATCGCCGTCACCGACTGCTCCGCGGGGGCCTCGGCCACCTCTTCCGGCGAGGCTGAGAAGCTGCCAGAGGCCACTCCCGCCTCCGCCGCGCGGACCATGTCGTCGCCGTGGACACCGGCCCCTGCCCCCGATTCGCGGGCAGCCCGGCCTTCGATCGCCGCGTCAGCCATCTTGCCGAGGATGAGCTTGATCGCCCGGATAGCGTCGTCGTTGCTGGGGATCGGGTAGGAGACGGGGTCCGGGTCGCAGTTGGTGTCGACCAGCGAGACGATCGGGATGTTCAGGCGTTCGCATTCCTGGACGGCGATCGCCTCTTTCACCGTGTCGATGATGAACACCGCCGCGGGCAAGCGGTCCATCATCTTGATGCCGCCGAAGTAGCGATTCATCCGCTCGATCTCGTTCGACTTGTCGAGCTGCTCTTTCTTCGTCAGCCGCGAGTACTCGCCGTGGGCCATGTTCGTTTCGAGCGAAGCGAGGTAACGGATCCGGCTCTGGATGGTGCGGAAGTTCGTCAGCGTACCGCCCAGCCAGCGGTTGTTGACGAACGGCAGTGCCGCCCGCTCCGCTTCCATTTGCACCGTCTCGCGGGCCTGCTTCTTGGTGCCGATGATGAGCACGTGGCCGCCCTCAGCGACAGTGTCGCGGACGAAGGTGATCGCGTCGTCAAGGCGCGTCACGGTCTGCTGGAGGTCGATGATGTGGATGCCGTTCCGCTCGGTGAAGATGAAATGGCGCATCTTCGGGTTCCAGCGGCGGGTCTGGTGGCCGAAGTGGACTCCAGCTTCCAGTAACTGCTTCATGCTGACAGGTGTAACCAGGATAGCCTCCATGAGAACGGCGCATAAATTTGACTCACACGGAGTCACGCGCCGCCGATGAACACAACAGTTCGAATGTAGCCGGGTGCCCGGTTCTGGGGAAGCGAGGAGAGGTCGGCGGCTCCGCTTTGTGGAGCCGCAGCCGGTTCGCACTTCTGGCGCTTGCCCCTCAGGGAGTTATGACGCTCACCACAACATCCGTGTTGCCGAACTGACCGCCGCAATGCTCCGGCGGCGCTGGCTTGGACCCGGGTTCGTGGGCGTAGGGGTCCTGGCCGAGGCGGGCCGCGATGCGGTCGGCAAAGTCTCCCCGGACGACGGCTGTCCCGGCAATCGCCTGCTGGTATGCGTCTACCGCCGCGCAGCCCACACCCGTGCG
>JBJXGC010000128.1:0-8129 GCA_046154545.1 Dehalococcoidia bacterium | reverse complement strand
CCCACGCCGAAACCGCCCCTGCTGCGGACGCTGGGCTGCCCCGCGACGGCAAGAGTAAACCAGCCCATTCTCTGTGAATCTCAGGGTGCCCCCGCGGACGCGAATAGCCCCATCACGGCCCTGGAGTGGCGAGCGCCCGGGGGCAACCCGGATGCCGGCGGTGGCGGCGTCAGCTTTGCCACCAGGTACGCGACAGCGGGCACGAAGCAGCTCAGCCTGAAGGCCTGCAGTTTCAGCGCCTGCACCACCCTGACGGCATCGGTCACCGTCCAGCCCGATAAGCCCGTCGTCACCCGGCCTGCGGCGCCGAGCGAGGTCCAGTGCGTAGCCGGGATTGGCACCACCGCCGCGGCAAGCGCCCGCATATCGTGGCGGGACAATTCAACGAATGAGGACGGGTTCCGGATCTACCAGCAGACCGCTACAGGCCCGGTCTTGAGGGCGACAACAGTGGCCAACGCAACCGCGAACACCATTCCCCGGAGCCCCTGCAGTAGCGCGGCTCCGTTCGGCGTGGCTTCATTCAACAGCGCGGGGGAGTCGGCGATCGCGTGGGTACCTCCGAGCACCGTGGACTAGGCCGAGTCCACGGTGCCGCAGCGGTCTCCCCTGGGATGTCATGGATCGTCCCAATAGTGCGGACGTGATCGAGATGCGAACCTCCATCACATTCGGATGACTACCACAACTGCTAACATGGGCCGCGGAGTACTCCTGGTGTTGCGACGATGACGTGTGAGCAGTGTGGTCGAGAGCTTGCGGACGGAGCGCGGTTTTGCACGCGCTGCGGCACCGCCGTCGCCCCCATCGCCACGGGCGCCGGAACTGGGCCGGCCGCAGCCGGTGGCGCCGCTGCTGCCGGGGCCGCCGGTGGCGCCCTTATCGCCTCCGACCTGCCAACCGAGATCCTGACAGGCTCGAGCGACAGCGCAGCCACGGTCATTGAGCCACTTTCGGGCGCGCAGGGCGACGCCACCGTATTGACCGGCGCCAGCGGCTCGCCGACCGCCCCGGGCGCCGATCCTGGCCTCGCAGGGACCGTCCCCGGGACACCGTTGGATCCCGGCGCGACGGTGGCGGCGCCCCCCGGCGGCCTCGCCCAGACGGTGTTGACCCCTCCACCTCCGCCAACGCCACCCGCACCGGGCCTTCCCGCGACCCCCGCGGCGGCACGGAGCTCAGCCGGTACGCTCTGCCTGAACTGCGGCGTCACGAATGCGCCCGGGACACGCTTCTGCGATTCCTGCGGATTCGCGACCTTCCGCCAGGTGACCGACGGTGCCGCCGCGGCGTCGAAAGGCGGCGGCGGCCTCGCGTCGCATTGGAAGCAGATCGCCGGGCTCGGCGGAATCGCGGCGGCCGCGGCGATCTTCGCGGGCGTCTGTGTGGCCGTCGCCCAGAACGACGACTCCCCAAAGCAGCAGAACGTGGTGGTGACGGCCAGTCCATCGCCAACCGCGTCGCCCTCACCGTCGCCATCACCGTCCAGCACGGCCTCAGCGACGGCGACGGCAACTGGTGCGGCGACCGTGGCAGCCACGGAAACGCCGACGCCACCGCCCGCCGCTACGCCGACCCCTCCAGGGCCAACCCCCACCCGAGTGCCGGGAGCGACCAATACGCCCGTGCCCACAGCCACACCCACCGCGACCGCCACGCCCAGCCCAACGAACACCGCAACGGCCACGGCCACCCGGACACCAACCCCATCACCCACACCCACACCAACGCCAAGTCCAACCCGGACACCCTCGCCGACACCGACCAGGACTCCGACGCCGATTAGCTACACGTTCACCGCCTCTCTCGACCAGTCGTTGTACTACTCGGGTGACACCGCCACGCTCTGCTATAACCTCAGCCCGGCGAACATCCCCTTCCGGCTTCGGCTTACCCAGACGGCGCCCTACCAGGGGACCCCCCTTGTCTGGGACGACAACGGCGCCGGCGGCGGCGACTGCGTGACGTTGCAGATCGGGCCCAACGACATACCGGCGATAACGGCGGTACTCCAGGCCTTCGTCAACAACCAGCTGGTCGGTACGGTCACGCTTAGCGCAAAGGTCCCGGACTAACGTCAGCAGCGCCTACGTCGGTGCTTGCCCGACGATCCGGCACTTCCCGGAGTCGTACGTCTCCGTGTAGGTCGCCGCGGAAATAACGTCCGGGTTGGAGAAGCTGGTGTTGACGCTCGCCTCGCCGGTGTTCCCGGTGTTCGACACGCGATAGTGGAACTGGAAGTCGGTCACCCGGAACGTGAACGAGCCGGACACGGGCCGGTCGCCGCCTTCCTCAACGCCCACAACGGAGACGAGGTCGCCGTCCTTAATCGTCGTCCCGGACCCCTGGACCAGGCGGAAGCGGAACGACTTTGTGAAACGGTCGCCGACCTTCGCGCCGAACGTGCAGGTGTTCTCGGAGATCCGGAAGGCGTAGTCCCAGCGGTCCTTGACGTTGATGAACGCGGAGGGGTTCGCGCTGGCGCTGGCGGCCGGCCCCGCGGTGGGCGAACCAGTGCCTGGGGACGGGTCATCGCCGCCGCGGAGCGAGAAGAAGGCCGAGACGCCCGCAATCGCCACGGCGACCGCCGCCCCCGCCGCGAACCCGGGCAGCTTCGACCGCAAGCCACCCCGCTGGCGGCCAAGGACGAAGGTGACGTTGACGAACCCGGCCCGGGTACCGTCATCGCGATGGGCCACCACCTGGAACTGGAGCGACCGCACTGAGGCCGGGGCCGTCCGCGCCTGCCGCACTTCGACCGCCGACCGCTGCGTCTCCGCCGGGCCGAGCGTGATGCTGGCGGGAAGCGCCACGGCCAGCGCTCCCGTGGGGTCGGTGGCCGTCAGCGCGAACCGGCCAGCGACGTTCTCGAGGTTCACAACCGTCAATTCGAATGTCCGGATCTTCCCGGCCGGGCTCGTCGGCACGGCGGTCATCCGCACTCCCCCGGCGGGCTGCGGGAGGACAGGCGCGGCGCCAGCCGGAGCCCCTGGCGACCGGGGCGGCGCCGGCGCTGTGTCGGGCTGGGCGATGCGGGTCGGCGCCTCGGGACGGGCCGTCGTCGGCTCCGGCACCTGCGTCCGGGGAAGCTCGGGCCGCGTCGGGGGGGCTGGCGCGGCCGTGGGACGAGGCGGCGGCGCCGCCGGGGGCATTGCCCCGCCAGCGGTCTCCTGCGCGTGAAGGGCCGCTGCCAGTGCCCGCTCAAGGGCGCCCGCGAGTTCGCTTGCTGACTGGTAGCGGTCGCGCGGGTCCTTCTCCATGCAGCGGCGGATCGGGTTCGTGACCACATCAGGGAGGTGGGCGAGCTCCTCCATCGGCAGGTGCGCGGACTGGTGCTGGCGGATCACGTCCCAGACCGAGCTGCCACGAAACGGTGGGTGGCCGGCGAGCATACAAAAGAGGGTCGCGCCCAGCGCGTAGATGTCGGTCCGGTGGTCTGCGTCACCAACCGCCTGTTCGGGCGCGGCGTAAGCGGCGGTGCCCACAAAGCTGCCGGCAGCCGTCATGCCCGCGCCGCCCTCCTGGCGCGCGATACCGAAGTCAGTCACCTTCACCCGTCCCTCAGGCGTAAGGAGGATGTTGTCGGGCTTGATGTCGCGATGGACCACGCCCCGGGCGGAGGCTTCCTCCAGCGCCCGGGCGGTGTCGATCGCTATCCGCAGGGCCCGAAACGGAGGGATCGGCCCGGCTTCGAGCTCTTTGCCCACAGTCGAGCCTTCGACGAACTCCATGACGAGGTAGTAGCTGCCCTCGGCCACGCCGAAATCGAGCAGCCGGACCGAATAGGGCGAACGCAAGAGCGCCGCGATGTGGGCCTCACGTTCGAAACGGTCACGGAACGAGCCGTCCTCGGCCGCCAGCCACGGGTGCAGCAGTTTGACCGCCACGCGGGTGTCGTCGCGCGTATCGACACCTTCGTAGACCGCTCCCATGCCGCCTCGCCCAAGCTCCCGGACGAGGCGGTACTGCTTGACTTGCGTCAAAACTCGGGGTTTGGTCGGGTCAGTCATCGAGGGCACTATACTACCCTCCGGGAGCATCCCGGACGACGCTGGGGACGGGCGCACCCTTCGGCTGGTTCACGGATAGGCGCGCGGAAGGCGTCCGTCCGCGGACCGGCGGCCACAACATGGAGGCAGAAGTGCGTTGTGAAACGTGTGGAGCGGTAAACCCGGATGGGGAGGCGGCGTTCTGCGCCTTCTGCGGCGCGACGATGGTACACGCCGCCCCGGCCGAGGAAGAGTTCACGATCTCCTGCGCCTCCTGCGGAGTGGCCAACCCCTGGGACGCGAAGTTCTGCCTTGATTGCGGCGAACCCATTCCCGAAGAATCGGACCGCCGCGGAGCGCCGGCCATCCTGCCCTTCGGTGGGGCGGCAGCCGCCGGCGGCGCCGCCGGCGGGATCGGCGCAGCCCTCTCCGGTCTTGGCGGAGAAGCCGCCCCGGCGCTGTCCGGCGCCGCAGCGCCCCTGGGCGAAGCCCTTTCCGGCGCGGCTGGCGGCGCCGAATCACTTTCCGGTGCCGCCTCGTCGGCCGCCGAGGCCATCTCCGGGGCCGCGGGCGCCCCTATCCTGCCGCCGGACATCCCGATCGTCCAGGCACCGCCCCCGGCGCCACCCGCAGCACCACCACCGCCTGCGGCGCCACCATCTCCGCCAGCCGCTACGGAGAGCGCGACCTCAGCCGCCAGCGAGACGGCCCAGGGAGGCGCCGGCATGCTCGGGCGGGTCGTGCGAGGTGGCGCCCTGGTCGCCTCCGGCGTCGGTGGCATCGCAGCGCTTCTCGCCATCATCGGTGGCATCCTCGCCTTCACCGGCGACCCCACCCCCTGCGTCGATCGCAGGAGCACGGCCAGCACCGGCGCCGCGCTCAACGCAACGGCTCGATGGGAGGCGTTCAAGGCGGCAGGCCCCGGCGCCTCAGTGACCTTTACCGAAGAAGAGGTCACCTCCCAGGGTGTCGCCTACCTGCAGGACCGGGGCTCCGACATCCAGGGCCTGCAGGTCTATTTCTGCCCGGATGGCAAGGCCGAAGCGAAGGGCAAAGTGTCGTTCCTTGGACGCGACCTGAATGTCCTCTTCCGCGGCACGCTCGATGTCTCCGGCGGGCAGAACCGGCTCGTGGTCGATTCCGTCGAGGCGGGCAACCTGCCCTCCGCCGTGGGCACCCGGATCGTCGAACAGTTCCTCGACCGCAACAACGTCCGTGACCTCCCGCTCGGGCTCGAGCTGGTCTCGAGTACGTCGCTCGATGGCTCGCACACGCTGCAGCGCTGACGCCACCTCGAAAACCGGAGCCGCTGTCGCGTCGCGTGCGCCGCGCTGGCGGGCTAGAGTACGCCGTATGAGCACAAGCGCCGCCCATGTCTGACCTACCTCACGTCCCTGCGGCGGAGGCGTACGAGCGGCTCCGCTCCGGCAACCAGCGCTTCTCCAGCAACGTCCGGAGCGTGGACGCGCTCCTCTCCCAACTCAACCGCGCTGACCTGAGCGAACAACAGGCTCCGTTCGCCGTGATCGTTGGCTGCTCCGACTCCCGGGCGCCAGCCGAGATCGTCTTCGACCAGGGCCTCGGCGACCTCTTCGTCGTCCGCGTCGCGGGCAACGTCGTGGCCCCCACCCAGGTCGAATCCGTCGAGTTCGCCGCGAGCCGGTTCCGGACCCGGCTGGTGGTCGTCATGGGCCATACCCGCTGCGGCGCGATCGAGGCGACGATCGAAGACGCATTCGCCGGGCCGGACGCGGGCACCGCCAACCACCTTGGTTCGATCGTGGGCCGCATCCGGCCGTCCGTTGACGCGCTCATCGCCGCGGGCATGGGGAACGACCGGGCGGCCCTCGCGCGCGAGGCTATCCGCACGAACGTCCACGTTTCGGCCGAGCACCTTCGTCACGGCTCGCCCCTCCTCGAGTCGCTGATCGCCGACGACGGCCTGATGATCGTCGGCGCGGAGTACGACCTCGAGACTGGCGTGGTCGATTTCTTCGACACCCCCGGCCGGCCGGCGGACGCCCACCACCGCTGACCGGCCGTACGGCGCTCGCGTCTTGCGTGCCCCAGCCGCGCCGTGCTAGATTCGAACCGAAATTAGAAAGGCTCTTCGAGGCGCCGCGGAGGCCGCATGCACACTGGACTCTCCCTGATCTTCCAGAACCTCGACGGCCACCACACGGACGCCGAGGTCTACCGCGAAGAGCTCGCCCTCGCGGCGCGGGCCAAGGCGACGGCTTTGATTCGATCTGGACCCCGGAACACCATTTCAGCGACTACCAGCTGACGCCCAACGTGCCCCAGTTCCTCGCCTGGGTCGCGGGGCGGACCGAGCGGATCAGGCTCGGCACCATGGTCACGGTGTTGCCCTGGCACGACCCCGTTCGCGCCAACCTCGTCTCCCCGGGGCTCGTCCTCCCCGAGACGGCGGAGGGCCTCGGCGCCCACTCGATCTGGCACGACCAGAAAAACGTCATGAACGAGTCCCAGGGCGAATACGTCGTGCGGAACACGCCCCTGCGGAAGCGCTCGACGCCGGAGGACATCGCGGCGTCGGTCGTCTTCCTTGCCTCGGACCAGAGCCGCCAACTCACCGGACAGCACCTCGTGGTCTCCGGTGGCTTCGCGATGCGCTGAACCGGGCAGCGGACCGGAGGCGGCCACCCGGGCCGTTTGGACGCCGTCCGGTCCGTCCTGAATGCTGACGGCGCGCTTGTTGTCACCAAGACCCGAGGCACCCATGCGAACATCGCGGTGCTCCATCTCGGTGCGCTATGAGGCGAATCCTAAGGCTCGTTAGAATCGGCGCAAAGCTGCCATAGTCTCCACCTGCTGGCAGGACTCCTGGGATGTTGTACGATTTCGTTATGCGCACGACGCTGGCAATCGACGACGATATCCTTCAGGCGGCACGCTGTGTGGCCGATGCGGAGCGCGTCTCCCTTGGTGCGGCCGTTTCGATACTGATGCGGCGAGGCTTGGAGATCCGCTTAACCTTCGCGGACGACGGTCTTCCGGTGTTCGATGTCCCTCCCGGTATGCCTACCATTACCGGCGAGGACGTTGCCGAGATGCTGTCAGACTTCCCGTGATCGCCCTCCTCCACGTTAACGTGCTCGTGGCCTTCCTCTCTGGCCGCAGCATCAATACCACGAAACGGCGCGCCATTGGTTCGCGTCGCTGCCACCGAGGCGTTGGGCGACCTGTCCGATCACCGAACTTGGATGCATACGGACCCGCGCCAACCCAGCTGTTTCCGGTGGCAGACTCACGGTCTCCCGGGCCGCGGCGATGCTCAGCCGGCTCAAACTGACGGACGGGTACGAGTTCTGGCCGGATACGCTGCAGATCGCCGACGGGGTGTTTTCCGCGAGCCTCCGGCACATCCAGGGGCACAACCAGCTCACGGACCGCTACCTGCTGGCCCTGGCGGCCGCCAATGACGGTGTGCTCGCCACACTCGACGGAGCCGTGGGCGCTGGCCTGCCCGCCGCCTCACCGTAGCTGGCGCATTTCGAAATCATCCCGATCTGACCGCTCCCTTTTCCCCGCTCAGCTCACCCGGACGATCGTAGTGCCGATCGTCGAGCCACCGAGCAGTTCCACGAAAGCGCGGGGCGCCTGCGCCAGGCCCTGGAACTCGGTCACCCGGGGGATGAGTTCGCCGACGGTGATCCAGGCCGACATCGTCTCGCGCGCCTCGTCGTAACGGTCCGCGTAATCGAAGACGAGGAATCCTTCCATGCGCACCCGGTTGTTCACGAGCAGACCCGGGATGCCACGCGGGCCTGGCCCCGGGTTCGAGGTGTCGTACTGGCTGACGGCGCCGCAACAGGCGATGCGGCCGTGGGCGTTCATCCGGAAGAGGGCGCTTCCGAGGATGTCGCCGCCCGTGTTGTCGAAGTAGACATCGATACGGTTGGGCGTGGCCTCCTTGAACGCGTCCCGGAAGTTGCTCTCCTTGTAGTTCACGGCCACATCGAAGCCGAGTTCCTCCGTGAGGATGCGGCACTTCTCGGCCGAGCCAGCGACGCCCACGACGCGGCACTTCTGCCGTTTCGCGATTTGGCCGACGATGTGCCCGACCGAGCCGGCCGCGGCCGAAACCACGACCGTCTCGCCCGGCTTCGGCTTGCCGAC
>JBJXGC010000112.1:0-26885 GCA_046154545.1 Dehalococcoidia bacterium | reverse complement strand
TAGACGACCAGTTCTCAGCGGCCGTTACCACCGTCGCCGAATCCGACCTCCCCGCTGGCGAAGTCACCATCCGGGTCGAGTGGTCGGGTGTGAACTATAAAGACGGCCTCGCCTGTCAGCCCAAAAGCAGCGTCGTCCGCACCTACCCGATGGTCCCTGGCATCGACCTCGCCGGGACGGTGGTGGAGTCGAGCGACAGCCGTTTCACGAAGGGCCAGGGCGTCGTCGTCATCGGCTACGACGTGGGCGTGAGCCACTGGGGTGGCTACGCTGAGCTGGCCCGGATCCCGGCGAAGTGGGTCTGCGCGCTTCCTGCTGGCCTCTCGACGAAGGAGGCGGCGGCCCTCGGCACCGCCGGCTTCACTGCCGCCATGTCAGTGGCGGCCCTCCAGGCCCACGGCGTCACCCCGGACCGCGGCCCGGTCCTCGTCACCGGTGCGACCGGTGGCGTTGGCAGCACGGCCGTGAGCATGCTTGCCGGCCTTGGCTACACCGTCGCCGCCAGCACGGGCAAGGCCGACGAGCATCAGTTTCTCAAGGACCTCGGCGCCACGGAGATCCTCACCCGTGAGGAGGTCAGCGCCGAGAGCACTCGGCCTATGGAGTCCGAGCGCTGGGCTGGCGCGGTCGACCCGGTTGGCGGCGCGACGACTGCCTACCTGCTGCGCACCACGAAGTACGCCGGTTCCGTGGCCACCTCTGGCCTGACCGGCGGTGGCCCCTTTTCGACGTCGGTCTTCCCCTTCATCCTCCGCGGCGTGAACCTGCTCGGCATCGAGTCCGTGAACTTCCCCATCGCCCAGCGGCCGCCCCTCTGGCAGCGGATGGCCGGCGACCTCAAGGTCAAGGGCCTCCTCGAATCGATCGCCCACGAAAGCGACCTCGACGGCATCCCCGCGGCCTGCGCCCAAATCCTCCAGGGCAAAGTCCGGGGCCGCGTCCTCATCCGCGTCGGCGGGTAGCGCCCACCCTCGGGCTCTTGTGAGGCCCGGCTGCGCTCGGCATACTCCGCCCCGCGGCGAAAGGCCGCGAGGAGGGTCGCATGAGCCTGCCGCTCGACGGGGTCAAGGTCGTTGAAATCGCCCAGGAGATCCAGGGCCCGTTCGCCGCGCTCCTGCTCTCAGACCTGGGCGCTGATGTCGTTAAGGTCGAGAACCGCGAGACCGGTGATCTCAGCCGCTGGGCCCTCGCCGGAGTCCTGGGCGGCGAAGGGACGAAGAACCCGGACGTTTCGCCCTACTTCCTTGGGATGAACCGGGGCAAGCGCAGCATCACCGTTGACCTCAAGACGCCGGGCGGCATCGACATCGTGCACCGGCTGGCGGCCGCCTGCGACGTCCTCCTCACGAACTACCGGCCGGGTGTCCTCGACCGGCTCGGCCTCGGTTTCGAAGCGCTGAAGGTTGCCAACCCGCGGATCGTCTTCGCCCAGGGCAGCTCCTGGGGGCCGCAGGGCCCATGGGTCCAGCGGCCCAGCCGCGACGCCCTCGCCCAGGCAGCGAGCGGCCTCATGGCCAAGGGTGGCGTCGAGGGCGGCCACCCCATGCCCGCGCCCTTCGCCGTCGCCGACACCTCCGGCGGCCTCTCGCTCGCCGCCGGCATCCTTGCCGGCCTCTTCGCCCGCGAGCGCACCGGTGAGGCCCAGCGCGTAGACGTCTCCATCTACGGCACGATGATCGCCATGCAGTGCTGGGAGATTAACTACACGGCGCTCACCGGGAAGGAACCGCGCCGGGCCGGCCGCGGCCACCAGTTCATCCACGGCATCTGGGGCGCCTTCCCGACTGCCGACGGCTACCTCGCGATCGCCGGCGTCGATGATCGCCGCTGGCCAACGTTCTGCCGGATCCTCGGCATCGAGTACGCCGAGCACGATCCCGAACTCGGCGCGAACCGGGCCCGCAACCTGAACGGCGAGAAGATCCGGATCTTGCTCGATCAGGTCCTGCCCACCCGGACGACCGCCGCCTGGCTGGCCGACCTGACCGCCGCGGACATCCTCGCGACCGATGTCGTGGACTACCGCTCCGTCCTTCAGAGCGAGCAGGCCCTGGCCAACGGCTATCTGCGCCCGATGGACCACCCCGCGGCCGGCGAGATCCTCGTCAGCGGCACGCCGATCGCACTCAACGGCGAGGTCGCCGGCCGGGCGGCGCCACCGCCGGAGCACGGCCAGCACAGCGAAGAGGTCTTGCTCGAACTCGGCCTCGATTGGGACGCCATCACCCATCTCCGGGAGACCGGTTCCATCTGAAGGCAGACCGCGCCGTCACGCGTTACGCGCCCCGCACCCGGTAGCGCACAGCCCTCCTTGCCGCCAGACTTGCGCTTACTCTTCGATCAGGATGGTGATTCATGGCAGAAACGACCGCGAGCGGCCTTCGTGCGGACATCGCAACAGCATTCGGCGACTACACGGCCGAACTCAAGCTCGCCGGGCCCCACTGGGAACGCAAGCCGGCCGCCTCCACCGGTGGCGAGGATGGCTGGTCCGCCCGCCAGGTGGCCGAGCACATCGCCGGCGCCTCTGGCTTCTTTGCCGGGGGGATCGCCAAGGCCGCCGGCCTCCAGGCTGGAGCGCCATCACAACCGTCGTTCGCCGACGTGGATGCGGCGCTCGCCGCCACGCCGGGAGCCCACGCCGGGCTGATGAGCGTGGTGGACAAAGTCCAGGACAGTCAGCTTGGCGCCGAGATGGAGTTCGGGCCGCTCGGGAAGACGACCCTCGGCCAGGTCATCGGCGTCGTCGCCTACCACTTGAACGACCACGCCAAGCAGCTGAAGTCACTCCGCGGCGCATAGCCGTCGCCGGTTGTTCGAACCCAGGAATGCCCCGGCCGCGATTTCGCGCCGGGGCATTCTGGTGGTCGAGGTGGAGGTCGCCGTTCAGCCAGTCGCGGCTCGTTTGCGGTCAGCCGTCACAGGGCACCGTTGTCGGCTTCCGCTCGCCGCCGCCCCCCCGCCCCGCTACCATGTCCCATTCACGAACACGGGCCGGGGGATGTAATGACTGATTGGATCGCCGAGGAGAAGAAGTACCTCTTCCAGAACTACGGACGCCAGCCGATCGTCATCGAGCGCGGCGAGGGCACCCGCGCCTGGGACACCGATGGCAAGGAGTATCTCGACTTCGTCGGCGGCATCGCTGTCAACATCCTCGGCCACGCCCACCCCGTCGTCGCGAAGGCCGTCGCCGAGCAGGCGGCAACCCTCATCCACACCTCGAACCTCTACTACACGAAGCCGATGATCGAACTGGCGAAGCTCCTCGTCGAGAACTCCTGCCTTGACCGCGTCTTCTTCTGCAACTCCGGGGCCGAGGCGATCGAAGGTGCACTCAAGCTCGCCCGCCGCTGGGGCCATGACACGAAGGGCGGCGCCTACGGAATTATCAGCACAGAGAACGGCTTCCACGGCCGCTCCATGGGCGCCCTCTCCGTGACTGGCACGGCCCGCTACCGCGAGCCGTTCGAACCGATGGTCGCCGGCGCCACCATCGTCCCCTGGAACGACCTTGAAGCCATCAAGGCCGCTACGGACGCGAACACCGTGGCGGTCCTGCTCGAACCGATCCAGGGCGAGGGTGGCGTCAACATGCCCGCCCCCGGCTACCTCCAGGGTGTCCGTGATTGGTGCAACGAAAAGGGCCTGCTCCTCATCTTCGACGAGATCCAGACCGGTATCGGGCGCACCGGCAAGCTCTTCGCCTACGAACACGAAGGCGTCGAGCCCGACATCATGACCCTCGCCAAGGGCCTCGCCGGCGGGGTGCCCATCGGCGCCGTCCTCGCGAAGGACGCGATCGCCCTCCACTTCGTCCCCGGTGACCATGGCACGACCTTCGGCGCGAACCCCCTGGCTACGGCGACCGGCCTGGCCACCGTCGATTTCGTCCTCCACGGTGGCGTCCTCAAGAACTGCAACCAGGCGTCGGAACGGCTTCTCTCCCGCCTCCGCTCAATCGAAGATCGGACGCCCGAGGTGACGGAAGTCCGCGGACGTGGGCTCCTCATCGCCGTCCAGTTCTCCAGCGACATCTCGGCCGACGTGACCGCTGCCTGCCGTGAGCGAGGGCTGCTCGTGAACAACGTGCGCCCCAACGCCGTCCGCCTCATGCCGCCGCTAATCGTCAGCGAAGGTGAAATCGACCGCGCGACGGAGATCCTCGAAGACGCCATCCGCTCCGTCGTCGCCCCGGGCAAGTAGGCGATGGACGTCGTGGTCGGTCTCGCCTTCCTCATCATCGGTCTTGGCGGCGTCGCCATCTCGACGGTTGGGTTGCTCGGTCTCCTGGGCCGGTTGCCCAGGAACTACTGGGCGGGTATCCGCCTGCCCGCCACCACGAAGAGCGAAGAGGCCTGGCGCCGGGCGCACCAATCCGGCGGGCCCATGCTGCTCTTCGGCGGTGTCGCCGTCGCCTCGATCGCCCTCGCCTTCGCGCCGTTCGCGTTCTTCGGGAAGGTGGGCCCGGCGGCGCTCCTCTTCGTCGGCCTGGCAACCGTCGGCATCCTGCTCGGCTCCGTCTTCAGCAGCCTGACCACCGCCCTGAACGCCGCCAACGCCGTCCCGGATGCCCAACCACAGCCGTAACGTCTATCTGGCGCCTACCCGACCCTCAGGCGCGGGTCTAACACGTCTCTCAGCGCGTCGCCTAGCATGTTGAAGGCGTAGACAGTGAGCGCCAGCGCCAGTCCCGGCGCGAGCACCATCCACGGCGCCTTCTGCAGGTAGAACGTCCCCGGACCGGCGATCATGTTGCCCCAGGTCGCGGCAGGAGGCGGGACACCGAGCCCCAGGAAGCTCAACGACGCCTCCACGATGATCGCCCCGCCGATGTTAATGCTGATCATGATGACGACGATGTGGACGATGTTGGGCAGGATATGTCTCATGATGATCTGGAAGTTCGTGCAACCGATCGATCGTGCTGCTTCGATGTACGGACGCTCCTTAACCGAGAGCACTTCAGCTCTCACCACGCGCGATGGTGCGGCGATCAAGAAAATGGAGATCGCAAAGATCACATTCCGCAGGTTCGAACCGAATATCGACACTACCAGCAAGATGAGGATGAGCGTCGGAAATGCCATCAGCATGTCAACGAATCTCTGCAATACCATGTCTATCCAACGCCCCGAATAGCCGGAAGCCACGCCCACGATAGTCGCCACCGCAATCCCCAGCGCGACCGAGGCGAACCCAACGGTCAGCGACACGCGAGCCCCGTACGCCACCCGGCTGAAAAGGTCACGGCCGATGTTGTCCGTCCCGAAAGGGTGCGAAAGACTCGGGGCGGCCGACACCGCCCGGACATCCTGGAAGTTCGGGTCGTCACGGGCGATCAGCGGCGCGAAGATGCCGGCCAACAGCATGAGCAATATACAGCCACCACCGACGGCGAACTCGAACGTGTGCTGGCGCACCAACATTCCGAGGGCTTCCATCCAGAACGACTTGCGCGCTGACGGAGCGAAGATATCGGCCTGCGGACCGCCGCTGGCTGTACTCGTCGAATCGGTCGTCATGAGCTTGGCGCGCCTCCCGACGCTGGCGGTCTCTAGTTGCGGTAGCGGATGCGGGGGTCAGCGACCACGTACATCAGGTCCGTAACGAGATTTACGAGGATGACGAAGACGGCGTAGATCAGTCCCACTGCCTGAATGCTGGGGTAGTCCCGCTTCGAGACCGCGTTGAAGAAGTACCGCCCCAGTCCGGGAAGTGAAAACATGCGCTCGAAAATGATCGAGCCACCGATGATGTACGCCAGGTAGATCCCGATCACCGTTATCACAGGAAGGAGGGAGTTGCGTAGGATGTGGCGCCAGATCGTGGTCGATTCCCGGAGCCCCTTCGACCGCGCAGTGCGAATGTAATCCTGGCGGATGATCTCCAGCACGGCGGTCCGCGTGAACCGCATCAGCCCCGCCGAGCCACCCAGCCCGAGCAGCAATGAAGGCATCCAAAACTGCTTGATATTCGCGACCGGGTCCTCGAAGAGCGACTTGTACTCCAGGGCCGGTGACCAGTTGAACCACTTTGAACCGAAGACGATGACCGCCGTCCCGATCAGGAACCCGGGGACTGATAAGAAGAACACGGAGACGGTCCGCGCCGCGTAGTCGAGAATAGTGTTTTGGCGTACGGCAGAGAACACACCGATCGGTACGCCGATCACCGTGGCGAAAAATACCGAGAGCAACCCCAGTTCGAGCGTCACGGGCAGGGCGCTCGAGAGGTCGGTCCCAATCGGACGCTTCGTGATGAGCGAGTCGCCGAAGTCGCCCTGGGCCAGGCCGCCCATCCACGACCCAAACTGGACCAGCAGCGGCCGGTCGATCCCCAGCGCTTTCGCCACGTCGTCCCGTGTCTTCACGTCCGCATAGCCGCCCGACTGCAACAGCACATCGACCGTGTCCCCCGGGAGGAAGCGCACGGTGGAAAAGACGAGGAACGCGGCCCCGGCGATCGTCAGCAAGGCGACGCCGAACCGGCGGATGAAATACTCCGTCATCGGACGGTCCTTTCCAGCCAGGCGGCCATCGGACTTGATGGCCGCCTGGCCGCCGTTGAGTCAGGCCTTCTTGTCCAGCCAGATCTCATCCATGAAGTTGCGTTCGAACAGCGCACCAGCGCTGAACTGCCAGAACCAACCCTTGGTCCACTTTTGCGTCGCCACGATCGACAGGCCCTGCGGCATCCAGAGCGAAATCGCGTTATCGACGAGGTATTGCGAAATCTCCTTGTACGCCTCTGCTGCCTTCGTGTTGTCCAACTCTTGCCGCGCGTCAAGAAGCAGCTTGTCCAGCTTTGCGTCGTTCACCTTCCGGTTGTTGGCTGAGCCCTTCGAGTAGAAGGCGTTGTACAGCTGCCGGTCCGGGCTAATGTAGTCGAACTCGCCACCGATCGTGATCGCGAAGTCACCGGTGATGCCGTAGACGTTCTTTCGCCAGTCTGCCCACTCGAGCTCTTTGTTCTCCATGGTTATACCGGCTTCCTTCAGCGATTGCTGCAGTTGCAGCGTGCCGAAGTATTGTGTGCCGGTCTGGAACGTTTTGTTCGTGAAGGAGAGGTTCGTTTGTCCCGCTGCCGAGAGCAGGTCCTTCGCTTTCTTCAGGTCGCGCTTGGGCATCTTGTCGGCCGGGAGCTGATACCGCTTCAGCCAGACGGGGATCGGCTGTCCTGGCTCCGCGAGGCCTTCGTACCCGAGTTTGGTGATGAGTTCCGGGTCCATCGCGTAGTACAGCGCCTGGCGCACCCGAGCGTCGTTGAACGGCGCCGCCGAGTTGTTGATCATCACCGGGTTCATCACGCTGAAGCGCTTGTCGTAGATCCCCGCAGGGTAATCGGCCTTCAACTGGTTCATGATCGCCGTGGCCGTCCCGATGTACGTGTCGAGGTCTCCCGACTTAAACGCTGCGGCGCTGGCGGAAGGGTCCGGCACGAGTGAGAAGTCGATCCCATCGACGTAGGGCTGGCCCTTGCGGAAATAGTCGGGGTTCTTGTCCAGCGTTTGGCCCACGCCCTGCTTGGCGTCCTTGAAGATGAACGGCCCACTGCCGACGGGCTTCACCTTCGCCTTGTCGCCATCGTACAGCTCCGGCGGGATGACCTTCGCCCAGATGTCCGCCGTGTTCACGAGGAACTGGCCGTAAGGCGACTTCAGCGTCACGCGCACCGTCTGCTCGTCCGGGGTTTCAACTTTGTCGATCAGATCGAACATCGGCCGGAGCACGTAGTCGGGTTGGTTTGTGACCATCCGTTCGAAGTTCTTCTTGATGTCCGTCGCCGTCAGGGCGCGCCCGTTCAGCGGCGCGACGTTCTGCCACTTGGTCCCGGCCGGCAGCTTGAAGATGTACGTACGGTTATCCGGTTGCTCCGGGAGTGCGGCTGCAAGGTCCGGCTCGATAACGAAGTCCTGGCCGATGGGGAGCCGCGTCCGCAGCAGGCCGTTGTACACCGCCGACATGACGATCAGCCCCGGATATCCCGCGTCGCGGTGTGGGTCGTACTGGTCTGGCTCCGACGTGTTGAGCTCGCGCAGGCGCCCGCCCGTCTTGGGCTGCTCGCCCTGGCCGGCCACGGTGGGCTTGGGATCCGTGGTGGTCCCGCTGCTACCCGAGTCGTCATCATCGCCGCAGGCCCCGGCCAACAGCATGGTGCCGCCGACGGCGGCCGCCCCCGTGCCCTGCAAAAACCGCCGCCGCCGGATTCTCTTCCAGTAGATTGGTTCGCGTTCCATGACATGCCCCTCTTCTCTGGTGCCGGTACCTGGCGTTCAGCGACCGCCCTCGAAATACCGGCGTGGGTTATCAACGGTGATCGTCTGAATGGTCTGTTCGGTCACTCCCGCCTCGCGGA
Source organism: Dehalococcoidia bacterium (assembly GCA_046154545.1). Lineage (GTDB taxonomy): Bacteria > Chloroflexota > Dehalococcoidia > Tepidiformales > Tepidiformaceae > JBJXGC01. The sequence continues at coordinate 18,527 of JBJXGC010000112.1, read as the reverse complement.
GGCGAGGCAGGATGTTCTTGATGATGTGTGTCGGGTTCCAGTTCTGGAGCGCCTCCGCGATCTCTGGTGGGAACTCCGCGGAACGGCTGAGGATGGTGCAGACGGAGTCGTGCGAGATCATCACGCGGTTCGCGTGACCAACCCCGATGAGGCCCAGCAGCGCCGCTACTCTCACCTCGTCCGAGGCGCTCAGCCCGAAGCCGAACCGGTCGAAGGAGAGCCATGCCCCCCGGTCGAGGACGTTGAGCAGGTAACGGAGGTTGCCGTTTCCACAGGAGTGCCCGATCGCGACACGGTGCGGTTTGACGCCGGCCGCATCGAAGATGTTGAGCTGCTCCAACCCCATCGGCCCACTTTCGTCCGTGTGGGTGATGATGGGCGAACCCGTCGCGACCTGGGCCATTCCTGCCGCGCGATGCGCTTTCGCTTCCTGGTCGGTGACCTTCCCGGCCGTCGTGGCGCATTTGATGATCCCGGCTTTGATCCCGGTGTGCGCCATCCCCTCCGTGAGGTCCTTGATGAAGATCTCCGCGATCTGTTCATCCGGCATGGCGTGAAAGTAGGCCGGTATCCCGAATTCGTGGTGATAGAGTCCAGTTGAGCTGATGATCCTCATCCCGGACTTCTGCGAAGCTTCAGCCTGGAACTCCGGGTCGCGCCCGATGTCCATCGGGCAGGGATCGACGAACGTCGAGACACCGAGCGCCTTCAACTCCTGTAACCGATCGACGGCCTTTGCCATCTCTTCAGCGCGGTTAAAGTTGAAGACGTTGTCCCACTGCCAACCCGCCCAGCCAATGAGCAGGTGTTCGTGGATTAAGGTGAATCCAAGCTCTGATGTGTTGACGGGTCCGAGCACCGAGTTCACGGTCGCCACGACGCGTTCTCCCTAAAGACGCCTGGGGGCAACGCCCAGAAGGCGTTCGCCCGTGCGAACTGGACTGCGACGAGCTGGGCTGGTGATTGACCACCTCACTTTCCCGAGAAGCCGATTCGTGGCGGCTGGCCCGAGCGCCGGGCGATCCTCCCGCGAAGCACCAGCGCGCGCTCCAAAGCGCCACCAGGAAACCGCTGGCCAGGCACCACTGCTGACGGAATGATCGGGCGGGAGTGTGGGCTGAATCGTTCGATCTGTCAACACTAATTGCGGACGCCGGGGATGGTGGTTTTCCTCCTCCGCAGCCAACGGCGTCTCCGGCAACCCCACCCCTAACGTCTATCGGCCTCGCCCTATACCCTTCACCAATGCCAAAGCTCGTCCTCGCATACTCCGGTGGCCTCGACACCACGACCGCGATCAAGTGGCTCGCGGTCGAACAGGGCTATGACGTGATCGCCTTGAACATTGATGTCGGCAAGAGCCGGGAGCAGCCCGTCGTGGAGTCCCGCGGCCTCGCCGCCGGCGCCCTCAAGGTGCGCGTGATCGACGCCAAAGAAGACTTCATCCGCTACTTCGCCTTCCCAGCGCTCGCCGCCGGTGCCGTCTACCAGGACGCCTATCCCCTGGCGACGGCCCTCGCTCGCCCCCTCATGGCCAAGCTCCTCGTCGATGTCGCCCATGAAGAAGGCGCCACCGCCGTCGCCCACGGCTGCACCGGCAAAGGCAACGACCAGGTGCGTTTCGACGTCGGCATCCAGACCCTCGACCCGGCCCTCAAGATCGTCGCACCCACTCGCGAGAACGCGATGGCCCGCGAGTACCAGATGGAGTACCTCAAGCAGCACGGCATCGACATCCCCTGGGGCCAGAAGGGCCCGTTTAGCATCGACGAGAACATCTGGGGCCGCAGCTGCGAATCCGGCGTCCTCGAAGACCCCTGGCAGGAGCCGCCGCCGGAAGCCTACGAGTGGACATCCTCACCTGAAGATGCGCCGGCCGTCCCCGCCTACGTCGAGATCGGGTACGAGCACGGCCTACCGGTGACGCTCGACGGCGAGGTTCTCAGCCCCGTCGCGATCGTCGAGCGCCTGAACGACCTCGGTGGCCGCCACGGCATCGGCCGCATCGACCATGTCGAGGACCGCCTTGTCGGGATTAAGAGCCGGGAGGTGTACGAAGCCCCGGCCGGGGTCACCCTCCACGCCGCCCATCGCGCCCTCGAAACACTCACCCTTTCGAAGCAGCAAATTCGCCTGAAGAAGTACGTCGCCCAGGAGTACTCCGAACTCATCTACAACGGCCTCTGGTTCAGCGCCCACCACCAGGATATCGCCGCCTACGTGGCCAGCACACAGCGGCATGTCAGCGGCGCCGTCCGGCTCAAGCTCCATCGCGGTCAGGCGACAGTCGTCGGCCGAAAGGCAGACGAGTCGCTGTACGACCTCGGCCTCGCCACCTACGATCGCGGCGACACCTACGACCAGACGGCCGCCGTCGGCTTCATCAACATCTGGGGTCTTCAGACGCGCATGCAAGCCCGCCGCCAGCTCCTTGGCGAGCTACCGCAGGCGCTCAAAATCGCGATGCCGCGGGAGGAAGCGTGATGGTGGAGACTATCCAGGCAACCGTCGAATTCGAAAGCATCGGTACCGCCACCGAGATCCTGGGCGGCACTCAGGCGAACTTCGTCGTGCACCGGCCCGGGCAGCATGGCAAAGAGGTCGCCGTCGTGCTCAACGTGCCAGCCGCAACCTACGCCGCGAAGGCCGTTGGCGTCGCCGACACGCCCGAGTTTCAGGAGTCGGCCACGCGCCGCCTCGGCCAGGCATGGCTCGAACGCGTCCTCGCACGGGGCGAGCACGCCGACTCAGTCGTGTTCCTCTCCAGGGCCATCCTCGAACGCGAGCCGGGCCTCATCGACGCCCTCCGGTAGAAGCCGGTCTCAGTCGAACGGCCTCCGCCAACGGAGGCCGGGAAACCGCCCGAAGTCGGCGTCGTCGCTGATCCAGTCGTGGCCATGCTCGATCGCCGTCGCAGCATGATAGGCATCTGGGATGAGCTTCCCCCGTGCGCCCGTCTGGCGGCATAGGGACGTGAACAGCTCCCACTGGCGCGGTCCGGGGCGGACGTGAACGCAATTGGGCCGCGACCGTAACGCCTCGACAAAGCTGAGTGCGATGGCTGGGTCGTAGTCCAGGGAACTCGTAGCCCGGCTGGTCACGATTCGAAGGAAGCCACTCAGGACAAGGTCCGAAAGTCCAAATTCCTCCGGGCCGCGCGCGACGTCCAGGAGCCACTCGCGGTACCGGACGAAGCCGGGTGCATCCTCGCGAAAGGCGTTGATCAGGACGTTGATGTCCGGTTCAATCACCAGCTTGCTCGACGAACTCGCCCATCAGACTTCCGCTCTTCAGTGGAAACCCCGGCGGAAGACCCCCACCATCGACCGACGGCAGGTCGAATGCCCGATCCGCTGTGGCCTGCTCTCGTTGGAGCGCGACGCGGAGCGCCTCCTCAATGACTGCCGTCAGGGTTGTGCGATGCCGGATGGCATAAATCTTAGCTTCGGTGACGATGTCGTCGTTGAGGTTCAAAGTCGTGCGCATGCAGGCCAGTGTAACAGACGCCTGTCTGTCCGCATATCCGTGCATCTGCACTGGCCGATGTGGTACCCTCCGCGCATGCCCGACGAACTCGACTGGTGGCGCCGCGCCGTCTTCTACCAGATCTACCCCCGCTCCTTCCAGGACTCGAACGGCGACGGTGTCGGCGACATCCCCGGCATCATCGACCGCCTTGACTACCTGAACGACGGCACCGGCGACTCGCTCGGTGTCGATGCCATCTGGCTCTCCCCCACCTTCCCCTCGCCCATGAAGGACTTCGGCTACGACGTCTCCGATTACTGCGACGTCCACCCGGACTTTGGCACCATGGCCGACATGGACCGGCTCATCGCCGAATGTCACCGGCGAGGCATGCGCCTGATCCTCGACTACGTGCCGAACCACTCCTCCGATGAACACCCCTGGTTCCAGGAGTCGCGAAGTTCGCTCCATAACCCGCGCCGCGACTGGTACTACTGGCGCGACCCCGGGCCTTCGGGAGAGCCCCCCAACAACTGGCGGGCGGTCTTCGGCGGCTCTGCCTGGGAGTACGACACGGATAGCGGTCAGTACTACCTCCACTCCTTCCTCAAGGAACAGCCCGACCTGAACTGGCGCAACCCCGAGGTCGTGGCGGCGATGCACAACGTCCTTCGCTTCTGGCTCGACCGGGGCGTCGATGGCTTCCGGATCGACGTGATGGGCATGGTGCTCAAGCACCCGGATATGCCCGATAACCCCCCCAACCCGGCCTGGCGCCCCGGCGATCGCGACGCCGCGCAGCTTCTCTGGACGAACAACCGTAACCACCCGGACGTCTTCCAGGCAGTGAGCGGCATCCGCAAGGTCATGGACGAATATCCCGGCAGCGTCACCGTTGGCGAGGTCTTCGGCCGGCCCGACGAACTGGCGCATTACTACACTGGCGCCGGTGGTGTGCCCGGGCTTCACCTCGCCTTCAACTTCCAGTTCATCGGCAACGACGGCGAGGACTCGCCGTGGGACGCGGCCCGCATGCACCGCATCATCGCCCGTCACGAAGCGGCGCTCCCGCCAGGGGCGCAGCCCTGCTACGCCTTTGGCAACCACGACCGCTCCCGCTTCCTGACCCGAAACAACGCCGACGGCCGCGGAGCGGAACGGGCCCGGGCGGCTGCCCTCCTGCTGCTCGGCCTCCGCGCCACGCCCTTCCTCTACTACGGCGAAGAGGTCGGCATGGAGGACGTTGACATCCCCGAGGACCGCCTCCTCGACCCCTCCCGCTTCCACTGGGAGGCCCGGGACCCGGAGCGCACGCCCATGCCATGGGAGGGCACACCCGGCCGCGGGTTTTCGGCCGCGGAGCCATGGCTCCCGTACGGCCCGGCCGGCATTAACGTCAGCGGCCAACTGCGAGACACCGGGTCGCTCCTATCGCTCTATCGGCGCGCGCTCCGCGTCCGCCGGGCAGAGCCGGCCCTGCACAGCGGTAGCTGCACGCTCCAACCGGAGGATCCTGATGTGCTCTCCTTCCGGCGCGATGGGCAGGGCGGGAGAAGCATTCTTGTCGCGGTGAACACCTCGGCCGCGGCCCGCACCGTAACCCTGCCCCGGCCGGGCCGGGTGCTCGTGGCTTCATACGAAGGGGACCATGGCGGTCCCGCGTCAGCGGCCATCGTCCTACCACCGCTGGGCGCGGCCTGGGTCGCCCTCGCGTGAACGCCCCGGCGTGGCCATCCGCGTGACCGGCTTCCGGCGCCGTCTGCTATCCTCCGCCGCATGACGGAACGACGCCGCGTGCCCGTGAACAAGGAGCGCAAGCCCGGCGTCGCCCTGCCCGACTTCAGCGGCGTCGTCGATACCGCGAAGACCGTCCTGGTCAGCGGCGAATGTGTCTGCCCCCGCCTCGACGCCGTCGATTGGCACCGTGTCGAAAGCGATTGGAGCGACATCACCTTTCTCAAGGGAAGTGTCGGCGCGGCCCTCGGGGTCCCGATTGGCTGGCGTGGCGTCAGCCAGGGCTTGCGTGCCCAGGCCGGGCAGTTGGGCGCTACCGTCCCCGAGGACGCGATGCTCCTCCTCGGCGAAGGCAAGCTGCGGCGCCCCGTGCTGTTGGAGGTCGAGTACAGCGGTCCCGCCCGGAAGGAGATCGTCCACCCGGGCGGCGTGGCCTACAGCAAGCTCGAACCGGCCCCATTGGGCCAGATGAAGCGCGTCGTGGCCGAGACCGTTGCCGAGGCCCGGGCCCGCTACGGCCGTGCCCCGGATGGGACCTGGCTCTGGTATCTCACCTGCCACGTCTGCTCCGGCGACCGCGACTTCGAGACGCTCATCCTCACGCACTATCGTCAGCCGTGAGCAACGGCGACCAGCTGGAGATCGTCGCCCGTGTGGCGCTCGCCCTGCTCCTTGGCTCGCTCATCGGCCTCGAACGCGAATACCGCGGCCACGAGGCGGGCATCCGCACCAGCGCCCTCGTAGCTGCCGCCGCCGCCGCCTTCGCCGAGGTGAGCTTCATCCAGGGCGACGATCGCATCGCCGCCGGTGTCGTCCAGGGCATCGGCTTCCTCGGGGCCGGGCTCATTTTTCAGCGGCACCGCGGCGTGTCCGGGGTCACCACCGCGGCGACCATCTGGATGGTGGCTTCGATCGGGCTCCTCGTCGCTTCGCGGCTCTGGCTCACCAGCATCGTTCTCACCGCTGTCATCATCGGTTTGCTCGAACTGGTGCCGGTCTCGAACTGGGTTTACCGCCACGGCCGCCATCACTCCGTGGCCCGTCACCCCCCGGTCTCGGAGAACGATCCACCGCCGGACACAGGGGGTGACGCCTGACGGCCCGGTTTTGTACCATGGGGACAATGCACCAGTCGCGATCGACCCTCACACTTCTTCCGCCCCGCGGCCTCTAGCCGGCGGGGCGTGCCAGCGGCACATCTGAAGCGCCGCTTCTCTCATCGTCTTCGACCCTGGCAACATCACGAGGTGCCCGATCGTGTCCGATCGCTACGACCCGCATGTCATCGAACCCAAGTGGCAGGCCCGCTGGGAGGCCGACGGCCTCTACCGCGCCCGCATCGACCGCTCGCGGACGAAGAAATACGTCCTCACGATGCTCCCCTACCCGAGCGGGAACCTCCACATCGGTCACTGGTACGCCATGACTCCGTCCGACGCACGCGCCCGTTACCTGCGGATGCGCGGCTACAACGTCATGTTTCCCATGGGCTTCGACGCCTTTGGCCTGCCCGCCGAGAACGCCGCCATCAAAGACGGCATCCATCCCATGATCCGCACCTACGACAACATCAACCACATGCGCGACCAGCTCAAATCGATGGGCGCCATGTTCGACTGGGAGCGCGAGATGATCTCGAGCGACCCCGAGTACTACCGCTGGACCCAGTGGTTCTTCCTCAAGCTCTTCGAACACGGCCTCGCGTACAAGAAGCTCTCCCCGGTCGATTGGTGCCCGAGCTGCAACACGACCCTCGCCCGTGAGCAGGTCTGGGGGGACGACCGCCATTGCGAGCGTTGCGGCACGCCGGTCATTAAGAAGGACCTCGACCAGTGGTACTTCCGGACGACGCGCTACGCCGACGAACTGCTCGAGTACTCCGGCATCGACTGGCCTGAGCGCATCCGTGACATGCAGACGAACTGGATAGGCCGCAGCGAAGGCGCCTCCGTCCGCTTCATCTCGGAGCAGGGCGACCCGATCGAGGTCTTCACGACCCGGCCGGACACGCTCTGGGGCGCCACCTTCATGGTCCTCGCCCCGGAACATCCCCTCGTCGCGAAGCTCACCACGGCCGACCGCCGGGCCGCGGTTGATTCCTACATCGCCGAAACCACCCGCCGCACGGATATCGAACGGGAAGCGGCCGACAAAGAAAAGACCGGCGCCTTCACCGGCGCCTACGCCCTGAACCCGGTCAATGGCGAGCGCGTCCCCATCTGGATCGCCGACTACGTCCTCGTCACCTACGGCACCGGCGCCATCATGGCCGTCCCCGCCCACGACCAGCGCGATTTCGAGTTCGCCCGCAAGTACGGCATCGAGGTCCGCGTCGTGGTCCAGGGCCCCGGCCAGCCGGGATCGGGCGTGGACATGACCGAGGCCTGGCCCGGCGACGGCGTCATGGTGAACTCAGGGCCGCTCGACGCGCTTCCGGCCGGCAAAGGCCCCGGCCAGAGCGTGAAGGCCGCCGTCGCCTGGCTCGGTGAGCACGCCGCCGGGCGCGGCGCCGTCACCTATCGCCTGCGGGACTGGCTGATCAGCCGCCAGCGCTACTGGGGCGCCCCCATCCCCATGGTCGTCTGCCCCGAGCACGGGAACGTCCCCGTCCCAGAGGACCAGCTCCCCGTCAGGCTGCCGAAAGACGTCGAGTGGCTGCCGACGGGCCAGAGCCCGCTGAAGCTCCACCCGACCTGGAAGGACACCACCTGCCCCACCTGCGGCCGCCCCGCCGAGCGCGACACCGACACCATGGACACCTTCATGTGCTCGTCCTGGTACCACCTCCGCTACCTCAGCCCGCACTACGATCAGGGCCCCTTCGACCCGGAAGAGTACGACTACTGGATGCCCGTCGATACGTACACCGGTGGCACTGAGCACGCCACCATGCACCTGATGTACACACGCTTCTTCCACAAGGCCTTGCGCACCATGGAGCTGACCCAGGGCCCGGAGCCCGTCCTCCAGCTCCGCAACCAGGGCCAGATCCTGGGGCCCGACGGGCAACGCATGAGCAAGAGCCGCGGCAACGTCATCGACCCCGACGAGCAGGTCCGCAGCTACGGCGCCGACACCGTCCGCGCCTACCTCATGTTCGGCTACCAGTGGTCCGAAGGCGGACCATGGAGCACCGAGAACATCACCGGCGTTGTCCGCTGGCTCTACCGGGTCTGGTCGTTAGCGGTCCCCGAGCATCAGGTTTCGGCGCGTGCAGCGGACCCCGCCGCCACCAGGCAGCTTCAGCGCGCAGTCCACCAGGCCATCGACCGGGTCACCCGCGACATCGAGGACTTCCAGTTCAACACCATCATCGCCGCGCTCATGGAGCTGACCAACACCTTCCACCGGCTCCGCGAGGCCTGCGAAGGTTCGCCCACCTGGGACCAGGGCCTGCTCACGCTCCTGAAGCTGATGGCGCCAGTCACGCCCCACATCGGCGAGGAACTGTGGCAACGCCGTGGCGAGGCCTACTCGGTCCACCAGCAGTCGTGGCCCGTTTTCGACGCGGCCCTCGCCGCCGAGGACGAGATCACCCTCGTCCTCCAGGTGAACGGCAAAGTGCGTGACCGGATCGCGCTCCCGGCTGGCGCCGACGAGGCGGCGGCGCGCGCGGCCGCCCTGGCCTCACCCCGCCTTGCCGAGTGGCTGGACGGCAAACAGCCCCGTAAGGTCATCTACGTGCCCGGCCGATTGGTGAACATCGTGGTTTAACGGTGTGTGTAGCGGTCGATTTACTCAGGCCGCAGCACCGTAATCACCGCCGCCCCACGCGTGAGCTGCTCGCCATCGAAGGTGATCAGCGGTTCCCCGAGCCGCTCGGCCAGCGCCACGTAGAGCGAGTCGCAGCCTCGCAGGCCAAGGTCGCTCGCTAGTTCGGCGGCACGTGTACAGAGCGCGATGTCGCAGTCAACCAGGACCAGCTTCGTGTCGCTGGTCAGTTGCTCGATTACGGCACGGGCCAGCTGAGCGCTTCCCGTCCGGCGCCCGACCGCCGCGGCCACTTCGGATACGAGGATAGAAGGAGCGTGTACAGGCCGGTCTTCTCCATGCACGCGCCTCCACCACGCCATCGCCTCGACGTGGAATGCGTCGACATCGACCGCCGTTGATGTGGCGACGCTGGCATCGACCACGGCCATTATCGGCGCTGCTCGCTGACCGCGTCGGCGGCCGACGCACCAGTTGGCCAGGCCTTGCCGATTTCGTGCGCCAACGCCTCCCAGCCGCGGAGCCACTCCTCCGTTTCCGCGGCCGTTGGCGGGTCGTCTTCGGCCGGCACGTAGGGCTTCAGGACGGCCGCCGGCTTGCCATCGACCGTGATTACATAGCGCTGCGAACGTTCGCGCACATCCCGGACGATCTGGGTAGCTCGGGTCTTGAACTCCTTAACACCAACACGCTGCATGACGGATGCTCCAGTGGCTACGATCGTAGTCACCACGCCCTCGTCCGTCAACAAGGCGTGCGGGAGTCCGGCCTCAGCCCCGCATCTGGCGCCGGTGCGAAGCCGCCACACCGCTTACGATTGCATCGTGGTCACCCTCAGCGTCCTCGACCAGTCCCCCGTCCGCCAGGGCGGCACGATGTCCCTCGCCCTCGCGGAGACGCTCGAACTGGCGCAACTTTGCGACCGCCTCGGCTACCACCGCTACTGGCTCTCCGAGCACCACAACACCGGCGGCCTCGCCTCGGCCACGCCCGAGATCCTGATCGAGGCCATCGCCTCGCGGACCGCGCGCATCCGCGTCGGCTCCGGCGGCGTGATGCTCTCCCACTACAGCCCGCTGAAGGTCGCCGAGACCTTCAGGATGCTCGAGGCGCTCCACCCGGGCCGTATCGACCTCGGCGTCGGCCGCGCGCCTGGTAGCGACACCCACACGGCCCGCGCCCTCGCCCACGGCCCGGGACAGCTCGGCATCGAGCACTACCCGGACCAGCTCATGGACCTCTATGGCTACTTGACGGATGACCTTCCGCCGGACCACGAGTTCCGTGGCATCCGGGCCATCCCGGCGACGGACACCATCCCCGAACTCTGGCTCCTCGGCTCGTCGGCTGCGAGCGCCCAGTACGCAGCCGAACTCGGCTGGGGCTTCTGTTACGCCCACTTCATCAACGCCGACGGCGGCGAACGGTCGATGGCGCTCTACCGCAAGCTCTTCGATCCCTCACCTCTCGTCCCGGAGCCGGTGGGCAGCATTGGCGTCTCGGTGACCTGCGCCGAGACAGACGAAGAAGCTGAGCGCCTCTCCTGGAGCCGCTGGGGCTGGCGGATTATGGCCAGCCAGGGCCGCCGCGATGGTATCCCTCCGCCCGAAGAGGCGATGGCCTTCACCTTCACGGACGCCGAACGCGACTACCTGCAGTATGTGAAGGGCCGCTCGATCTTCGGCAGCCCGGCAACCGTCAAGCGCAGGCTCCTCGAACTCGGCGACGAGTACGGCGTGGACGAATTCGTCGTCGTCACCATCGTCCACGACTTCGCCGCCAGGAAGCGCTCCTACGAACTCCTCGCGGCGGAATTCGGCCTCACCCCCGCCTCCTGACCGGCGCGACGCCCCTGGGCCATCAACAGACGCACGTCCGACTCGTCCAGCGCCTTCGACGCCGGACGCCCTTCCCCGGTATGCTCCGGCCGATACCTGCCGGGAGTCGCCCACCATGATTCGTCTCACCTTTGTCCTCCGCCGCCAGCCCACGATGAGCCGGGACGAGTTCCAGCACTATTGGCGGACCGTCCATGGGCCTCTGGTCGCGAGCTTCGCGACGTCCCTCGACATCCTCCGCTACGTCCAGCTCCACGCCGTCGGCAGCCGTCCCGCGGGCGACGGGCCACGTGGCCCGATGGAGGAACCCTACGACGGCGTGGCCGAACTCTGGTGGCGCAACCGCGCCGCGCTCGTGGCTGCTTCCGGTTCGGCGACTGGCCGCGCGGCGGGCGCCGCCCTGCTCGCTGACGAAGCGACCTTTATCGACCTCCCACGTTCACCGTTGTGGCTCAACCACGAGTATCCCCAGGTGAACCCGGTCCCGGAGAACATCGTCGCCCGCGAGCGAAACGCCATCGTCAAGCTCTTCTACTGCCTCCGCCCGAAGCCCGGCATGGAAGAGGCCGATGCTCAGTTCTACTGGCGCACGGCCCATGGCCCCCTCATCCGCTCCCACGCCGAGGCGATGCGTGTGCTTCGCTACGTCCAGGTACACCGCCAGCCGGACGAACTGGAGGGCGCCCTTCGCGCGGCCCGCGGGACCGCTATCGACCCCTACATGGGCCACGCCGAACTCTGGTACGACCGCAGCCTGCAGGCCGCCCAGACGCCGGAGGCGGCGGCCGGCGCCAAAGCCGCGGTCGAAGACGAGGCGACCTTCATCGACTTCTCCCGTTCCGCCCTCTTCTTCGGCAAGGAGATCGTGGTCATCGACCGCCGCTGACGGCCTCCCCGTGCGCCGCCTCAGGCCTTCATGAAGTCAGCGACCCGTTCCCCGATCATGATCGCCGTCAGGTTCGTGTTGGCCCGCACGAGGTCCGGCATGATCGAGGCGTCCGCAACACGAAGCCCCTCCATGCCGTGGACGCGGCCCTCCTGGTCGACCACCGCCAGCCCGTCGGTGGCGGGGCCCATCTTGCACGTGCCGACCGGGTGGACCAGGTGCGACACGTTCGCGTGCAGGAACGCCCGGAGCGCATCGTCGTCCTCGACCGTCGCCGCGTCCGGCCGGATCACCTTTTCCGTGAGGCCGGTGATGTGGTCCGAGTTGAGGAGCTTCCAGGCCCGGCGCACGCCGTCCATCATCCGCGTGGTGTCCTCCTCTTCGGCGAGGAGGTTGATGTCGATCAGCGGCTGCGTGTGGCGGTCGCGGCTGGCGAGCCGCACCGTCCCGGCGGAGCGAGGCCGCTGGAGCGTGGGGCACATCATGAAGAGCGCGTCGGCCTCCGGGAGGATCATCCGCACCTGCGGGTTCCGCCCGGCCTCCCAGCTCCACATGTACATCTGCATGTCGTTCATCTCGGCGCTGTCCGTCGCAGTGAAGCGGAGGCCGACCTGCTGGAGCGGGTCACCCGGGACGATGACGCCCGGCCGCGGCAGCGCCACCAGCGTCACCGACGGGTGGTCCTTGAGGTTCTCGCCGACACCCGGCAGATCAAGCACGACCGGGACGCCAACCTCCACCAGGTGGCCCTTCGGGCCAACGCCGGAGCGCAGCAGGATCGGTGGCGAATGCAGGGCGCCGGCGGCGAGGACGATCTCTTTGCCGCGAACCACCTGGAGCTCGCCGCCACTCTCGACTTCGACCCCCACCGCCCGGTTGCCCTCGAAGATAATCCGATCGACATGGGCGCCGCCCCGGATCGTCAGGTTGAGCCGGTGCCTGGCCGGCGCCAGGTAGCCGATCGCCGTCGAGATCCGCAGCGTCCCCGTCCGGTTCATCGCCCAGGAACCCACGCCCGTCGCACCGGGCACATTGTGGTCGTCCGAGGCCGGGTAGCCCTCGGCCCGGCAGGCCTCGTAGAAGGCGGTCTGGACCTGCGTCCACTCTGGCCGCTTCCAGCGGACAACCGGGATCGGGCCGCCCTTGCCGTGGAAGTCACCGCCATGGTCCTTGTCGTCTTCCAGTCTCCGGAAGTACGGCAGGCACTTTTCGAACGACCATTTGTCGTTGCCGAGTTCGGCCCACTGGTCGTAGTCCTCCGGTGTGCCGCGGATCGCAACGATGCCGTTCACGGCCGACGAGCCGCCGACGACCTTGCCGCGGGCGTAGGGTACCGGCCGCCCCGCCTGCGCGTCTCCGACCCAGTGCCAATCGTGGATGGCACCTGAGGCGGTGGTGCCGTCGGCGATGTCCTTCGGGAGACGGTCAAGGTCGGGGTAGTCCGGCCCCGCTTCGAGCAGGAGGACCGATCGGGCGGGGTCTTCCGTGAGGCGCGCGGCCATCGCCGCCCCCGCCGACCCGGCCCCGACAATGATGACGTCGTATTCAGCTGACATGGGCTCCCTTAAGTCGCCAACAGGCGCGCGGAGTGTAGCAAAGCCCGAGCGTTCGTGATCCCACCGGGTGGGTTCAGACTGTGCGACGACTCCGGGAAGGAGACGGCGCGCAGCGAACCCATCCTTAGCCCGACCGCCAGTGAGGGCTCCGGTCCCCGGCGCGTCATCTCCGGCGACGTCGCAGGCACAGCCGCGACCGTGAGGTCGTGATCGCCTCGGTGCGTGCTGTCACGAGGCCCCGAATTCGCCTGCTGAACCTCGCTCGCGCGAATCGGCCGCCGCGGATGGCCGCGGAAAACCATGAACCCCACCCCTCCGACGTTGCTTGGCTCAGCTCCTGGCGGCGGGAAACGGCGACCCGATCTCCTCGGCGAGCTTCTGGAGCCCCTCCACCGTCTCCGCGTCGAGCGGGACGCCGTTCACACTGCGATCGGCCCTCGCCCGGTGCTCAGGGTCGCCGGGGACGAGCACCGATTCGCGCCCCGGTTCTGGCCGCGTCGCCCGGATGCTGTCCACCAGCCGCTTCATATCGGCCTTGAATTCGCCCAGGTCGCGGAACGCGTCGATCCGCCAGGCCGCGAACCAGTGCCCCTGTTCCAGCTGCCGGACGTCCGACCAGAGGCCCGAGGCTCCCCCCGGCAGGAGGCCGCTCAGGATGTCGACCATCAACCCGAGGCCGTACCCCTTGTGCGAACTGGTTTCGAGCCGGGAGCCGAGCGGCAGCAGGGCGCCTCCGTTTCGCAGGGCCGCAGGGTCGTCCGAGTCGGCCCCCTCGGCGTCCATCACCCAGCCGTGCGGGACACGCTTGCCCTGGCGCATGGCGATCTCGAGTTTTCCCCCGGCCACTGCCGTGGTGGCGATGTCGAGGAGAAACGCATGGTCACCCTCGATAGGCGCGCCGAAGGCGATCGGGTTCGTGCCGTAGACGCGGTCGAGGCCGCCGGCAGCGACCGCGATCGGCGGCACGTTGCACATCGCCATCCCGATCATCTCCTCCTTCGCGGCCATGTGGGCGTAGTACCCGGCCGCGCCGAAATGCCGGCCGTTCCGCACGGCCACCATCCCGATGCCGGTCGCGCGCGCCTTTTCGAGGCACACCTCCATCGCGCGCCGCGACGTGAGCACACCGAGGCCGCCGTCCGCGTCCCAGGTGGCCGCGACGGGGCTATCGCGGACGACCTTCACCGCCGGCTTCGGGTTCACGATCCCGCTCCGCAGCCCCGGCGCATAGCCCCGATGCGCGGCGAGGTGGGCGATCCCGTGGGACTCGATCCCCGCGAGGTCGGCATCGACCAGGACCTCGGCCGCCACGGCGGCGTCATCCGGCGGGAGGCCGAAGTGTTCGAAGGCGCGCGTGGTGAAGGCGCTGAGTTCGGAGGCAGCGAAACGGGGCCGGGTGTCGGTGTTGGGCATAGCGGGAGGAGTATACCGCCGTCGCCCTGACCGGCAGAATGCGGAAGCAACGGAGGGCACGGGCATGAAGGTCGCCATCGGTATCGGTGTCGCCAACGAGGATTGGGCTCGGATGGCGGACTATGTCCTGGAGGCCGAGCGCCTCGGCGTCGACTCCGTCTGGTCGGCCGAGTCGTGGGGGCACGACGCCGCCACGCCCCTTGCCTTCCTCGCCGGCCAGACGAAGACGATCCGGCTCGGCGCCGGGATCATGCAGATCAGCGCCCGCACCCCGGCCATGACCGGGATGACCGCGATGACCCTCAACTCGATGTCCGGTGGGCGGTTCATGCTCGGTCTCGGCGCCAGCGGGCCCCAGGTCGTCGAAGGCTGGCATGGGCAGCAGTTTGGGAGCACCGTCCAGCGGCTGCGCGAGGTCATCGAGATCGTGCGCATGGTCGTCGCCGGCGAGCGCGTCCAGTACGACGGCGAGCTCTACCACCTGCCCAGGCCCGGTGGCGAGGGCAAGGCCATCCGCTCCGGGGCGCGTGCCCAGGACCCGATCCCCGTCTACCTCGCAACCCTCAGCCCGAAGAGCCTGGAGCTCACCGGCGAAATCGCCGACGGCTGGGTCGGGACCTCCTTCATGCCCGAGCATGCGGATGTCTTTTTCAGCCACATGGAACGTGGCGCGAAGAAGGCCGGGCGCTCGATGGACGCCATCAACCGTATGGCCGGCGGCGCTGTCGCCTTTGGTGACGACCTGGAACAGCTCATCGAGCCCCGCAAGCCGGGCCTCGCCTTCACCCTCGGCGCGATGGGCTCGCGCCGCCACAACTTCTATAACGCCGCCTTCCAGCGGGCGGGCTACGGCGACGTTGCCCGCGAGGTACAGCGCCTCTACCTCGAGGGACGGCGCAGCGAGGCCGCGGACCTGGTACCGGACGAGATGGTGGTGCAGTCGAATCTCCTCGGTACCGGCGCGATGGTCAAAGAACGCATCCGCAAGTACCGGGAGGCCGGCGTCACGACCTTGCGCGTCGATCCTCAGGGCCAGCATCTTGCCGAGCGTCTCGATACCCTCGGCCGCGTCGTCCAGCTCGTGAACGAGGTCAACAAAGAGACATAACACGACCGCGGTCGCCGTACTCGGTGGTGCGGACTGCACGCCGCGTCCACTATGGCCAGTGAGGCGTGGGACCGCGCCCGCCGGGGGTTAAGAAATGGCAGAGCTAAGCGAAGAACAGCTGCGGGTCCGCGGCTACCTGCAGGCCCAGGCGGCCAAACTCACCGTCAAAGAGCTCATGGCCAAGGTCCTCGCCGATAGCGAGGTCTTGAAAAGTGCGGCCGCCGCCGCCGACAGCATCGACTACACCAAGCGGCCCGGCGCCGACAGCTGGAGCGTCCACGAAGTCCTTGCCCACGTGACCGACAGCGGCACGCGTGTGAACGCCGGGATACTCTCCGCTGTTCAGGACGGCCGGCCGTCGCGACCGCTCCAGGACGCGCTCCAGGCCACGGGAGACATCCGCCGGCCGATGGAGTGGTGGGACACGCTTGCGGCGGAGCGGGCCTCGCTCTTCAAGCGCCTCCAATCCGCGACGGGCGACGAACACCTCGACGTGAAGTGGGACCACCCGTTCTTCGGCGACCTCAACTGGCGCGAGTGGCTCCTGTTTCTCCGCCTCCACGATGGCGACCACGCCCGCCAGGTCGAAGGCATCGTCGCCGCCCTCAAGTGATGGCACGTAGGGCGTAGGCCCCGGGCTCGTACTCTCCGCCGGCCGCGCTATCGTCCGCTTCCAGGGGCAAGGCACCGAGTCGGTGCACCTGGGGCGGGACCGCGCCAAGGGCGCTCCCGATCCACCGCGATGTGCAACCCAACGCGGCACGTGGCCACACTGGGCGAGCGGGAACGAAGTCCCGAACCGCGGGCTCACCTCCCGGTTGGTGGCCCTGTATCGAAGGCTTGCGCGGCGCGTTATGCTTGGGATGCCTCCCGTCGGCCAGTAGCGGCAGGAGGCCCCCTCATTGGTGGGGCCGGCGCAAGCCGGCCTCGCCCCTTTCATACGAGCGGTGGCAGCGTCCGGATCTCCCGGCCCCGGAAAATTAGCCCGGGCGCGGAAAAGCGCCGGGGGCACCGGCGCTTCCGCACTATCCGCCGAATAGCTCAGGCGTCTCGCCTCGTCGCCACGACGGCGAGGGTCACGCTCCCGGCTATCAACGTGCCAATCAGAATCCAGAGGAAGTTGTCCCCGCTGCCGTCCGCGGCCCGGCCCGTGCCGGCCGAGGGAGCGCCCGGCACGTTGGCGGAGACCACCGTCTTTGTTGGCGTGGCCGTCGGCGTCGGCTCAGCGCGCAGGATTGTCGATTCGCAGTCCGTCGCCGCTTCCGGGCGATAGACGTTAGCGTTCACACCCTCCTGCAGCACCCAGCCGTCATTCGTCTCGTTGCGCTTGTAAATCGTGATGCGCCCGGTCCAGGCCGCGTCGGCCGTGTTGAACTCGCCCGAGTTGCCCTGGTGACGGTTGAAGATGACGGCGCTTTCCACCACTCCCTGCCACTGGAAGTAGCGGCCCGCGGGCGCGGGCACGGCATCAGTGACCGGCGTTGTGCTGCCGGAGGCGAATCCCGGTGCGGTGAAGCCGCTCGACCACGACGGGTCATACGGGACGCCGTTCACGACAACGTTCTCGAGGACGACGAGCCGCAGGGTCGGATTTGGCCCCGCGACGTAGGTGGACGTCGCCGTCCACGTCTCACAGGTCGCGATCGCCATGTAGGTGACGTGGTGCGCGAAGGCTGTGGCCACGACGGCGAGAGCGCCAACAGCGGCGGCCGCGAGCGCCCCGATCAGGACGAACATCCTCCGCTTCGGCCGTCCACCAATGTTGGATGATGTCATTTCTGCCACGGTGCTCTCCTTTGCGGCCTGGCCGTTCGAGGGTGGATGTGAGCGGTGCCGCCATCGGGAGATTCGTTCCCGATGACCCCCATCCGTCACCCAACCTGTCACTTTCTGGCAACCATTTCGGCTCTGAGCACTCAACCTAACTCCGTCTTGTTTAGGAATGGTATAGCGCCCGCGTCGGGCGCGTGCCGGCGCGGGCGGGCTCGCTCGGGCCATCGGAGCGGCTACCCGCCCCTGCTGCGCAGTCTTAGCTCTCGCAGCCGACCCCGTCACCATCGCCGTCGAACCGATGCGGGTCAGGCGCCAGCACCTTGAAACGCTTGAACGGCACGTCTGCGCAGTCGAGGTCGGGCGGCGACGGCGGTATGCACACGGCGGGGTACGACGGGTCGCATGGGCCGTTCCCGCCGCCACCAGATACACCTGCCGACGGCTGCGCCTGCGGTGGCGGCGGGATGCTTGTTGGCGCGACTGGCGTGCGCGTCGGTGGCAAGGGTGTCGCTGCCGGTCTCGGCGTCTCTGTCGGACGAGGCGTCGCCGTGGGCGTCGTCGGCCTCGGCGTCGGCACCGCCGTGGGTGTCGAGGTCACCGTTGGCGAGGAGCGCTCCTGGGCAGCGACCGTTTGCGGCACACCCTCGGCCGCCGCCGCTTGCTCCCGCGCCCGCTCGGACTTCGCCTGATCGGGAGTCGCCCTGGCGGCGGCCGCCGGCGGCGCCAGGAGGCGCTCGCTCTGGCTGGAACAGCCCGCCGTCACGCTGGCCATCAGGGCGCCACAGAGGACCATGCAGGCGAAACGGTGGCCCCACATAACCGTGGCGACTATACGCCGGCAGTCAACCGCGCCAGGTAGCGTAGACTTCGTGGCATGGGCCGAATGGATGGACGCGTCGTCCTCATCACCGCCGTCGGTGACCTTCCCGGGGATGCGCTGGTACGTGCTTTCGCGGACGAAGGCGCCGCCGTCGTGGCGAATCACTTGAAGCCGGAGGTGGCGGAGCGCTCCGCCGCGCTCGCCCGCGCGGCCGGCGGCC
>JBJXGC010000111.1:0-3223 GCA_046154545.1 Dehalococcoidia bacterium | reverse complement strand
CCGCTTTTGCCCACGTCCACGAGCTGGAGGACATCGCCCCACACATGCTCCTCGAAATCCGCCGCTTCTTCATCGACTACAAGGTCCTCGAAGAGAAGGAGGTCGAAATCGACCCCTTCCACGGCCGGGTCCGCGCCCTCGAAGTGATCGCCCAGTCCTTCAAGGATTACGCCAAGCTCCGGGCGGGACAGCCGCAGAACCCGGAGCGGTAGCGACGGGCCAGCGGCGGTCAGTCGCGCTTCGAGACCGGGGCTGCCAGGTGCGGTCACCGCTCTGCGTGAACGGGGCAACCGACCAGCCGTTCGCGCCTGCCCGTCCGCGGCCAATGAGCGCCTGCGCCGACTCACGGCTCGGCTGGAAGCGTCAGTTCTCTGGCAAGCGGCACGAGCAGCCGCGCACCCGGCGTCGATCGCAGCTGCGACTCCATACCTGGCCCGACACCGCACGACGGCGGACTCGTGCTGGTCGTCGTTGAGAGCCCACCGAGCGTGAGGCGGATGGCGAAGCGGCCCGCTGGCTCGCACCAGTTCTCCCATGCGAATGCCGGCGCTCCCAACTCCCCGGCCACGTCCGCATAGACACCCACAGTGTCCGGGTTCGCGAAGATACGGGTGACGCGGTCTCCGCCCTCGTCGAGCACCTCCAGTGTGAGGCTTCCCCGCAGGCGACAGGGCGCCCCACTGTTCGCCACGCGTACCGACACGACGACCGCGGGACCGCTGGATTCCACTTCCGCCTCCATGCTGAGCTGCGCCGTCGAGCAGGAGTTCAGCCATGGCACATCGATCGGGTCAAGTTTCTGGACGGGAAAGAGCGCATCGCCTTCAGCCCGGGCGCAGCCCCGTGCTGGCACGTCATTCAGCGTTGTGTTGGCGCTGCCGACCCGGGCGGTGAGGTCCGCGACACGGCCGGCGAGCGCGCAGCCCCCGTCCCATACCAGTTGGACCGCGTCCTGGCTCCCCCGCGAGCGAGTGAACGGCGGCAAGCCGATCATTGATGTCGGGAATCCGGGAATATTGACTTCGGTGCCGCTTAGGCATGCCGGGCCGTGATTCTCGGACTCGACCGTAATCAGGTTACTTCCAAACCAGGGCTCGACCCTCATGCTCAGCGCGACGTCTGGCGGCGCGCACATCGGACTTTGGATACCGGGCGTTGGCGTCGCCGCCTGGGCTACCGCGGCCGGCGTCGCCGCGGCGCTCGGTTCGTCCCCGGCCTGGTAGAACACGATGCCGGCTATAGCCACCCCGCCCGCAACCGCGAGAAACGAGCCCAGTCCGACCGGCAACCAGAGTCGCTTGGCCGGAGCCGACCGCGGCGGCTTCCACCGTGCAAGCTCCTCCCGCCCGCTGAGGTGCAGCTTCGAAAGCATGTTGGAGACGTGGTACTTCACGCCGTCGGGGCTGATCCCAAGCCGGACTGCTATCTCCGCGTTCGTCAGCCCGTCCCGGAGCCATTCGAGGACGCGTTGCTCCGAGGGAGTGAGCAGTTCGGGATGCGGCGGCCGACCAGGAGGCCGTCCAGTCGTCTTCCTGGACATGGATTGAAGGATACGCTCAGGGCGGGCCGGGTTTCCCTACCCGCCCGACGATCATCGCCTCACCTCATCGCCGGCAGCACATACTTCGCCATCGTCTCGAAGTAGGGGATCGTGGCCGAGGGGCGCATCCCCGGGAATGTCGCGAAGTAGAGCACCGAGGTGATCCCGGCCGCCTCCATCCCCTTCAGCGAGGCGATCGTCGCGTCCACCGAGGTGAACATCCGGGCACTGGCTCCGGGGTTCAGGCCAGCGTCGAGCGAGGCGTTCCAGGTCGTGTCGCTCTGGAGGTCAGCGGCGGCCCCGTACCAGTTGGCGTAGTTGCTGGCGCGGTAGGTCGTGTGTGGCCCACACTCCTCCCAGGCGCGGCCCGGGTCCTCCGCCGGGAGCGCCCAGGCGAAGGTGGCGACGTTGTCCGGGCCTGTCTTGCCCAGCGCCTGTTTCTTCTCGCGATACATCCCGGCCAGGTCGGGCGCGCCCGCGATGATCAGCCCGTCGCCGACCCGGGCGGCGCGTTCCACGGCCGGTTCGGCCCGCCCGGCGAGCCAGATTGAAGTAGCGTTGGCCCGCACCTTCGCGTCCGGGGATAGCCAACGTTCCGAGCCACGCATCCGGCGCGTATGCGACGACGCCAGCCCTTCCCGGTCCGCCGCGCCCCCCGACGGCATCGTGCCACTTCGGCCCGGGCGGGCCGAACCGTCCGATGAAGTGATAGAGAATTCGCACGGCGTGGTCGAGATCAAGGCCTTTGTCCACGAGATGACGTAGCAAATGGAGGTAGCCCACATCTGCAAGCGAGAACCCAGGCGTGAGGACTTCCCGCCCGGGCGCAACGATATGCTGCGTGGGAGTAGCAACTCCTAACCTGACCCAACGCTTAAGGCGAAGCGGTGTAACGCCAGCGAGTCGCGCCGCGTCTCCCAACGGAAAGAACGTCTCGTCGCTCCCACCGTTCGAATGTCGCCTCAGGGCTGGCACTTCGCGGTTCGCCGCCATTGCGGTCCCTCCAGCCCGGTAGAGCGTGGCAACGCTTTCACGGCGCGCCCGTCAGGTTGCGAACCGCGATCACTATGTCAGATGGCCCCGGGTGGCCAGCTGGATCGTCTGCGATTATCGCCGCCCGATCAGACCGTGTCCACGCCAGCGGCTGCCCTGTGCGCTCTTGGCTCTACCTCGGCTCCAGGACGATTTGCGTCTGGGTCACCATTGCCGCCATCTTCCCCTCCGGCGTGTAGACCGTCGTCTGCCAGACCATCGTCCGGCGGCCACGGTGCAGCGGCACGCACTCCGCCCGGATTGTCGTCCCCGCCGCCGCGGCGCTAAAGAAGTTGGTCTTCGACTCGATCGTGGTCGTGCCGTAGCCGTCCGGGAGGTTCAACCCCGTGGCCAGCCCGCCGAGGGAGTCAGCGAAGCCCATGATGGCGCCGCCGTGCATCACGCCGGGCACGGTGCGAAGGTCGTCGCGCACGAACAGCTCCGCGACGAGACGGTCCTTTTCCGCTGAGACAAACCGGATGCCGAGCAGTTCGCCGAAAAAGCCGGCGCACTGTTGCTGGAGGCGGGCTACGGTGTCATCGGCCATCGGTGTCCTCCTTCGACGCTGCGGAGTATCGCAGCGTGCGGCACGCCGTGGAAGCGGACCGGCGGCAGCGACAAGACCATCGGACGCATGTAGCCGCGACGCTC
>JBJXGC010000095.1:0-3722 GCA_046154545.1 Dehalococcoidia bacterium | reverse complement strand
GGAGAGCTGGAAGTACTTCCCCGAACGCACCCCGTCCACGCCCCCAAAACCCAGCGACGCGAGGGCGCCGGCGATCGTCTTACCCTCGGGGTCGTTCACCGTCGGCTTCAACGAGATGAAGACGCGCGCCTGGTAGAGGCGCTCTTTCGCGTCTTTGGTGTCCTTTGGATCTTTCGGGGCGCGGCTGTCCTTACTCACGTGGGCAACTCCTCGCCGGTCAGCATCTTGTAGACGTCGAGATAGCGTCGGCTCGTCGCCTCGGCGACCTCGGCTGGCATTGATGGCGGAGGGTCGCCATCCTTCCAGCCGCTGCCCGCCATCCAGTCACGCACGGGCTGTTTGTCGAAGCTCGGCTGGGCGCCGCCGGCCCGATACCCCTCCAGCGGCCAGAATCGGCTGCTGTCGGGTGTGAGGACCTCGTCGATGAGGATCACCTCTTCGTTCCAGATCCCGAACTCGAGCTTCGTATCCGCGATTATCACGCCGCGTTCGAGTGCTACCTGCTGCGCGTAGTTGTACACGGCCAGCGAACGGACCCGCACCGCCTGTGCTTCGTCGTCGCCGAGGAGTTTTTGGAGCTCTTCGAACGAGATGTTCTCGTCGTGGCCCACGTCCGCCTTGGTCGAGGGGGTGAAGATCGGTTCGGGCAGCTGTTCGGACTCGCGCAGCCCGTCCCGCAGCGGGATCCCGCAGACCGCGCCGCTGCGCTGGTAGTCCTTCCAACCCGAGCCGGTGATGTAGCCCCGAACGATGCACTCGGCGTCGAGCCGCTTCGCCTTGCGCACGATCATCGACCGGCCGTAGTAGCGTTCATCCAGCGGCAACGGCACCTCGCCCGCGTTCTCCGCTGTCAACACGGCGATGAAGTGGTGCGGCACAACCCGGTCTATCCGGCCGAACCACCAGGCCGAGAGGCGCGTGAGCACCTCGCCCTTGCGCGGGATGCCGGTGGGGAGCACGACATCGAACGCCGAGATCCGGTCGGTCGCGACGATCAACAGGCGATCGCCGAGGTCGTAGGTGTCGCGCACCTTGCCCCGGTGGGTGCGCCCCGGAAGGTCGGACTCAAGCAGCAGGCTGGGCATCGACGGTACTCCTTACCTTGAGATAGAACAGGGTCGTCACGGTCGTCAGGAAGGCGACGACCGGGGCAAGCAGGATCACCTGGACGAATGAGACGATGCCGTAGGTGATGACCTGTTGGTCACGGTCCCCGGCGATGCCCAATTCGAGCAGCAGCGTTATCACGAGGAACGGCCCGACCGCGGCCAGGATGGCCAGGATGATCGTGACGAGGAAGCGCAATACCTGGCCGGACATCAATTGCCAGCTCCCGCGAAGCGCGGCAATCGGTCCCCGCTTCTCGAGCAGCAATATCTCGGTCGAAACGCCAAAACGAGCCGCGGCGAACGGCAAGAGGACGATCCCGACGACACTCACAGCGAGGCTAACGAGGGCCGCACCAAGGATGAGGGCCTGGACGATCAGCCCGCCCATCCGGGTGAACGCAGGGTCTAGCGACGCCGCCACCGGTTGCGGCCGGCCGTGAAAGGCCGCCGCTGCCGCCAGGATGGTCGCCCCTCGTGCCACCTGGCTGAAGAGGATGGTCGCCGCCTGAACTGCCACGAGCGTGAAGATCAAGCCCGCCGCCACGTCGCGCGTGATTTCGGTGACGACGATGAACGGCTCATTCGCGAATGCGGTGAACCAGAGGATGGTCGTCAATGCGGACAGCACCAGGGCTACGGGCGCTTCCACTGCGAGCTGCGGGAGGATAATCGCTGCGGGATGCCTCACCAGTAGGCGCCAGGCCTCGGCAACCGTCCGGCGCGCCGAGATCGCTCCACCGGCGGGCGCGGCGCTGGCTGGCGCCGTGCCGGTAAAGCCCCGCACCCGGTCGTACTGCGCCCTCCGCTGCGGGTCGGCGAGGACGCGGTACGCCTCTTCGATGAGGCCCCGTTGTCCAATCGCCTCGGGCGAAGCAGGGGGACCGTCGGGTGGCACGTCCAGAAGCAGCTTCCGCCGCTCGTAGGCCTGCGTGATCTCCGCCGCTGACGCCCATGGCGGCACTTCCAGCGCCTCGTACCAGGTTGGGGCGGAGGACGCCGCCGGGTCGGACGGCTCGCCCGCCGGACTCGTCACAGCCCCAACCTGGCGAACGTCGCTTCCACGTTCTCCAGGTAGTACCCGTAGTCGAAGAGCCCCCGCAGGGCGGCCTCGTCCATCCGCCCGGTCACGGCGGCATCAGCCAGCAGGACCTCGATGAACGGCCGGTGTCCCTTCCATGACTCCATCGCGTTCCGCTGGACGATGGCGTAGGCGTCCTGGCGGCTCATCCCGGTGGCGATGAGGGCCAACAGTACCCGCTGCGAGAATACCAGCCCGAAGGAGCGCTCGAGCGTCTGCGTCATGTGGTCCGGATAGACGATCAGCCGGTCCATGATGTCGGTGAACATCGCCAGCATGTAGTCGAGCACGAGGGTCGCGTCGGGGAAGACGATCCGCTCCGTCGATGAATGGCTGATGTCCCGTTCGTGCCAGAGGGCCACGTTCTCCAGCGCCGTCACGGCGTAGCCGCGGAGCACCCGCGCCAGGCCGGTCACGCGCTCGCATTTCTCCGGGTTCCGTTTGTGTGGCATGGCGCTCGAACCGGTCTGACCTTCGTCGAACGGCTCCTCCACCTCGCGCACCTCCGTCTTCTGCAGCGCCCGGATCTCCGTCGCGAACTTCTCGAGGGAGGCGCCGATCAGCGCCAGCGTTGTGATGAACTGGGCGTGGCGGTCGCGCTGGATCACCTGGGTCGAGGCCGCTTCGATGCCAAGGCCAAGCTTCTCGCAGACGATCTCTTCGAGCCGCGGCGGCACCGAGGCGTGCGTCCCGACCGTGCCGCTTAGCGCCCCGACGGCGATCGCCGTCCGCGCGTCTTCGAGCCGCTTGCGGTTCCGGCGCATCTCATCGACCCAGACCGCGATCTTCAGCCCGAATGTCATCGGTTCGGCATGCACGCCGTGCGTCCGGCCTGTGCAGAGGGTCGCGCGGTGGGCCTTTGCCTGGCGTTCGAGCACCACCGACAGCGCGTCCACGTCCTTCAGGAGCAGGTCACAGGCGTCGCGTAGCTGGAGGCCGGTAGCCGTGTCCCAGACATCCGAACTCGTGAGGCCATAGTGGACATAACGCCCCTCCTCGCCCAGCGAATCGGCCACGGACCGGAGGAAGGCGGTGACGTCGTGGTGCGTGACGGCGAGATACTCGGCGATTTTGTCGAGGTCGATGCTTGCGTCCCGCTTGATCTTCGCCGCCGCCTCGGCCGGGATCTCCCCGAGCTCCGCCCACGCCTCGCAGGCTGCGACTTCGACATCGAGCCACCGCTGAAACTTCGCTTCGTCGGTCCACAGAGCCGCCATCTGGGGGCGTGAATAACGGGGGATCATCAGGCGGTAAGGATAGCGCCAGCGGCGTCTACGTTCGAACGGTCACGCGTCCGTTTCCTCGCGCACTTTCAGCCAGCGCAAGATGGGCAGCACCAACAGGTCCTTCGGCCGCCCGGCCGCCTCCTTCATCGCGATCAGGTCCTCAAGCGCGGCCACCATGACGGTCAGGCCATCGCCGATTTCAGTGGGCTGGGCTCGCGCCGCCAGGTCCTCATACGAGCCGCCCCCGGCTGGTTCGAACAGGAGGTCGAGCGTCCCAAAGTCAGTATCGAGGTTCCAGGTCGATCCGGC
>JBJXGC010000087.1:0-12774 GCA_046154545.1 Dehalococcoidia bacterium | reverse complement strand
GAAGGATACGGCCGGGCGGCCCAACCGGGTATGCTCTCGCTCCACATCGAAGGAGGAGTACCGCCATGCACGTCGCACGAAAAGATGATTCCCAGGAGAAGCCGGCCACCGCCCCGATCTTCATTGGGGATGTCCGCTCCCGGCCGCTCGTCACCGCCGAGGTGAGCCCGGCCGTGACCGTGACCCTCGTCCGCTTTGTCGCGGGCGGCAAGAACAAGCGCCACACCCACACGGCTGACCAGATTCTCTACATAACGGAAGGCCACGGCATCGTCGCCGATGACACCGTCGAGAACCAGGTAACCGCCGGGGATATCGTCCACGTCGCCGCTGGGACGGTGCACTGGCACGGGGCTCAGCCGGGCAAGGACATGGCCCACCTCAGCATCCTGCCGCCCTGCAAGACAGACGTGGTGGAGTAGGTGTACCTGCGCGTTGTGCGGGCCACGATTGCCCCGGGAATGACCGACGCCTACTGGGCCTGGGCGAAGCGCATCCTCGACCTCTGGGACGCGGCTGGCGTCCGCCGCGCCGGGGGGCCATATGCGGCCACGAACGCTGCGGGCGAGGATGCCGGCATCTGGCTCACCATCCACGAAACGGAAGCGGAGATGCGTGACGAGTTCCAACGGCTCTATGCCGACGGGCCTGGCCGCGAACTGATCGCCGAACGTCCGCCGCTCGTCGCCCACACGGAGGTCGAGACCTACGCCGATTGGGACGTGTCCGGCCCGCCGCCGGCGTTCCCGTGGCTGGAGAGGACGTAGGTTCGGGAGGCTACCGCCACGCACGTGCGCAGGGATGTGTGATATGCGCCATAGACATCTGCGCGCGTGCGGGCCAAACTGGCGGCTGCAACGTGCTCAAGCACCTGGGCCTCGCTAAGGCTGGAGGCGCGTTGAGGGTGGCACTCTATGGCCGACCGCGATGACGGCGTTATCAGCATCGAGAACAACGTGATGGTCTGGGGTCATCAGATCTTCCAGGTCGCGAACTTGACGAGCATAAGCAAGTACCGGGTGCGCCGGAACAACCTCTGGTTGTACGTCCTGATGCTCTTGGTGGTGGGCGCGGCCGTGTACGTGCCCTCAGCGACTGAAGAGATAGCTGCACCGATTATCGGGGCGGCAGGGGTAGGCTTTCTGTTCGTACTCCTCCTCGTTGCTGCGCTCCTCCGCCGCAAGAGGTACGCGGTCAGAATTGAAACGAATTCTGGCACGGGAAAAGTGGGAGTCGCTACGGACGAACAGATCGTCGATGCAATTATCAACGAACTGGGAACGGTGATGCGGTCGAGGGATTACGCCGGAAAGGTGACCATTAACGTCAAAAATGGCGAAAAGTACGTGACGAACATTAACGCCCCGGTGACGGTTTCGAATTCGGCTGGCGCCAATGTTGGAAGTGGTCGAGCAGGGTGAATCTCCATCAACGGCCACGTCAGGAGCATACCGCATGGCACATGTGAACCGGGTAACGAATGTAAATGCGCCGGTCACCATCCAGAATTCTCCCGGTGCCAATGTTGGCAGCGGCAGTGTGGGGCACGTCAGGCAGGTGAACGTGGACAGCGTCCTCTCGCCCGCCGCGTTGACAGCCGTCGGGGAGCTGCACGGACCGGCTGTCCAGGCGGCGCTCCTCGAGCTTGCGGCCCACCTGTCGCGGCATCCGAATCGCGACGCGGCGGAACTTCTGACAACGTTCACGGAAGAGGCGGGCAAGCCGGGCCGGAAACGGGCCGTGCTCAGAGCGATCTGGGAGGAGTTCAAGGCGCTTCTGCCACACGCTCCGGCTGTCGCCACTGCTCTCAAGACGGTGGCGGCGATATTTGCTGCGTAGAAGATCCTGACGCCCTGGACGACGAGAGGGGCCGCAGATGCGGCCCCTCTCTTTCGTGGTGCTGGTTGCTGGCTTAGTGGAGCGCCAGCGCGACTTCCTTCAGGCCAAGGCTGTTCAGCTTCGCGGCTGAAGGGACGCACGTCTCCGTGTCCCAATCGCAGGCCTTGAGGTAGTCGGTCTCGAGCAGTTCCGTGTCGAGCTTGACGCCCAGGAGCGGGCCCGCGTGGGTCCCTTCCGTGGTCTCGCCCGTGACACGGGTGGGGACGGCGCGCTTGCGGGGGTTGCCGCCCTCGCGCACTTCGTAGGCCATGCGGAGGTTGCCGATGCGTTCGCCCACTTCGAGCATCTCATCGACGCCCATGTCCCAGCCCGTGACGGCGTTGAACCAGCTCGGCATGTTGGCCGTGTTCGCGGCCATCATGATGAACTGGCACATACCACCCGAGTTGACGACGTGCATATATTCGCTGGCGCCCTTGTGGTGCTCGCCGCGGTTCGCGTAGTCCTTGAAGTCCTTGGGCGCCGGCGGGATCTTGCCCAGGCGCTTGTTTCCTTCGTACTGGGTGTGCCGGCCCGGGGTCGGGTCGATCTTGTAGGTGGTGTGGTACTCCGGCTGGAGCTTCGGGTCGTGCATCGGCAGCTCCTGGCCGCCGATGTGCATGGCGAACTTGTCGGCGCCACGGCCAAGCTTCTCGGCAGCGACCTTCACGCCGTCGGCGAAGATGTCGCCGATGCCTTTGCGCTCTCCCATGAGGTTGAGCATGGCGATGATGGCTTCGTCGTTGCGCCAGTCGAGTTCCAGCCCGTCGGTGTCCTCGCGGGTGATGATGCCCGCCTGGTAGCACTCGATCGCCATGGAGATGGCGACGCCGGCGCTGATCACGTCGAAGCCGTACTCGTTGCAGAGGTGGTTGGCGTAGATCAGGGCGTCAGGGTCGGCCATGAGGTTCATGGTGCCGAAGGCGCCCATGGCTTCGTACTCGGGACGATGGGTGTGGAGCGGGTATGGGTACTTCTCGTTCGTGCTCTCGACCGACTCGGCGCCACAGGCCATCGGGCAGTGCCAACAGCCGTAGCTCTTCACCATCTTCGGGTTGATCGTCGAGCCGCCGTCGATCTTCGGGGCGTCCGGGAAATCGATAATGCCGACGCCGCCCCAGTTCTTCACGGGCGAGTCGCCGTTGAGGGCGCTGGCGGCCGTGATGCCGGTGGTGCCGAAGGTGTGGAAGAAGTCCTTCAGGGGCTTGACGAAGTCGTCCAGGTTGGCCCGGAGCATCTTGATGGTCTCCGGTGTCTGGGCGATGATCTTGCGGTCGGCGAGGACGACGACGCTCTTCAGGTTCTTCGAGCCCATGACGGCGCCGACGCCCGAGCGGGCTGCAAGGCGGCCATGGTCGTTGCAGACGCCGGTGATCAGGGAGAGCTTCTCAGCCGCAGGGCCGATGTTGGCGACGCTCGCCTTCTTGCCGTGGCGCTGCTTGAGCATGGATTCGTTCTGGATGGCGAGCTGGCCCCACTGGTCGCCCGCGTCCTTGAGTTCGAACTTATCGTTGTCGATGACGAGGTACTTCGGGGTGGCGGCTTTGCCGAAGAACATGATGCCGTCCCAGCCGGCGAGCTTGAGCTGGCCGCCGAAGTCGCCGCCGCAGTTGGCGTCGCCCCAGCCGCCGGTCAGCGGGCTCTTGCAGACGACTTGCCAGCGCTGGCCGAACAGGGGCGTCCCCGTGAGCAGCCCCGGGAACATGCCGAGCATGTTGTCGGGCCCCAGCGCGTCGGCGCCCTTGGGCACGCGGTCCCAGAGCATCCGGGCGCCGATCCCGTAGCCGCCGAGGTACTGGCGGTAGAGCGAATCGTCCGGCCGCTCCACCGTGATCTCACCGGTGGTGAGGTTCACGTTGAGCATCTTGCCGGTATAACCTTTTTCCGCGACGGCATCCGCCATTGAGCACACTCCTTCAGCCGGGTGTGGTGGCCCGGGTATGAGGGATAATCTTAGGGTGTCACGGTGGGGCTGCAATATGCCGGTGAGAGCATAACGAACGGGCGCTCAGCAAGCCGCAGGTTGAGAGGCAACGGTTCGAAAGGCTCAAAGGGGGACGCGAAAACGGACATCCTGCGCCGCCGCCTACTTACCGTCTGAACCGTGAACCGTTGCGTGCCAACGGCCCCAATCCGCGCCAGGGGTGACAGGCAAAGGAGTGTCGTTTGTGGCCGGTCGCGTCCCTCCCTATCCTCTTATGGTCGCGGCTACACCTGAAATGCAACTGACGCTCACTATCAACATCCCTGGCGAATCGCCCCTCGACGCCGTGCTCGAATCGAGCGCTGTGGTCTTCGGGCGTGACGCTGGCTGTGACGTCCAGCTCGCGAGTCCGTACGTCTCGCGCCGCCATTTCCGGGTCGAACCGGACGGCGACGGCGGCTGGCGCATTGCCGACCTCGGCGGCCGCAACCCGGTCACGATCAACGGCCAACCCGTGACGGCACCGACCGCACTCAACCCGGGTGACAGCATCGCCGTGGCTGACGTCACGATCGACGTGCATGGTGATCGGTCGGCGGCCGGCACCGTCGTTTTCCCGGCCGACCACGACACCCGCCCACACACGAACGAGGGCCCGCTCTCGGGACGTGGCCTGCGCGGCATCTGGCAGGGACAGGACCTGGGCCCCGGGGGGACGCTCACCATCATGTTCACGGACATCGAGCGGTCTACCTCGATGGTGAACGAGCTCGGTGAGCGGGATGCGTTCCAGGTCATCAACGCCCACAACGCTGTCCTTCGCGAGGCGTTTCGCGAGTTCCGCGGCCGCGAGGCGAAGCGGATCGGTGATGGCTTTCTGGTGCTGTTCGCCAGCGCCCGCGATGCCATCGGCTGCGCCGTCCAGGGGCAGCGCCGGCTCGCCGGCGCAACCAGCGACTTCGGGCCGGTGCGGGTGCGCATGGGCCTCCATGTGGGCGAAGTCCTCTGGGACGAGAACGACATCTTCGGGTCGGCGGTGAGTTTCGCGGCGCGAGTGATGGGAGAGGCCCATGGGGGGCAGATCCTGATCTCGTCCCTGCTCCGTGAACTGGTATCGGTGGCGGGCGAATTCCGTTTCGGCGAAGGGCGGGAGGTGACGCTAAAAGGTTTCCGCGGCGCCCAGGTCCTCACGCCCGTGTTTTGGGAAGAGCACCCCCCCGAAGCCGAGGAGGGATAACGCCCGGTGCGCGGCCCCTGCTACCGGCCGATGACCGCCCGCACCGTCGTATCGTCGTTCCCCGCAGTGGCGTGGCGATAGAGCGCGACGGAGATGTTGTCCGGGCCCCCCGCCTCGTTCGCCATTTTGACGAGCATCTCGCCGGCCACTCGCAACGTCCGGTTTTGAAGGGTCCTGGCGATGTCGGTGTCGTTGACGACGCGGTAGAGGCCATCGGAGCAGAGGAGCAGCGTTTCGCCCTGCTGAAGTGTGCGGCCGATGACCAGGGGGGTGACCTGTTCCTCCACGCCGATCCCTTTCGTGACAACGTTCTGGTAGGGGCTCCTGGCGGCCTCGGCCTCGGAGAGGATACCGGCGCGCAACTGCTCGGCGACCCAACTGTCGTCCTCCGTCAGGGCCTCAAGCGTGCTATCGCGGGCGAGGTAGGCGCGGCTGTCGCCGACGCTCACGATCCATGCTTCGCGCCCGGCCATCAGCGCCGCGACGAGCGTGGTTGCCATGTTCGCGATCTTGGGGTCGGCCCTGGCGATCTCCCTGACACGCTGATTGGCGGCGGTGACGGCATCGAGGAGGGCCCGTTCAGGGTCGCCGATCCACTCCTGCTCGAGCGAAGTGACGATCGCGGCCACGGTCTCCGAGCTGGCCGTTTCGCCGCCAGCGGCGCCACCTACACCGTCGGCGACGATAAGGAGGGTGTAGCCATCCCGGAGCTCCTTCGTCAGGGCCCGGTCCTGGTTCGTGGCGCGGCGCTGCCCGCGGTCGCTGAGGGCGAAGTGTGCCTCAGCCACGCGAGACGACTCCGGTGGGCCTGAGCGGGGGCGGCGTTTCCAGGGCCACTTCGGCATCAGTCTGACTCACGGGTTTCGCCTGCGGTGATCGGCTGGACCTGTGCTTCGAACTCCCTCAGCGTCATTGCTCCCGGCGGCTGCCCTTCCCGCGCCAGGCGGTTGGCGACCTGCTGGAGCGCGTAGTTCACGGGGGTGGCGACGCCCCAGAGCCGGCCCAGCATGACGATCTCGCCGTTCAGGTAGTCCACTTCGAGCACCCGCTTGCCGCGGGCGAGGCTCTGCCAGGTGGAACCGCCGCCCCGGCGGCGTCCCTCGATGGTCCCCACCTTGATCAGGTCACCGCGGCGGATACGGTCCTCCTCCTCGGTCGCGCAGTCGATGCCGGCGGCGGCATAGCAGGCAGCAGCCTCCGCGCGGGCGCGCCGCATGAGGTCCGCGGCGCCCGCAGCTTCATCGCCGGCGATGACCTGGAGAGCGTTGCTCAAATTCATGCCGAGGAGTTTGTTGTATTTGTGGCGCATGACCTTTGGCTCGGGACGGGCGCTGAATGTGGACCGTTCGAGCGCCGCGCAGACGGCCGCACAGGTGTCATCGACGCCCTCGGGGTAGCGGCCAACGTCGAGCACGCCCGAATACGGGGCCGAATCGGCCTGTACCACACCCGGTTCGAGATGCGTCGCCGGGAGCCGCACGGGCATGCCATACACGTGGGCGAAGCGGCGGAGGGCGATACGCTCGTTCTCTACCCCGTTCTGGGCGCAGATCACGGGGATGGCGTCGCCGGCCGCTTCGAGGAGGTCGTCCAGGGCCGCCGCCGTGTCCTGGGTCTTCATCCCCAGGATGACCACATCGTCAGCCTGAAAGCCCAGGTCGGCCGGCCGATCGACGCATTCGACGGTCACCGTCGCGGCGCCCGCCGGTGATTCGATGGTCAGGCCCCGAGCCCGGATGGCGGCGCCGTGCTCGCCCCGCGCAATCAGGGCGACATCGTGGCCCGCCTGGGCCAACCGGCCACCGACGACACCGCCAACGGCGCCCGCGCCAAACACGACGAATCGCATACGTCACTCCAGCCAGGGCCGAGGCCTGTGCAGTAATGAAGGATACCACTCCGGCCGGAACGGCTGCAGTGCTGGGTTGGGGCCGGCCACGTTGTCACCGCCAGGCTGCGGTGGAGAGGGTGCCGCGCGTGCCGGTGTGCGGCAGGATATCCCGTCGGAAGCCGGCCGCCGGGACGGCCGCGAACGCCAGGGGACCCTGCCATGGAGGTACAGCGCTGTCGCCAGGAGATCTTCGTGACCGAATAGTCAGGGCAGCGGCCACCGTTCATCCATAGCTCCGGTGTAGGGATGCATAGCCCGCCACGAAGCCGATCTGGTATCATTCGTACTGATCGGTTGTAGGGCGCTAATCGGCGCCCACCGGGCCTTTGCCGTGCGGTGACGCATCTTCGCCGCGGAGTTCCTGACTTACCATGCCATTCCTCATCGTGATCGGCGCCGTCATCGGCGGCCTCCTCGTCCTGTGGCTGCTCGCCTCTCTGGTGGGCGCTCTGGTCAACATCGGTGGGACCGAAGTTGGCATCCTGGAGCGGCGCTACATCGGCCGCGGCCTGCCCGAGGGCCGCGTTATTGCGACAGCCGGCGAGGTCGGCATCCAGGCGCGCGTCCTCGCGCCGGGCCTGCACGTCCTCATCCCCTTCCTCTACAAGGTCCGCAAAGCGCCCATGATCGCCATCGGCGAAGACGAAGTGGGCATGATCGAGTCGATCGACGGGCGCCCGCTGGACCCGGGGCGCATCTTCGCCCGCCGCGTCACCGGCCACGACTCATTCCAGGACGGTGAGGGTTTTCTCCGCAACGGCGGCCAAAAGGGCACCCAGATCGACATCCTTCCGCCGGGGCAGTTCCGGATTAACACCTACCTCTTCCGCATCCGCGTCGAAAAGGCGCTGGTCATCCCGGCGAGCACCGTCGGCCTCGTGACCGCCCGCGATGGCGAGCCGCTGGCCCCAGGCCGGCTCCTCGCCCGCGCCACTGAGGGCCATGCGAGCTACCAGGACGGAGAGGCCTTCATCCAGAACGGCGGCCAACGCGGGCCGCAGATCGACCTCATTCTCCCCGGGCGCTATCGCCTCAACCTCGACATGTTCAACGTCGAACTGATGTCGGCCGCGGTGGTCCAGGCGAACCAGGTCGGCCTCGTGACCGCCAAGGATGGCACGCCGCTCCCCGGCGGCGAGCTCGTCGCGGCGGGCGTCCTGGGGCATAACGACTTCCAGGACGCGTCAGCCTTCCTCGCGAGCGGTGGCCAACGCGGCCCGCAGTTCGACCTGCTTAAGCCGGGCACCTACTACATCAACCCGCTCATGTTCGACGTGAAGCTCGACAACGTCGCCGTCATCCAGCGCGGTGAGGTGGCCGTCCTCGTCTCGAACGTTGGCCCGGAGCCGCAGATCCCGGACCAGGAGCGGCTCCTCGACGCGCAGGAACGGTACGTGGTGCCCACGGGCTTCCGCGGCATCCAGCGTGACGTTGCCGGCCCGGGCGTCTACTACCTCAACCGCTGGGCGTATATCGCCTACGTCATCCCGACGACCAACCTCACAGTCGACTGGGCTGAAGAGAACTTCGTGCCCGAAGGCCAGCAGGCCCCGGCCCAGGATTCGACCGGTCAACGTGTGCAGCTCTTCAACCCGCTCTCGGTCATCAGCCGTGACGGGTTCGAAATGAAGGTCAGCGTGAAGGTCATCATCCGCGTCCGGCCGGATCAGGCGCCCTTGATGGTGGCGAAGATCGGCTCCGTCCAGAACCTCGTGGACCACGTTATCCACCCGATGATCGACTCCTCCTTCCGCAACCAGGCCTCTTCGACGGAAGCCATGGCCTTCATGCAGGACCGCGCCATTGAACAGGAGAAAGCTGAATCCCGGGCGCGGGAGGAGCTTGAGAAGTACCACGTTGAGTGCGTGCGTGTCCTCATCTCCCAGATCATCCTGCCCAAGGAGCTGATGGACATCCAGACCAAACGCGTGATCGCTGCTCAGCAGCAGGCGATGTTCATCGAGCAGCAGCGTTCCGAGCAGCAGCGCATCGCGACCGAGAACACCCGCGCCCAGGCCGACAAGCAGATCGAATTGGTCGCCGCCCAGATCGGTGTCCAGATTTCGGAACAGACGAGGCAGAAGACGATCATCGAGGCCGAGGGGCGGGCCCGGGCCGTCGAACTCGAGGGCAACGCCGAGGGGTCCAGGATCCGCGCCGTCGGCGACGCCACGGCCGAGGCTTACGACAAGCAGCAGGAAGCCGTCGGGCAGCAGAACCTCTTCGGGATCGAAGTCGCCAAGGCGATTGCCGCCGCAGGCCTCCGCATCACGCCTGACATCATGGTCGGTGGCGGCGCAGACGGCGGCGGAGGTATCTTCGCAGCCTTCCTCGCCCAGGCCCTCGGTGGCAACCGGACGGCGAACCTGCCGGTCTTGCCGTCACCCGTGGCGCCGCCGCCGCCGCAGCAGTAACGGCAGCTCCGAGGGGAGGCTCAGCGCCCAACAGCGAATCACGTCAGGGCAGGCCCTGGGATATTCCAGGGCCTGTGCCATGCCTGCTCACTCCGCCCGGAAGACCGGGGTGCGGGCGGCCAGCCGGGCCAGTTCGGCCGCGTCCGGGTCCTTCACCGTCCCGAAATGGCTGCGCGTTACATTTCCCCATCGCTTCAAGTATTCGGCGATGATCGCCGGCCGCTCCGTCTCGGCTACCTCCGTCACGCTCACCCGCACGGTCTTGCGTCCGAGCCGGAGGTCGGCGTGGCCGGCCGCCCGAAGGTTGCGGGCCCATTGTGTGTCGCCCCGGGGCGAGACGAGGTAGCGGGCGGCGCCGAGGGTGAGCGGGTTCACCGGCAGGGAGTGCGGCTCGCCCGTCTTTCGCCCGTTCACGGTCAGCAGCCACGCACCACCCATGCTGACTCCGAGCCGGGCCGCGAGGGCCGGCACGAGGTTGATCACGCTTCGAGAGAACCAGCCGGGTCTGACGTATTCGGGCATTGCCCACCTCCTACGGTTGATGACTAACACTGTAAGATTGGCGATTCCGGAGGTCAAGCCTTATTCTGTTAGGCATGCCTCACCCGGCCCGGCTTGGCCCCCACTCCGTCCTGGCAGCGGCGCGGGCGCTCCTCGAAGAACGGGGCCTGGCCGCTCTCACCATGCGCGAACTCGCCCGGCGCCTCGGCGTGCAGGCCCCTTCGCTCTACTTTCACGTCCGTGACCGCGACGCCCTCCTCTCCGAGCTCATCGATGAGGGTGTAAGGGAGCTCGGGCAGCGGCTGGACCGCGCCGTGAAGGACTCCGCCACTACGGCCGGGGCGCTGCTCGGCATGGCGGATGCGTACTGTGCCTTCGCCGGGGCTAACCCCGAACTGATAAGCCTGATGTTTGGTCCGTGTCCGGATGGGCAGTCGCCCGGGTTTGACCCCGGCGCGGGCGCGGCAGCGCCGTTGTTCGCCACGGTCTCGGCCGCTGTACCGCCGGCCGACGTCGCTCCCCTGGCTCAGGCCTATTGGGCGCTTGTGCATGGCTTCAGCATGCTCGCCAATGCCGGCCAGTTCCGCCTTCCGGGCGCGGATCCGGCCATCGCGATGCGGCGTGCGGTCGTCGCCCTGCTCGATGGTTGGGGACGGGCAGAAGCCCCGCCCGGGGTATCCCAAATGGGATTCCATAAGTAAGGGGGTTCACTAAGTTCTCGCTTCGCCATAAGACGCTAGATTCGTGAGCAAGGTCAGGAGTGGACTTCCCTTGCGAGCGGGGGAAGTCCGTGAGGAGTTGTCCCTTGGGTAGAGAGCTCGCAAGGCCACCGTCCCCCGCTGCGCTTGAGGTCCTCGCCAAAGCCGTGCCGGCTCTGCTGTGGGCGATCGACAGCCGGGGTGTCTATACCGTCGCCGCAGGCAAAGGGCTGGCGCTTCTGCCGCCGGAGATCCGGCCATCCGCCGGGGCCTCAGCAGCGGCGTTGTTTCGCGAATATCCCGGGTTTCTCGACCACGTTCGGCGCGGCCTCGCCGGTGAGGCGTTCTCAGCAAAGGTCGAGCTTGCCGGCCGCATCTTCGAGTCCCGCTACGAGCCCCTCTTCGACACGGATGGTGGATCGCCTGGTCTGGCGGGCGTGCTCACGGATGTGACCGAGCAAGAAGTGAACGAGCGCGCGCTCTTCCAGGCGCAGAAGATGGGCAGCCTTGGCCTGATGGCCGGGAGTGTCGCCCACGACTTCAACAACCTCCTGACGGCCATCCTCGGTTTCGCTGGCCTTCTCAAACAGACCGCAAGGCTCGACCCCGAGGACAGTGACAACCTCTTTCTCATCGAGCAGTCG
The DNA here is from genome assembly GCA_046154545.1 of Dehalococcoidia bacterium. Lineage (GTDB taxonomy): Bacteria > Chloroflexota > Dehalococcoidia > Tepidiformales > Tepidiformaceae > JBJXGC01. The sequence continues at coordinate 1,587 of JBJXGC010000087.1, read as the reverse complement.
GCCCGCCGCGGGGCCGATATCGCCGGGCGCCTCCTCGCCTTCGCCCGTGGCGGCATGTCCCGCTTCGTGCCACTCAACCTGTGCGATGTGGTGACCGAGACGGTTACCCTCATCAGGCCCACCCTGCGCGCGAACATCAGCGTCGAGCTCGACCTGCCCGCGCACCCGGTCTCCATTGAAGGCGACTTCGTCCAACTCCAGCAGGCACTGCTGAACCTCCTCTGGAATGCGCGCGACGTCCTGCCCGACGGCGGGACGATCTGGGCCGGGCTGACGGTCCAGCGCGGCGAGGCGCGGCTTTCCGTGAGCGACTCAGGCCCCGGGATCCCTGCCGAGGTGCGTGGCCGGCTTTTCGACCCGTTTTTCACGACGAAGCCCGTGGGTTCCGGCACCGGCCTGGGCCTCTCCATCGCGTACGGCGTCGCCCGCGGACACCGCGGCGACATCACCGTCACCTCCGAGCCGGGGCAGGGCGCCACCTTCGTCATGTCGTTCCCTTTGCGCGCGGAGGCCCGATCACAGCCCTCGGCTGAGGACCCGGCAACGGAGCTCGTGCTGATCGTGGATGACGACGACCTCGTCCGCCGGGCGACCAGTGCGGCGCTGACGAAACTGGGTTACAACGTGATGGATGTCCACAACGGTGCGCTCGCCATTGAACTTGTGCGCGCCCGCCCGGGCCGATTCGCGGCGATGCTCCTGGACCTCGTGATGCCGGGCCTCGGCGGACGAGACGTCCTCAACGCTGTCCAGTCCGTGGCCCCGGATTTGCCTATCATCATCTGTACGGGCTACGCCGCCGCCGGCCACATCGACGATGCGATGCGGGACTCCATCTCCGGGTTGCTGCAGAAGCCGTTCAGCGTCGAACGGCTTGCCTCCAGCCTCCGGTCGGTGGGGGTTTCGGCGGTCGCTCCAGCCGGGGCGTCCGCTCGCTGACGGCCAGCAACTGACAGGTCCCCCACGATTGCCCCATACTGCCCGCCGTGAAGGCTGATAGCCGGGAGACTGCCCGCGACATCGCCGCGGGCGCCCATCGCCCCAGGGGTAGAGCGTGACCGCGACCGTGCGCAGACCAGCCCGGTTGAGCGGCCACGGCCTCATCCTGCGCCCCTGGGATGAGGCGCTCGCCCGCGAGATGGCCGGCTGGGGCGCCCACGGCTTCCCCTACCACGCCTTCGACCTCACCTATCTCCGCGATCGGTTCCGTGCCCAGCTCATGCTGCGCAAGATGCTGGAAACGAGCCCGCACCTGCACTTCGTCGCGACGGAGGACGGCCGGGCGGTAGCGAGGGCGTCCGTGAACCCGGACGACCCTGCGGGCGTCTACCTCTGGTCCGTGCACGTACCGCCTGAATACGAGGGCCGGGGCCTCTGCAGGCGGATGCTCGCAACGATCATGACCTGGTTGGAGCCCCAGCGCCCCGGGCGCCCGTTCGTCCTCACGTCGAACTCGTTCGCGGGCCACGCCCACCGCGCCTACCGCGCCCTCGGCTTCGAGATCACCGAGACCCGCTGGCACTTCGACCAGGACGTCGCCCGCGAGCTCTGGAAAGCGCCCGAAGAGGTGCGCCAGACGCTCACCGG
>JBJXGC010000078.1:0-9605 GCA_046154545.1 Dehalococcoidia bacterium | reverse complement strand
TCAACAGCTCGAAGCTGGGCATCTCGGTGAACTGGAAGCACCCGCGCGGGCCCGAGCTCCTGAAACGGCTGGTAGCCCGGTGTGACGTCGTGACCGAGTCGTTCACGCCGGGCACGATGGCCCGTTTTGGCCTCGACTACGAATCGCTGCGGGCGGTGCGGCCGGACGTCGTCATGATCGCGATGCCGCTCTTCGGACAGACTGGCCCCTGGGCCTCTTACATGGGCTACGGCCACGTCCTTCAGGCGGCGGCGGGCTTCAACCACCTCACGGGCTGGCCGGATGGGCCCCCGATCGGCACCGGCATCGCCTACACGGACTTCCTCGTGCCGCACTTCGCCGCCATCGCCCTCGTTGCCGCGCTCGACTACCGGAGGCGGACCGGGGAAGGGCAGTACATCGACTTCGGTCAATTCGAGGCCGGCGTCCAGGGGCTCGGGACCGCAATCCTCGACTGGACCGTCAACGGCCACGAACAGATGCGTATGGGTAACCGCGACCCCGAGGTGGCCCCCCACGGCTGCTACCGGGCGAAGGATGGCCGGTGGATCGCGATCGCCTGCTCGACCGAAGAGCACTGGGCGGCGCTCAAAGCCGCCCTCGGGCGGCCCGAGTGGTGCGACCTCGACCGGATGCGGCGGCGGTGGCAACGGCTGAATGAGCAGAAAGAGATCGACCGCCATCTCGGTTTCTGGGTGGAAGACTCGACCCGCCGGCAGGACCAGCCGCGGGAGGAACCGGGCGAAGGCCCGGACGCGCCCGTGGTCCGGCGGTACACGAGCTTTGAGCTGGTGGAGCACTTGCAGTCGTTCGGCGTCCCGGCCGCCGTCGTGCAGTCGTCAGAGGACATGCACGCTGACCCGCAGTTGCAGCACCGCGGGCACTACTGGACGCTCGACCACACGGTGATGGGGCGGCGTACCTACGATAGCCCGTCGTTCCGGCTCTCGCGGACGCCCGCTGAGCTGTCCAAGGCGGCGCCGTGCCTGGGCGAAGACAACGAGTATGTCTTTCGCGATGTGCTGGGGCTGACCGAAGACGAGTACGTCGAGCTGCTGGCGGACGGCGCCTTCGAATGAGCGGAACGTGCGCGGCCGATGCTCAAATGGGGTGACCACCGGCTTGCTCAGGGTGAGCGGCCTCCCGGCCGCGCTCGGCATCTGGCGCCAGGCCCGCCACGTTACCTGGCCGCCGTCGGTGATGCGCCCGGGGTGGCTGAGACGCCACCCTCGCCCGCCGCCGGGGCGGGAGCAGCGCCGCCTGGAGGTGGGGCGCCGGCCCTGACAACGAACGTGCCCGTCATCTGATCCGGGTGCACGTCGCAAACGAAGAAGTAGCTGCCTTCTCCAGGCGTCGTGAACGTCACGGTCGCCGTTTGGCCCCCGTCGATGAGGTCGGTCTTCGCGATTTCCGCGCCGCCTTCGGCTTGAAGGAAGTTGAGGTTGTGCTTGGCGATGCCGCGGTTTACGAGCGTGAACGTCACCTCGGTCGTGGGCGGCGCTTCGATCGTGCTGACGCTGAATCTGTTGTCTGTAGCCCGGATGGAGTACGGGTCGGCCGGAGCGGGGGCTTCGCCGCCGCCGCCCACGGCATCGCTGGCGAAGAGGTTAAGGCCGGCGCCGACGGCGAAGCCACCGACGGCGAGGCTCGTGAGCAGGCTGGCGGCCGCGCCCATCCCGAACTTGAACGAGGTGTCCTTCGTGTCGCGGACGACTTCCATGTCGAACACCTGGGCCGTTCCGGGGACGAGCTGGCTCGGATGTTCGGTGAGAAGGTCGAGGAACGTCTGGCGGGTCGCGTCGTAGGCTTCGATGCCTTCGCGGCCCTTCCAGGTGGTTTCGACGAGGACCTGCGAGGGCCCGACGTCGGCGGGCGATACAGTGATCCGCAGGTCCTGGAAGCCTTCAAGGTCATGAAGGTCCATCGCTTCGATCAGGGCGATGACGCCGCTGCCACTGGCCCGTGCGGCGGCGAGCTGGCCATCGGCCACGGCGAAGGTGAGGACCTGGGTAAAGCGGCTGGCGGCCGGTTCGGCGCCGTGACCCTGCTCAGCCTTGCGGCGCATGCGGCCATCTTCGTACGACCAGCCGCCGGCGGAGATGAGTACGGCGGCGAGCGCGACCCCGAGCAGCGGCCCGGCGATGTCGCTGCTCCGGTCGCGGGACCACCAGACCAGGGCGGCTCCCGCGATCAGCGAGGCAACGCCGATGATCAGTGGCCATGCGCTGGGGTCAGGCAAATGGATGCCGTGGCTCTCGCCCTCTGCGTCATGGCCGGTGCTGTGTGAATCCATGCGTACCGTCTCCTCTTTTTGAGCCGTCGATATCAGGTAATGACGTAGTGTCGGCCGGCGATCACCGGGACCAGGTAGAGGATGCTGAAGAGTGCGATCCAGACAACATCGACGAAGTGCCAGTAGAACGAGCACGCTTCGACGGCTTCGTGGTTGCTGGCCGAGAACTGGCCACCCATCGAACGCATGAGCACCACGAAGATGAAGATGGCGCCGCCCGCGACGTGGGCACCGTGGAAGCCGGTCAGGGTGAAGAAGGTCGTGCCGAAGATCGTGTCGCGGCTGCTGAACTCAAGCTGTGAGTAGTCGTACATCTGCATGACAAGGAAGACGAGTCCGAGGACGAGGCTGATAGTCAGCCATTTCACCAGTCCCGAGCGGTTGCCCTTCTGGATGGCCCAGACACCGAGCTGCATGGTGACGGAGCTGACCACCAGGACGACAGTGGCGATAAGCGGGAGCCACAGTTCGAGTTCGAGCTTCACATGTTCGCCCGAGACGCCGGATTCCTGGAGTTTCTTCAGCACATCGGTGGGCGGCCACTGGCCGGCATCGGCGCGGGCGATGAAGTAGGCCGCGAACAGACCTCCGAAGAACATCACTTCGGAAGCGGCGAAGAGGATGAAGCCGAGCATGCCGTTGCTCAGCCCCGGTTTCTGCCCGACCGCCGTCCCATGTGCCGCCATATTGTCTCCTGCTGTCCTGTTTTGGGGGTCTAGTGGCTGCTGCCGGCGGCGCCGTGGCGCAGGTCGTGCAGTGGCCGTTCGGAGTGCACTTCGGGCAGCTCGTCGAAGTTGTGGACGGGTGGGGGCGAGGTGGTCGCCCACTCAAGCGTGTTCCCCTCCCACGGATCGTCCGGCTGGTCCGAGGGGCGAAGGAAGGCCTGAACGACGGCGATGATGAACGGGATCATGGAGACGCCGATCAAGAACGCGCCGGCCGTGGAGAGCGAGTTCAGCATCTCCCAGCTTCGTACGTCGTTGTAGCTGGCGATGCGCCGCGGCATGCCGTCGAGGCCGAGCAGGTGCATCGGGAAGAAGGCGAGGTTGAACCCGATCATCATCAGCGCGAACTGGAGGGCGCCGAGCTTGTCGCTCAAGCGCCGGCCAAACATCTTCGGGAACCAGTAGTAGAGGCCCGCGAAGACCGCGAAGACGGACCCCCCGAAAAGCACGTAGTGGATGTGGGCGACGACGAAGTAGGTGTCGTGCAGGGCGAAGTCCACCGGGACGGCGGCGCTAAACATCCCGTTGATGCCACCGATGAGGAACATGCTCACGAAGCCCAGCGCAAACAGCATGGGCGGTTCGAACGTAATCGAACCTTTGTAGAGCGTCGCCAGCCAGTTGAACATTTTGACGCCCGTCGGCACGCCGATCATGAAGGTCATGAACCCGAAGAACGGCTTGAGGACCGCACCGGTGGTGAACATGTGGTGGGCCCAAACGCTGAAGCCGAGGCCGCCGATGCCCAGGGTCGCGAAGACGAAGGCCTTGTAGCCGAAGAGCGGCTTGCGCGCGAAAACGGGCAGGATCTCGGAGACGATGCCCATGCCCGGGAGGATCATGATGTAGACGGCCGGGTGGGAGTAGAACCAGAACACGTTCTGCCAGAGGACGACGTTCCCGCCCTTGTTCGGGTCGAAGAAGCCGCCGCCGAAGTTGCGGTCGATGTAGAGCATCGAGAGCGCGGCCGCCAGGACCGGCGTGGCGAGGAGCTGGAGGACGGCGGTCACGAGCATCGTCCAGCAGAAGATGGGCATCCGGAACATCGTCATGCCCGGGGCCCGCATCCGGAACATGGTGACGAGGAAGTTCGCGGCGCCGATCGTCGAGGAGATGCCGAGGAGGACGACGGCGATGATCCAGAGGTCCATGCCCGTGCCCAGGGTGCGGGCGAGCGGGCTGTAGGCGGTCCACCCCGCCTGGGCAGCACCACCATCGACGAGGAAGCCCGAGAACATCAGGATCCCGGCGGGCGGGAGCAGCCAGAAGGAGAGGGCGTTGATCCGGGGAAAGGCCATGTCCATGGCGCCAATTTGGAGCGGTACGATGTAGTTCCCGAAGCCGGCCCAGACGGGGATGATGAAGAGGAAGAGCATCGCCGAGGCGTGCATCGTGAAGATCTGGTTATACGTGTCGTTGGCGAAGACGCCGCTGTTCGCGACGGCCAGCTGGGTGCGGACAAGGAGCGCCAAAATGCCGCCCACAGCGAAGAAGAAGATGGTGAAGTACAGGTAGAGGATGCCGAGCTTCTTGTGATCGACGGTGGTTAGCCAATCGAGCACGGCAGGCCGGCTCAGGCCTGTGGTCCGTGGTGCCGCAATGGTCGCCATCGCTGTCCTCCCGGGCTGTCTATCAGCCCCGTCCGCCGTCCCCGGCGCTTGTCCCCTGGGCCGCTCAAGAGCGGCTCGGGATTCGAACGAATCTGCCTTAGTCTTTCACGGCCGCGGCCGCCGCCTTGCTGGCGGCTGCCCTTTCGCTGATAAACGTATCGAATTCACTCCGCTCGACCACGCGGAGCCTGAAGCGCATCAGGGCATGGTTCGCGCCGCACAATTCGGCGCACTGGCCTTCGAACGTGCCGGTCTCGTTGGCCGTTACCTGGAACGAGTTGTCCCGGCCGGGCACCACGTCGAGTTTGTAGAGGAAGTCGCGGACATAGAACGAATGAATAACGTCAGTGGACTTGAGCTTAAATTCGACGGGTTCGTTCACCGGAATCACGAGGACGGGCTCGACCGCCTCACAGTTCGGCTGCGTCTCAACGACATTGCCGGTAGCGTTCTTGTCACCACCTCGCCCGAGGTCGTTGAGGTGATAGGTAAACGACCAGCAGAACTGGAAACCCTGGACCTCGACCGTCAGGTCTTCAGCTTTGGCCTTGTCATCCACGCGCACGAGCACGACGAACGAGAACACGAAGAGGATGAGGACAATCACGATCGGGATGGATGTCCAGATGATCTCCAGGGCGTTGTTGCCGTGTGTCTGCGGAGGAAGGGCGTCGCTCTGCTTGCGGAACCGGAAAATAATGAAAATGAGAGCGGCTTCGACGAGGACGAAGACCACCAGCGCCATGCCAAGCACGAGCAAGTAGAGGTTGTGCATGTCCCCGGCTTCTTCGGTGATCCCGGCCGGTTGTCCACTGGCGTCGGCGAAGGCTGACGTGGCCGTTATCAGCGAAAGAAGCATCACGAGCGCAAAAATGATGGCCGTTCGGAAAGACCAGCGCCTGGCGGCGTTTCCCATCCCGGTGCGTCCCCCTTGTGGCCGTCGGTCACCCGCTCCCGGCGCACGGTCATACGCAGTCAAGAGTCGTTTGTGAACGGCTGCGCAATCGAGTTATAGCTCCGGCCCCGAAGCCAGTCAAGGAAGGATAAAGGGGCGCTGAGGGCCGCAACGGGGCGCCCGGCCGTTCGCTGAAGCCGCCGCGTGTGGCACACTCGAGCCGTTGCAAGAACACGGAAGACGTCTCGCTGGCGCTGGCCGAAGACGCTGGTTGTGGGCCGCCCTTGGTGGTGCGGCGGCGGCCCTGGCGCCCGGGGCGGCCGCCGGGCACGGCGCCGGGGCGCCTGAGCCCACCTTTCCAGGGGTGCTGGGCTACTGGGAGTTCGACCCGTTCTTCATCCTGCCCGTCATGGTGGCCGCCTGGGCCTATCTGTCGGCAGTGCAGGCCGTGAACCGCGCCCACCCGCAATCGCGGTTTCCCGTCCGGAAAACGGCCTGCTTCCTGGGCGGCCTGGGGACGCTGGTCCTGGCGATCATGTCTCCACTCGCCCGGTACGACACCGAACTCTTCGCCGCGCACATGGTGCAGCACCTGCTGATCCTCATGGTTGCCGCGCCGCTCCTCCTGCTTGGCTCGCCGATCACCCTGGCCTTGCGCCGGGTTTCGCCGCGGATCCGAAAGGAGGTGCTCCTGCCGCTCCTCCACAGCAAGGCGCTCCGGGCCCTCTCCTGGCCAGTGCTGACGTGGGGTCTCCTCGCAGCGGTGTTGTGGATATCGCACTTCTCGCCGCTCTTCAACGGCGCCCTAGAAAACGAGTGGCTGCACCGGTCCGAACACGCGCTGTACCTCTCCGCGGCGCTGCTCTTCTGGTGGCCGGCGCTCAACGCCGACCCGTCGCCCTGGCGGATGAACCACCCGATCCGGTTGCTCTACCTGTTCATGCAGATGCCGCAGAACTCATTCCTGGCCGTCAGTATCGCGAACGCGACCAACGTGATTTTTCCCCACTACGCGGGCGCCACCCGGACCTGGGGGCCTTCGCCCCTGACGGACCAGGAGTACGCCGGGTACATCATGTGGGTGGGTGGCGACCTCGGGTTCCTGGTCGTACTCGCTTGCGTCGCCTATGGCTGGGTGAAACACGAGGAGAAGGCGGCTATCCGGGCCGACCGTGCACGCGCCCGTGAGAAGGCGGCGCAAGCTCGGGCAACAAGCGCGACCGAGCCTGGCTGAGGCTGACGGGGTGGCGGGCGCGCGAGTTAGATGGCCGCGTCGATGCCCATCGCGATGAAGAGGGCGGCCAGGTAGAGGAGCGAGTACTTGTAGAGGGTCATGGGCGAGACCGTCGCTGGCCTGCGCCAGAGGCGGACGGCGAACAGCACAAAGGCCGCGCCAAGGACCAACGCCGCGCCGAGGTACGTCCAGCCGAGTTCCGCCGCGGGCCCCAGCAGCATGGAGACCACGACGAGGAGCACTGAGTACCGCACGATCTGCACGCGCGTGACCTCGGGACCGTCCGTCACGGGGAGCATCGGGACGCCCGCATCCTGGTAGTCGTCTTTGAGGCGAAGGGCGAGCGCCCAGAAGTGGGCGGGCGTCCAGAAGAAGATGATGGCGAACATAACGACGCTCGCGAGGGCGACATCGCCGGTGACGGCCGCCCAGCCGACCATCGGGGGGAAGGCGCCTGCGGCGCCACCGATGACGATATTCTGGGGCGTGCGGCGCTTCAGCCAGACGGTGTAGACGAACACGTAGAAGAGCAAGGCCGCGAGCGCGAGGCAGGCCGCCGCGAAGGTGGTGGTGAGCCAGAGGAAGGCGAAGGCGAGGACGCCGAGCCCGATCCCGAAGGCGAGTCCGTGGGACGGTTCGATCACCCCCGTGACCATGGGCCGGGAGCGGGTCCGTTTCATGATGCCGTCGATGTCGCGGTCGTACCAGCAGTTGATGGTGTTCGCCCCACCGGCCGAAAGGGTGCCGCCGATGAGCGTCGCCAGGACGAGCCAGGTCGATGGCCAGCCCTCGGCCGCGACGACCATGGCGGGCACCGTCGTCACCAGGAGCAGGACGATGATCGCCGGTTTGGTGAGGGAGATGTAGTTCCGGACGGTGTCGAGGACCGACGGACGGGCGAGGGCCAGGGCGTTCGTGGTCAAACAGGCACCTCTCTCCCGCTGAGAAGCGTAACCGGTCGCGGTGTGGCGGGCACGTACCAGGCGAGCACGACGGCGCTGGAGAGCGTAAACCAGACCCCCGACGCGATCACCGTGTGGAGCACGGTCAGCGGGTCGGGGAAGGTGAGCCAGACGTTGAAGGCGCCCACGGCGACCTGGGCAACGTAGAGGGCGCCCCCGGCCACCGCCAGGGCGGCGCTCCACGGGACGTCCCGTCTGCGCCGCCAGGCGACGGCGATGAACGGGATGAGCAGGAACATCAGGGCGCCGGCGAGGTAGCGGTGGAGCATGTGGGTGACTTCCTGGCTGTCCGACCCGGGGAGCACGGACCCGTTGCAGGCGGGCCAGCCGGAGCAGGCCGTGCTGGCGCCGCTCTCCGACATATACCCACCGACCCAGAGCACGACAGCGAGCCAGGCGATCGCGGCCGCCGCCAGCGGCCCGAGCCGGCCTCGGGCGGCCCGGGGCAGTGACCGCCATCGGGCGGGAGCATCGGGGTCTTCGAGGAACATGGCCCAGGCGACGGCGAGTTCACAGCTCAGGACGATCATGGCCGTGAGCAGGTGCGTCGCCACGATCTCCGGCGGCAGTTCGCGTACCACCGTGATGGCGCCGAGCAAGCCCTGAAACCCGACGAGCGGGACGGTCAGGAAGGCGATGCCGACGATGAACCGGTTGTGCCGGTAGTGCCTCCAGGCCATGAACGCGACGCCGATGACCATGAACCCGACGAGTGAGGCCGTGACCCGGTGGGACATTTCGATGATGGCGTGCTTCTGGCCGGGGGGGACGACGCCACCGTGGCAGGTGGGCCAGTCGGGACAGCCAAGGCCTGAGCCGGTAGCGCGGACCACCACGCCGACGCCGATGAGCACGAGGGTTGCGATGGCCGTAGCGAAGGCGAGCCGTTGTGCGTTCTTCACCGGTCGTGGGGACCTTTCGTGGTAGGCCTTCGAGGAGTGCCGCTCTGCCGGGGCCGGCGCCGGGCGCCGCCATGGCTCAGCTTGCCATAGCGTGCTGGGCCGTTCCAGCGGCCGTGCGCCATGCCCGTATAGACATGGCGTATCGGCGCCGGGGGGGTGCGCTCAGAACCCCTGCGAACCGTCCAGCCAGCGAAGGCCATCGACCAGCACGCCCCGGACGGCCAGCTCCCAGTGCAGATGGGCGCCGGTTGAGAGGCCGGTGGAGCCGACGTAGCCGAGCGTCTGGCCCTGGGCGACGGTGTCGCCTTCGGCCACGGCGCGCTCCTGCATGTGGCCGTAGAGCGACATCACTCCGGCGCCGTGGTCGACCATCACGATGTTGCCGCGCCAGTAGTAGTGGCCGCTGAGGACGACGACGCCGGCGTTGGTGGCGAGGATGGGTGTGCCGAAATCGGCGCCGAAGTCCGTCCCGCCGTGGTGGCCCTGGACCGGGCCGCCGTTGAAGGAGCGCTGCTCGCCGAAGTAGCCGGTGACGCGGAGGGGTGGCGCAAGGGGGGCTATCCAGCCTTCCCGCCACCTCCGCTCACTGAGCCCGGCGTAGACCCGGGGGAGGAGGTTCGTCTCATCGGGTGGTGGTGGCGGGGGCGGCGGCGCGTCCGGGTCGGGAGGTGGCGCCGGCGGGATGGTGATGTAATCGACGGTCCAATCGGTCTCGAGGATGGTGATCGGGATGGCCGCCTCGTCGGCCGCTGGCGCGGTGGTGGCGATGACCAGCGTGGCCGGACCGGGCGGGTCCTGGGTGCCGAACCCCACATACCCCTCGAGTATCCCGCCGGCCGCCTGGAGAGGGTACGTCCGGCCGAACACGGTCGCGGCGCCCGCGCTCCCGGTCGTGCGGACGCGGAGCGCCCCACCCTGGTAGGCCGAGGCGGCCGAGAGCTGCACCTCGAAGGGCGGGCCGTCCTGGGCGACGAACGGCACCCG
>JBJXGC010000061.1:0-23739 GCA_046154545.1 Dehalococcoidia bacterium | reverse complement strand
GCCGTAGGCCATCGCCGCGGCGCTCACGACATCGGGCGACGGGTCGTCCATCAGACGTACCAACAACGCCAACGCCGACTCCCAGCCACGGCGCCGCCGACGGATGCCCAGGCCAAGGAGATCCGTCGCGAAACGCCGCTCGTCATCGGCAACCGACCCAGCGAGTGTCCTGCCGTGCTTGATAAGAGGACCCGCAGGCCGCCGCTGCAAGAGGCTGTAGCAGGCGCCCTGCATGTCGAAGTCCTCACGGCTGAGGTAAAGGCCGGACAACTCTTCGACCGTCAGGCCTGCGAGCAGTTCCTTCCATTCACCCTCCGTGGTCATCACGCATCCTGCCCGCCGCCATCAGGCAACATCCGGCACGTGCACGTCTTCCGGTCGAAGGAGGACGTGCACACCCGAGGCCAGGGCCGACGCGCGCAAGCGCGTCTCTATCGTCGCCCCCGCGACCGCCGGGATCGCCTCGTAGCCGACCTCACCGAGCGTCCCAGCACGCGACACCGCCCGTTCAACGTCCGTCTGCTCAATCGTCAGGGAAACCTCGACCGCGAGGACAACGTCCCGCCGATCAGTCCCATCGCCTCGTCGTCCAGCGACGATAAGGTCCAGGTGCCGGACAGCTTCGGCTGCCTGCGGGGTGATCGCCCCTGCTTCCGCCGCATCCTCGAACCGGTCCAGGTCCCGCGGAGTGAGGAGTTGGGCCCGGCTGATGAGCCCCCCGAATCGCCTCGCGAAGTTGTCACGGCAGCGCCGTTCGGCGAAGTAGCTCTCAATGCGTCTCAGCCGTCCGTCCATCCGCGCGCTTAAGACTTCGAGCGTCCGCACGGGAACCGGTAACGGCCCGGCGGGGCGTGTCAGCGCCTGGATGTCGGCGGTGTTTTGGCGCACCAGGTCAGGTAACGCCAGCAGCTCCTCGCCCAGGATTTCGCGGCGCGCGGCGGCCCGCATCTCCGGGTTCTCGCGGAGCACGCGCAGCAGATCCTCGACATCCACTACCGTGAAAGCCATGACGAAAGTGTAGCCTATCCGCCGCGCCGCCTGGCTACACCGCTTCAGGCGAACGGTGACGAAACCGGCCGGCTGAGCCTTGCGAAGCGCGAGGACCCCGTCAGGCCGCCGGTTCTTCAACGTCGCCGCTGTGGAGAAGCACCTCGACGCCGCGGGCCACAGCCTGATCTCGCAGCGCCGCATCCATGCGGGCGCCCGCGACGACCGGCACCGCGTTGTATCCGACGTTCCGCAGCGTCTCTGCGCGTGCGATGGCCCGCTCCACGTCGCTTCGTTCGATCAGCAGCGAAATTTCGACCGCGAGGAGCACCTCTTCACGCTGAGCGCCTCGACCACGCACGCCCTGGAGTATCAGATCTAGCTCCCGGACCGCCCGCGCCTGCACCTCAGAGATCGCTCCCTGTTCGTCGGCCGCTTCGAACAGCTCCAGGTCGGCGGGCACGACCAATCGCGCTCGCCGGACAACCGATCCGAACCGTCCCGAGAAGTTCGTGGCCCATCGCAGCTCTGCCAGCTGGCCCGCCATGGAGCCCGTCCGGCCCTCGATTCGATTGAAGCGCACGTCCGCAGCCCGCGCGAAGTCCTCGACGATCTGGCGGAGCTCTCTGATGTCCGCGCTGTTCTGCGCGACCACCCGCTCCAGCGCCTGGATGTCGGCGCTGTTCTGGCGCACCAGGTCAGGTAACGCGAGCAACTCCTCGCCCAGGATCTCGCGGCGCGCGGCGGCTCGCATCTCCGGGTTCTCCCGGAGTACGCGCAGCAGGTCCTCGACGTCCACAACGGTGAAAGCCATAACCTGAGTGTAGCGCATATGGCCGCCGCTTCCGACCCCCGAAGCGGCTCTCTCTCCATGAGAAAGCCCGAAATCCACAAGCCGCGTCGCCGGCCACGAGAACGCGGCTGGACGTATTGAGCTACCGTAACGGACCTGGCGGGGGACGCTGGACTAAAGACCGAGCGCCGACCGCAGACGGGCGTCAACGGCCGCAAGGTCGGATGCCGTCAGGTGACCGATCGCGTGCACAACGCGCCTCGGGTCGATGGTGGCAATCACCGGCTTAAGAGCGGAAGGAAGCCTCAACCCAGCTTCGGACCAATCGACAAGGCGATAGTCGAACTCGCTCGCGCCTGAGAGGTTCGATGTGATCGCGGCCACGATAATGTCCGGTTCCACGTCCTGATAATGGAGCGATGAGAGCACAACGGCAGGCCGCGCCCCTGTCGTGCTTGCGTCTGAGTACGGAAAAGGGACGAGGACGACCTCAGCCCTCTTGAACGCCATACAGATCCCGCCAGTGGTCGTAGACGGCGTCGTCTTGATTGTCCCAAACACGGGCGAACGCAGGCGCACTCAAACTCGCCCACTCCCGGCTGGAATCCGAGTCGCAGATGTCAAGATAGATCCGGACAGCGGAAGCGATGAGCCGCTCTTCGGTCCGACTGCTCTCGCGGGCGATGCGGGAGAGGCGTTCCGCTTCAGCGGGAGTGAGGCGCACATGGCGCCGGACATGAGCGGCTTCGGCCATGCCACCAGTATACACCGGTGCCGGGAGGGACCGTCCCAGGGGCCGCCGTTGGCAAGGCGTCCAACGCACCTGTGCGGTGTCCTGCCGTCCCGCTTTCCCCGGCTCCCCGTCCACGGGTCAACGAGAAGTTCAGGCCGGCACCAGCTTTGCGTAGCTGGCCAGCAACCGCTTCGCGCCCAGCACATCGAACTCCACGTGATACTCCACGTCCCCGCCGTTCACCGTCGCCGCCGTGACCACGCCTTCCCCGAACTTCGCGTGGCGGATCCGCGCGCCCGGTTCGAACTCGGGGGCGACCGCCGCGAACTCCTCCGCGGGGGGCGCGAGCGCCACCGCCTCGCGGTAGCCACCCGGCGCCGGGAGGCCACCCCGGGGCGTCGAACCCCAGGGCCGAACGAGCTCATGCGGGATGTCGCCGAGGAACCGCGAGGCCGGGTTCATCGATGAATTGCCCATGGCGTAACGCCGGTACGCGCGAGTCAGGTACAGCAGGTCTCCCGCCCGGGTGATGCCCACATAGGCGAGGCGCCGCTCCTCCTCCATCTGCTTCGGGTCGTCGAAGCTGCGGATGTGGGGCAGCACCCCTTCCTCCATGCCGACCATGAACACGACCGGGTACTCAAGCCCCTTGGCGTTATGGAGTGTGATGAGGGTGACCGCACTGGCTCCGCCCTCCACTTCGTCCACATCGGCGACCAGCGCCACATCGTTCAGGAAGGCCGAGAGTTCGGCCTCGACACCCATCATCTCGTCGTACTGGACCATCACGGCGCGAAGCTGGTCGATCGATTCGAGCCGCTCTTCAGCCGACTCAGGGTCGTTTACGCTTAAGTATTCGAGGTAGCCAGTGGCCTCAAGGACAAGTTCTAACAGCGTGGCGAGGTGGAGGTCCTGGTGGCCACGGACGCCGTTGATGGCGATCACGAACTCCCGCACCCCTGAGGCCGAACGGCCGCCCACACCCGTGTCGGTCCGCCCCTGGGCGACAGCCTCGGCCGCGTCCCAGGCGGTCAGCCCCATCTCCCGCGCCCACTCGCGCAACCGCTGGACGGTGCGGTCGCCGACCCCCCGCGCCGGGACGTTAATCACACGCAGAAGGCTCGCCTCATCGAGCCGGTTGTGGACCAGGCGGAGGTAGGCGATGACATCCTTCACCTCACGGCGCTGGTAGAAGCGGACGCCGCCGATCAGCCGGTAGGGGATGCGGTGACGGACGAGCGCCTCTTCCACCGGCCGCGACATCGCGTTTGTCCGGTACATGACGGCGATCTCGCCATACCGGCGGCCCGCGGTCTTGAGGCGGCCGATCTCCGAGGCCACGAACTCGCCCTCCTCCTCGCTGCTGTAGGCCTCGTAGGTCGTGATCAGGTCGCCCCCAGGCCGGGCCGTCCAGAGGCGGCGTGGCGTCCGGTACGGGTTGCGTTCGATGACGGCGTCCGCCGCCCGGAGGATCGGGCTCGTCGACCGGTAGTTCTGCTCCAGCAGGATGACGTCGTGGCCCGGGAAGTCGTGCTCGAAGTTCGCGACGTTGCGAATGTCCGCCGACCGCCAGGAGTAGATGCTCTGGTCCGGGTCACCGACGACGGCGATGTTGCGGTGGCCCTGGCCGCCGGCGGGACCGTCCAGCCGGGGCGTATCCGGCTCGGTGCCGACGAATCCGGCAGCGAGCGCGTGGGCCAGTGCGTACTGGACCGGGTTCGTGTCCTGGAACTCGTCCACCAGCACGTGCAGGAAGCGGCCCGAGTACTTCGCCAGCACCTCCGGCGCCTGGGCGAACATTCGCACCGTCTCGCCGAGCAGGTCGTCGAAGTCGAGCGCGGACGACGAGCGGAGCGCCTCCTGGTAGCGCAGCCAGGCGCGGGCCACGATCTCTTCGTCGTATGTCTCCACCCGCGCGCGGTAAGCCTCGACGGAGAGCATCTCGCTCTTTGCGCTCGAGATGGCGCCGAGGATCGTGCGCGGCCGGTTGCGCTTGGGGTCGAGGCCGAGCTCGTTCACCACCCGTGTCATCAACTTGACCTGGTCGTCGTCGTCGTAGATGACGAAGTTGCGGCCGACCCCGATCGCGTCGCCATCGACCCGGAGCCAGCGGGCGCAGAGCGAATGGAACGTCCCAAGGGCCACGGACGAGGCGTCTTCCCCCAGGAGGACGGCAACCCGCTCCCGCATCTCGCGCGCCGCCTTGTTCGTGAAGGTCACCGCCAGGATGCGCCAGGGTGCAACCCGCAGCTCGCGCACGAGGTAAGCGATCCGCTGCGTAATGACGCGCGTCTTGCCGCTCCCGGGGCCAGCGAGGATGAGGACAGGCCCATCGCCATGCGTCACCGCCGCGAGCTGGGGTTCGTTCAGGCCATCGAGGATGGGCGGGAGGACCGCCGTGGGCGCAGTCATCTTCCCAGTTTACATTGGATAAGGCGTCTCAGCGATTGCGCTTCGCCATCCGAAGCGAACGTGGCCAGAACGTAACGGATGGTATAGTTGTGAATTGGCGGACAGGAGACCGGTTGCATGTTCCTTGTCGGTTGGCCCGGCGGTAGCTGGGAAGCGACTCTCCGGGGTGTCGCCATCGTTCTCGCGATATACCTCGCGGTGCTCTGGCTGACGCTCGTCTTCTGGGCTTATCGTGACATTCGCCAGCGCACGCGGGACCCGATCGTCCAGGCGATCGCTGTCCTGCTCGTCCTCGTGTTCTTCCTCCCAGGCCATTGGATCTATCTCATCCTGCGGCCGCGGTACACCCTCACCGAGCTCTACGAAAGGTCGCTCGAAGAGGAGGCGCTCCTCCAGGACCTCGAAGACCAGAAGGCCTGCCCAACCTGCAAGCGGCGCGTCATGGACGACTTCCTCGTCTGCCCTTCCTGCCGGACGCAGCTCAAAGAGCCCTGCCGCTCGTGCGCCAGGCCGCTCAGTTACGCCTGGGTGGCCTGCCCGTTCTGCGGCCTCGAAAAGCCGCCGAGAGAGGGACAACCGCCTCGCGGGACGCGCGGCCAGCAGCGCCCCACCGCGCCCGGTGGCCCCGAACGCCGGCCCCAATCGGCGGCCGCGCGCGAACCGGCGGCGCGTGCCACGACCCAACGGCTCAAGGACGACGAACCGGGGCCCGTCATCGACGCCACCGCCAGGTAGCTCGGGCCGGGCAGCCTGGGCCGGTCGTCTACCCCCCGGGCGCCGGCACGTCGCTCAGCGCCCCGGCAAGGTCCCCGTTTGGTTCGACCACGACCTGGTCGAGCCCCAGCCACGAGGCCATGCCCTCGAGTTCGGCGCGCAGTTCCGGCGCCACCGCCCCGCCCTCGGCGCCCGGCTCCAGGAACGCGCCGCGCACCAGCAGCCGGCCGTTCGCCCGGTCCGCCTTCAGGTCAACCCGCGCAACGATCTGGTCGCCGAGCAGGAACGGCATCACGTAGTACCCGAAGACCCGCTTTTCGGCCGGTGTGTAGATTTCGATCCGGTAATGGAAATCGAAGACCCGTCCGGTCCGCTCCCGCCGCCAGACGAGCGAGTCGAACGGTGAGAGCAGCGCTCGCGCCTGGACGCGCCGCGGGACGGCCGCGTCGCGATGGAGATAGGCAGGCTTCGTCCAGCCCTCCACTTTCACCGGCAGCAGCTCGCCCGCATCGACCAACTCGGCGATGCGGGGCCGGGCCTCCGCTGGTTTGATTCGGTAGTAGTCGGCGATGTCGGCCTCTATGGCCACGCCGAGGGCGAGGCCAGCGCGCCTCACCATCTCGCGGTGAGCGTCCTCTGGAGCAAGCGGCGGCAAGGCCCGGATGGCCTCCGGGATCACACGCTCCGCCAGGTCATACTGCCGTGCGAAGTTTCGCCGCGACGCCACCGCCACCGCCCCGGCCGCGAAGTGGTACTCGAGTGCGATCTTCCCCTTCCCGTAGCCCCACCACGGCCCGGTCCGTTCGCCGGCCTCCTCCAGGTCCTTCACGGCCAGCGGGCCGCGCTCCCGGACTTCCGCGAGCACGCGGTCGGCGTATCCGGGGTGCTGCGTCAGGAACCGGCCGAGATGGCGCTTGTGCCCTTCACCCACCATCCGGTGGTGAAAGAGCGGGTATTGGTCCATAGGGACCAGGCACGCTTCATGGGCCCAGTACTCGAACACGGTCTTTCGGGCATAGGCGTCGGTATCGACGAGCGAACGTTCGTACGCCCCGAGCCGCGAAAAGAACGGCATGTAGTGAGTGCGGACGGCGACGTTCACGGAATCAAGCTGCACCAGATGGAGCCGGTCGAAGACGCGCTCAACATCCCCGTGGGTGACCGTCCGCCGTGGCCGGGCCGCGGCGAAACCCTGGGCCGCGAGGGCGATCCGGCGCGCCTCGGCCCCAGAGAACGACTCCTTCGGAGAAGCCCTATCGGCCGAGGACATCGAAGAGCGGCGTCTGTTCCAGGAGCTCGCACATTCGGTCGAGCTTCCGTTCGCCACTGAAACGGGTGTTGTCGAAGATCCCCTCGAGAGCAATCACCGTGTTCTCGGTGTCCGTCCTGGAAAGGAGCACCGGGACGCCCTTCGCCGTCGCCGCGTCGAAAAGGTAATCCGAGGGGCGGCGGCCGCCCGTGAGGATCAGGCACGCGGGGTCGGCCCGCATCGCCGCCAGGTGCATGTCCGTCTTATCGAAGCGCACGACGACGGCCTTGCTTGCGAACCGGCGGAAATAGGGCTGCCCCGCATCCGACGCGATCGGGGCGATGACGAGGTGGTCGCAGGTCGCACCGGTTTCGTCACCGGTGACCAGCACCTCCGCGTTCAACATCGCCCGCGCCTCAGCGACGCTAAAGCCGGCGAGCGTCCGGTCGTCGCCGAGGAGGACTTCGAGGGGGCCGTCCGCTGGCTGGTTTGCGGTCGCACCAATAAGGGCGGCAGCCGTAACGACCGTGGCGACGGGCACTACTCCCGTTGGCGCCTGCGACATCGCCGACCGGCTGACCGTGACCACCGCCGCACCAGCCGGAAGGACGAGGTCCACGGCATCAACCTCGACGACCGTGAGCGAGCCGGGCGCGTCATGGATACCCGCCCAGGACTCCACGGACGAGGGCGAGCCGGGCACGAAATCGAGCGAAGCGAAGTAGGCGGCATCGTCCGGCGCGTGCGACCCCGCGGCCGTGCTGGCGATCCGCGTCAGCCGCACGGCCTGGCCAAGGTAGGCATAGTGCCGGGCAATGGCGGTGGCGACACCAGTCTTGCCATCGCCCTGTCCGGCGGAAGTGACGACGATGACCGGCACGCCTGTCCCTCGCATTGCGCCTGATGCGCACGGGCCGATTGTGCCCGACGGGCCGGAACCCGACAAATCGCGCTCCCGGCCGGACGGCTTCGTGGCCACAGGCACAGGCGCCCGCGTATGCCGCCTCGCGCTAAAATCTCGGCCATGAATCCCGTCCGGAAAGTCACTGTCGAACGCAACCGCCTCCGTTTCGCGGCGGCCCACATGGCCACCTTCCGCGGCGAATGCGAACCGCTCCACGGCCACAACTACGACATCCTCCTCGAACTCGAAGGCGACCTGACCGACGACGCCTGGGTCTGGGACTTCGGGATGCTGAAGCAGGCCGCGAAAGCGATCGCCGATGAGCTGGACCACAAGTTCATCCTCCAACGCGATAGCACCCTCCTGGAGATCGACGAACGCCCCGGTAACTGGGCCATCCGGTTCGGTGACCGCGGCTACGTCCTGCCGAAAGCAGACGTCATCGCCCTGCCCATCCCGAACTCAACCGCCGAGTGCATCGCCGAATGGTTCGCCGGGCGGCTGTTGGCCTCGCTCAGGGAGGGCGGCGCCACGAACGTCCGTAAACTATCGGTAGGGATAGAAGAGATGCCGGGGCAGGCGGGCTGGTATACTCTGGAGCTGTAAAACCTCGGAGGGGACGTGATGCAGCTCGACTGGGACAAAGCGATCAACGAGATCCTCTCTGACCAGATGGTGTGCCAGGGCTGCGGAGCCCTTGGCGAAGAGATGGTCGTCGGGTACACCCGCAGCGTGGAGGCCGCCGCCTTCGCCGACCGCTGCAAAGACTGTGTCGATAAGACGGACTGCGACGCCCGCAAACTCGTCGTGGTCTGTGAGGCCTGCGCCGCGCTCTACCGCGTCAACGGGAGCAAGGTCGATGAGGCGGGCATGATGGCCATCATCCTCACCGAGTGCCGCCACAACCTCGAAGAGTCGATCGACTACCTGACCAGCTACTGGAAGGAAGACGCCGAGGTCGACTACGAAGAGATGCAGAAGGGCCTGCACGAAGTCGACCCGGAACTCTTCAAGGAAGAGGACTCCTGGCGGATGCGCCTCGAAGAGGAGTACCTCCAGCTTCACCGCTGGTTCCGGGAGCACCAGAAGCCCATCCCCGACGCCGGCTGGCGGAGCCAGTACGCCGAGGACGTCATCGGGATGGGGTACACGACCCTCCTCGGCGACTGATCCAGGCGCCATGCGCCACCTCAGATCCCGAAGTTGATCCCGCGCGGGTCTTCGAACCGCCCGGCCGGCTTCGCCACCGAGAGGTCCACCTCGAGGATCCCGTCCTCACCTACGCGCACGGGGAAGGCCGCCACCGGCGAGAACGCCGGCAGGGTGAGCGCCTTCCCCGTCTTCATGTCGAACCGCGCCCCGTGGCGTGGGCACTCGACCTGGCAGCGCGCCAGGCGGCCCTGCGCCAGCGGGCCGTCGTCATGGGTGCAGCGGTCCTCAATGGCGAAGTAACTCCCGTCGCAGTTGGCCACCAGGATGCTGTGGTCCTCGACCGCGAAATCGCCCATCTTCCCCGGCTCGAGGTCAGCGGCCGGCCCAAGCTTCACCCAGCGGCTCTCGCTCACGCCCGGCCGCCCCGGCCGGCGCGAAACCAGGCTCTCCCGGCAACCCTGAAGTACGATTCTTGAGCCATGCGTCCCCCTCCGGCCATCCGCCGCGTGGCGCCGGATGGTACCAGTGGCGGCCGTCGCGGGCGAACCGGGCGTACCATCACCATGCATGGACGAGTACTTCCCGGCGCCCGGCGTGCCCCGCTTCGAAGCCCTCGTGACGCCCGCCTGGGTGCGGGCCGTGCAGACGTTCGAGGACGGCGGGCGGCGGGGACCCCGCCCGCCGTCCTATCGCGGCGACCGCCTCGCCATCGTTGAAGTGAGCTGGGCGACGCTGGACGAGGCCTCGGCCTACCTCGCCGGCCACCTCTCCGGCGCCGTGCACCTCAACACCGACGACCTCGAGGACGGCTACCCCACCTGGAAGCTCCGCCCCCTCGGCGAACTCCACCAGGTGGCCGGCGCCCTGGGCATCACCCCGGGCACGACCGTCGTCGTCTACAGCGACCGGACGATCGCTGCCGCCCGCGCCTGGTGGGTCCTCATGTACGCGGGCGTGGAGGACGTACGGCTGATGGACGGTGGCTTCGCCGCCTGGAATGCCGCCGGCTTCCCGGGCGAAACCGGAGTACAGGCGCCGGTTCCCGCTGTCTTCACGGCGAAGCCGCGCGAAGCGTTCCTCGCGACGACCCAGTATCTGCGCGCCCGCCTCGACGACGGGGGCGCCGTGGTCGCCGACGCCCGCAGCCACGCCGAGTTCGCGGGCGAGGCGAGCGGCTACGATTACCTCGACGCCCGCGGCCGCATCCCCGGCGCCATCCACATCGGTGACGCCGACGACGGCGCCCACCTTTACCAGCACGCGGACGGCAGCCTACGCGACCCTGGCGAGATCGCCGCCATCTGGCAGCGTTCGGGGCTACCCTCGCCGGCCCCCTCCGAGCGCGGCCGGAAGGCCGCTCAACCCGACCGCGCAACCGGCACGTCCGAGCGCGGCCGGGAGGCCGCTCAATACAACGCCCCGGCCCCCTCCGAGCGCGGCGGGGAGGCCGCTCAACCCAACCCCGAGGTCATCTTCTCCTGCGGCAGCGGCTGGCGGTCGAGCCTCGCCTTCTTCTACGCCTGGCTCCTCGGCTACGAACACATCCGCAACTACTCGGACGGCTGGTGCGGCTGGAGCACGCACTACGTGAGGGACGAGTCCGCCGCCGGCCGCACGCCAGGCTGGCGCCAGGCGCCAACTGGGAACCCCGTCGATCGGCCGGATTAGCCCGGACAGCCCGCCGCCACCGGCACCACTTCGGAGCGCGGCCGGAAGGCCGCTCAACAGGGAACTCGTTCCGGCGGACGTTCGTGACCCCCGGCCACGATCGCTGGCCACACAGCCAGTCTACGGCGTTAGAATGCGCCCGCTAACCACAGGAGGCGCGCCATGCCGAAGCCCATCGAAGTCCTGCTCTCCACCAAGGGCCACCCCTTCCCGAAGGGACCGTTCTTCGGCCTCTTTGATTCCCTCGCCAGCGAAGGGATCAACAACACCTCGGTCGAGATGCCCGCCGCCAGGCTCTTCTACAACCCTGTCAACGCGAAGCCGTATGACGTCATCGTCGACTACTCGATGCAGGGCGTCGGCTTCGGGCGCAAGGCCGGCGACCCCGCGCCGCCGATACCCGAAGAGTTCAAGCGCGACATCCTCGCCCTCATGGAGGAGGGCTCACACGGCTTCGTCTTCCTCCATCACCACGCCTGTTCCTGGGTCTCGTGGCCCGAGTACGCCGAGATCATCGGGGGCGCCTTCCTCTACTACCCCCAGCAGCTCCGCGGCCAGGAGATGCCCGACTCGGGCTACCTCCTCGGCGTGAACAGCACCTACGTCGTGACTCAACCTGACCATCCCGTGACCCAGGGGCTCCCGGCCTCCTTCGAACTGCAGGACGAGCTCTATCTCGCCCCCTACTTCGAAGCTGACGTCGTCCCCCTCATCCGCAGCAACTTCGACTTTCGCGACGTGAACTTCTTCTCGCCCTACCAGGTCGTGGGCAACGGCAAGATGTTCAACCGCGACGGCTGGCACCATCCACCGGCCAGCAACATGGTCTGCTGGGCGAAGAACTACAAAAACAGCCCGATCGTCTACATCCAGGCCGGGGACGTCCCCACCAGCTACAACAACCCGAACTACCGCCAGCTCATGGCGAACGCGATCAAGTGGGTCGCCAGCCCCGAGGCGAAGCAGTGGGCCCGCGACCGCAACGCCGGTAAGGCGGTCGATCCGAAGGAGACCGTCACAGTCACCCCGAAGCCCCAAACCTGGCCGTATGAGTGGGCCGAGCCGAAAGCCAGCGACGGCCGCCGCTGCCTCTTCTGCCACCAGGACGGCGTCGAGCGCTACGGCGGCGAATTCATGATGCACACCGTCGCCAACGGGACGAAGGAACTCACCGGCCCGCTCTGCGGCAACTGCCACCCGATGCTGCTGAACGACGCACTGGACACGGGCGGCTGGCGCTACGCTTCGATGGTCTGAGGTGAGCAGCCCGGGAGCGGCCACCACATCTCGGCGCCCGAATCCCGCGAGAGCAGCACCTCGCGATGACCTTTGAGGCCGAATGCCGACCGTATCGCCCCCGGGCTCGCGGCGTCAGGGCAGGGGCGCGCCGAGCGAAAGCCAAAGCGGGCCTTGATAGGACTTAGTCCGTTTTGCTACAGTGTAGGAGTGAAGACCACGGTGAACGTCCACGAAGCCAAGACGCACTTTTCGAAGCTCCTCGACCGGGCACACGCGGGCGAGGAGATCATCCTCGCCAAGAGCGGCAAACCCTATGCGCGTCTCGTCCCATTGGAGGCGCCGAAGAAACGCGAACTCGGGTTCGTGAAGGCGAGCATCCCGGAAAATCTCTTCCTGGAGCCCATGTCCGACGAGGAACTTGCGGACTGGGAAGACGGACCAGTCTTTCCGCCAGGCGCGGACGGCGAGGGCTCTGAATGAGCCTGCTGCTCGATACCCATGTCCTCATCTGGGCCCTCACGTCACCCCGCAGCCTGTCGGCCCTCGCTCGCCGCCTTCTGGAAGAACCGGCCAACCAGATTGTCGTAAGCAGCGTGTCGATCATTGAAGTCTTCAATAAGCATCGCCTCGGCAAACTCCCGGATGGCGACGTGATCGTCGGTGGCCTGGACGCCTACCTGGCGCAACTTGCGGCGACTCCGCTCGCCGTCAGCCATGCGCACGCGCGACTCGCCGGTACTATCGCACACGAACATCGCAACCCGTTCGACCGGATCCTCGCCGCGCAGGCCATACTCGAAGGCACGTCCATGCTCACGAAGGACCCCTTCTTCGCGCAAGTTGGGGTGACCGTCCGCTGGTGATGGCCGAGCGACCGCTCACTGCCGTAGTGTGCGCCCCCACACCGCCTCACGGAGAGACCAACCATGCCCGACTACGAGACCATCCTCTACAGCACCGGCGACAAGATCGCCCGGATTACCCTGAACCGCCCCGAGAAGCGGAACGCCCTCAGCTTCCAGCTCCGCACGGAGCTGGTCGCCGCCCTGCGCGCGGCCGAGCGAGACGATTCCGTCTCCGTCATCCTCATCGACGCCGCCGGGCCTGCCTTCTGCAGCGGCTACGATATTACCCCCGACATGTCCGGCCGGATGCCCGAAGGCGGCTGGGTGAGCAGCAAGCTCTTCGACGGCTGGACCGACCAGTTCGCCCGCAGCTGCGTCCGCGATTGGCTCGTCATCTGGGACCTCCTCAAGCCGGTCGTCTGCAAGGTCCAGGGCGCCTGCCTGGCCGGCGGCACGGAGCTGATGTCGATGTGCGACATCGCCTTCGTCGCCGACGACGCGCGCATCGGTTACCCGCCCATGCGCGCCCAGACCACACCCGACACGCTCTACTTCCCCTGGAAGCTGACCATGGCCCAGGCAAAGTACCTGCAGCTCACGGGAAACTCGGTTACCGGTGTCCAGGCCGCCGAGATGGGCTGGGTGGCCAAGAGTTTCCCCGCGGCCGATCTCGAGGCGAGCGTCATGCGCGAACTGCGCGCGCTCGTCTCGATCGCGCCCGACCTGCTCGCTGCCAACAAGCAGTCGCTGAACCAGGCCTACGAGATCATGGGCTTCCGCACAGCCCTGCAGACCGGCTCGCAGTGGCACGCTCTCAGCTCCCAGCTCCGGCCGAACGCGGGCGAGTTCACGCGTATTTCGCGCGAGAAGGGGCTCAAGGAGGCCTTCCGCTGGCGCGATGCGCCGTTCGATGGCGTCGAACCGGCATAGATTCGTTACCGCCACGTAAACAACGTCGGCCAATCGTGTAACGTCCCCACACCGCCGTATCAATCATCTCCGAAGGCCATCCGCCCTGGCAGCCACTTCACTGTGCGTATCGACGGAACGAAAATGGTTTCGGACGGCCGTACCTTCCGGCAGAGTCCCTTCGCTTGCTTGGTAGAACAGTTCTTGCGCAAACGACCCGTTCTATCCAGCAAAACCACAGGAGGACTCATCCAATGTCAGCACGTTACGCGAAGACCGCGACCTGGGCGCTGGGCGCTGCAGCCATGGCGATCGGCGTCGCCGGACCACTCATGATGGCCGGTAGCGCTCAGGCGAAAGCCGGCGATACCTTTATCCGCGGCCGCCTCGATGCCGTTGCGCCGTACAGCCTGGTGAACGACTCGGCTTCCTACGCGGCCACGGCGAGGACGCAGCTCGACGGCTTCGGCGCCGCGGGCCCGCAGCTCGGCGATTGCGTCAAGCTAAAGTTCCGCGCCGGCGCGCTCCACGAAGTCGACAAGGAACCCGCTCGCGACTGCCGGTAGCCCGCAAGGCTCCGCCCCAACTCAGTCCGTCACCATAGGAGGCGGGCAGCTCGTGACTGAGTTGCCCGCCTTTTCGTGTTGCGCTCATGCGGGCGGCAGGATCACGTACGTGCCGCTGCCCGCGCCGATGTGCGCCCCGGCCGCATCGTAGAGGTCGACCGCACAGTGGCTCACGGAGCGGCCCCGCCGGATGACCCGGCCCCGCGCCCGGATGGTGTCGCCTGCGAGCGCACGCAGCCAGCGGAAGTCCGACTGGGTGGTGATGATCCGTTCGGCCGGGTCACAGACGGTCCCGAGCGCGCCGCCCATCGCCGAGTCCGCCAGCACCAGCCAGACACCGCCATGCACGATGCCGTAGAGGTTGTTCGCGCCCGGGCTGGCGGCGAAGGTGATCTCGGCCCAGCCTTCGCCAGCGTCCGTGAAGCGGTAGCCAAGCGCCTCGAACAGGGCGACGGCCTGCATCTCCTGAAGGGCTGGGTACGCGTCGAGGAAGTCAGTCATCGTAGTGCTTCGTGCAGTCGATAAGCTCCTTGCGGCCGCCGGGCAGTTGTCTGAATCGAATCCGAAGGGAACGCGATGCGTAGGCCGTGAAGAGCCCCGCTTCGCTGCCTCGCAGCGCGTGCACGTTGAGCGACGGATGAGTCGCGTCCGTATCAAGCAGAGCGAGGGCCTTCAGCACGGCAGCCCGATCGGAAGCGGTCATCCTCCGCCCTGCGAATGCCACGAAGAACGTCGATGTGAGTACCAGAGTGTTGTACGTCGGCACCAGTTATTCGCACGGAGCCAGGCGGCGGAGTTCCTCTTCGGACGAGGGACGCACGCGCCCGGCGCGTATGTCCGCCAGGCCGGCCTCCAGGCTGGCCACGTTCTCCGGCGTGTACAGCCACTCCTCGTCGTCGAACACCCAGAGCGTGACCGAGCCCAACTCGGGGTCCACCACGAACGTGAACCGCTCGCACCCGCTGATCTTCAGCGCCTCGCGCACCTCGAGCGGCAGCACAAGCGTGCCGTCTTCACTCATCTCGATCGTCGTGACCTGCGACGCTGCCGCGCTCATCGCCTCGCATTCTACCACGTTCGTCACCCCCGTTTGGCCGGGCGGAAAATGGTCGTGTGACGGATGCGGGCGATCTCCGTCGCGTCAGCGGCGAGGATCGAGCCATCCACGACCGCGTAGTGGTGCCCCTGTTCCTCGTACGCCTCGACGAAGCGCCCGGTCACGGTGACCACCTGCCCGGCGTATCCCGGCGCCAGGTGCTGGATCTTCGAGCGCGTATGGATAGCCGGCGCGTAATCGTACGAGTGGTGCATCATCGGCGTCATGCGGGCCGCCAGCCAGCCCGGGTGCGGCCGCGGCCTGTCGCCGGTCCACCGCGGGTGTGTGTCTCGCTGCAACTCGGTGGCGTAAGCGGCCGCGTCCTCGGCCAACCAGGCGACCGGCATCGGACGCAGGTCCTGGCCCACAGGAGCGTTCTCCAGCGTCAGGTAGGGCACCGCAGTTGGGCGGGGCTCGGCCGCCGTCCGGACCGGGGCGCAGAGTTCCGCGAACCACGGCGCCAGGGCCGCCCCAACTTCGCCAACGAGACACCGCTCGCCGCGGTCGTTGGTCATCAGGAGGGTCGCCGGACCATCCCCGGCTCGCTCGATCGTGACCGTCATCACATCCCCGGGGTAGACCGGGCGGCGGAACGCGACGTCCGCCCAGCCCTCGTCAAGCCAACCCTCGCCAAGGGCGTCGATGATTGGCGGCGTGCACCACCCATAGACCGTTACACCCCCCACCAGCGCCGCCTTGAAGCCGTACTCCGCGGCGACAGCGGTGGAATGGATCGGGTTCGAGATATCGGGACTGTCGGGCCCGTCGAGGAAGGCGGTAATGGTGCGCGTAAACGTCGGCATTTGCTGTTCCAGGGGAAAGGGGTGAGACGCAGAGGTTCAAACGGGACAGAGAGGGCGCTAGCGGACCGCGACCCCGTAACGGACGCGCACGCGCTTTTGAAGCTTTTGATCCTTTGCGTCCAAAAGAGGTAGGGTCGCGCGCCGTAGTCTAGTCGGAGCGGGCCGCGTCTGTCTCGCCGGCCGGCTGTATGATCGACCAACGAATCGGTGGAGGGGGACGACGGATGGACATCCTGCCTGAGCGCCTGGCCTGGTACATCGCCGGGCCACTCATGGGGCTCTGTGTGGTCGCCTTATACGCGCTCGCGAACAGGCCGCTGGGCGCGACGAACGCCTATGCTGAGACGTTCAAGTTCATGCGCGGGCGCCGCTTCGAAAGCTGGCGCGTCTGGTTCTTCGGCGGCCTCGTTGGCGGCGCCGCCGGAGCGGGATTGTTACGTGGCGGGATCAGCGGCACGACCAGCTACGGCGCCCTGGGTGACTTCATCCCACTCGCCGCGCTCATCCCCGTCCTCCTCGTGGCCGGCCTCGTGATGGGCTACGGCGCCCGCTGGTCGGGGGGCTGTACCTCTGGCCACGGGCTCCGGGGCACCTCTTCGCTTTCCCCCGCCAGCCTGGCCGCCACGGGCACCTTCATGGCCACCGCGGTGGCCGTCACAGCGCTGGTCCACCTCGTTACTGGCGGTGACCTGTGAAACTGGTCGCCCTGCTTTGCGGCGCCGCCTTCGGCTTCCTCGTGACCGCCGCCCGCCTCAGTGACTACCAGGTCATCCACGACATGCTCCTGCTGCGGGAACCCGACGTCTTCCTCCTGATGGGCTCAGCCGTCGTGGTGGCAGCGCCCATCCTCCTGCTGCTCGAACGGCGCAGGTGGCGCACGCCCTTCGGCGGCAACCTTCACGTCACCCGGGCGCCCGTCAGCCGCGACGCGGTCGCCGGCGCAGCCGTCTTCGGCACCGGCTGGGCCATCGCCGGGACCTGCCCCGTCCCGGCCCTCGCCATGAGCGTCACCGGCGGCTACCTCGGCCTCGCCGTCGCAGCCGGCCTGTTCGGCGGGATCGCGCTGCGCGATGCGCTCATCAGCCGCGGGAAAGCATCCCAGACCGAAGCGGGTTGCTGAGCGTTGCGCCGGTTGCCCGCCATCAGGCAGACTCGCCAACGAAGAGCAGGAGGGATCGAATGAAGACCAAGTCGACCAGCGAGGGTTTCGCGCCGGGGCGCCTGAAGCGCATTACCGAGCATCTCGAACGGAACTACATCGCTTCGGGGAAGATCGCCGGGTGCCAGACGCTCGTCGCGCGCCATGGGGAGGTCGCCTACTTCTCATCCCAGGGCTGCATGGACCGTGAGCGCGCCCGCCCCATGGCCGACGACACCATCTTCCGCATCTACTCGATGTCGAAGCCGATTACCTCGGTGGCGCTGATGACCCTCTACGAACGCGGCCACTTCCAGCTCAACGACCCGATTACCCGCGTCATCCCCGGGTGGAAAGACCAGCGCGTCTGGGTTTCCGGCGAAGGCGAAGGGATGCAGACGCGTGAGCTGGACAAGCCGATGACCTTCCGCCACGTCCTGAGCCATACGGGCGGCCTGACCTACGGCGGTACGGACCACCCAGTCGACCAGGCCTATCGCGCCGCCGGGCTGGGGACACCCGGCGCTCGCGGCGATGGCCAGACGCTTCAGACGTTCATCGACCGGCTTGCCACCGTGCCGCTGCGTTACTCCCCCGGCGACCAGTGGATGTACTCGTACTCCACCGACGTCTGCGGCTACCTCGTCGAGGCCCTGTCGGGCAAGCCGTTCGACGCCTACCTCAAGGAGACCATCTTCGACCCCCTGGGCATGAAGGACACCGCCTTTTCTGTCTCCCCGAAGAAGGCCAGCCGCCTTGCGGCCAACTACGCTCGCGCAAAAGATAAATCGCTCCAGCTCATCGACGACCCGGCCACCAGCGCCTATCTCACAAAGCCATCCTTCCTCTCCGGCGGCGGCGGGCTGACGAGCACGACCGCCGACTACTTCCGTTTCTGCGAGATGCTCCGCCGCGGCGGCGAACTCAACGGCCAGCGCATCCTCGGGCCACGCACCCTCGGGTTGATGACCCAGAACCACATCAGCGGCGGGCGCACCCTCGCCCAGGCCGCCCTCGGCGAATTCTCGGAGACGGCTTACGACGGCGTCGGCTTCGGTCTCGGCTTCGCCATGACCCTGGATGAAGTCGAGGCCGGCGCCATGGGCCCCGGCGACTATTACTGGGGCGGCGCCGCCTCCACCATCTTCTGGGTCGATCCCTGGGAGGACCTGGTCGCAATCTTCATGACCCAGCTCATGCCCTCGGCCACCTTCAACTTCCGCGGCCAGCTCAAGAACATCATCTACTCCGCGATTGCGGACTGACCGATGACCGACCTCCCCACGATCCTCTCCACCGCCACCGTCTACCGCGGCAAACTCTTCGATGTCGAGATGACCGAGCTGCGGATGGCGAACGGGGCCCTGGCGAAGCGGGAGGGCATCATCCACCCGGGCGCCGTGGCGATGGTGCCGGTCGCGCCCGATGGACGGCTCCTCCTCGTCTCGCAGTACCGCCATTCCGCGGGCAAGCGGCTCCTCGAGATCCCCGCGGGGACGCTCGAAAAGGGTGAGGAACCCCGCGCCGCCGTGGCCCGCGAGCTTCAGGAGGAAGTGGGCATGGCCCCCGGCCGAATCGACGCCCTCGGCGGCTTTTATGTCGCCCCCGGGTATACGAGCGAGTACATCCACCTCTTCGTCTGCTCCAGCCTCAGAGAGAGTTCGCTCGATGGCGACGAGGACGAGGACATCGACATCCACCCCGTAACCGTCGCTGAGGCGCTGGCCGCGATCGAGTCCGGAGAGATCTGCGATGCGAAGTCCGTCATCGGCATCCTCCGCTGGCTGCGCTGGTCGCATCAATAGCAGGCTCACGTTCTATACGTGTAATGGATGGCGCCGAATTGCTGGGGTGAGGGCGCGGGCGTAGCATACCGAACGGCAAGCCCCGCTGATGGGCTTCCTGTCTCATCGTGCAGGGGGATTTGGATGGCTCAGGCCGTTGCGGCGCCGCACAAGCGCGGATTCCTTTCAACACTCAGGACTGATAGGTGGTGGCTGGCGCCGGGCCTCTATGGCCTCTTCATG
This sequence comes from Dehalococcoidia bacterium, assembly GCA_046154545.1. GTDB lineage: Bacteria > Chloroflexota > Dehalococcoidia > Tepidiformales > Tepidiformaceae > JBJXGC01. Next base: position 4,504 of record JBJXGC010000061.1, on the reverse strand, counting down.
GCGGCCGGGTTCGGATGGCTCACCATCTCCATCTTCCTGGACCAATGGCACTTCGAAGTAGGTCCCTATATCTCGCCCGTGTTCGAGCCCAAGTTCTTCGAAGCAAGTAGGAACTGGCTCATCTCGCCCGCCCTGATCGTTCTGGTGGGGCCGATCCCGTTCCGGGCCACCTGCTACTACTATCGCAAGTCGTACTATCGCTCCTGGTTCATGAGTCCGCCCGCCTGTGCGGTTGGCGATATCGCCGGCAGCTACAAAGGCGAGAGCCGCCTGCCGTTCTGGGTGATGAACCTCCACCGTTTCGCAATGTACGCCGCGCTCCTCTTCGTCCCGATTCTCTGGATCGGCGCGATCCGGGGCTTCTACAACACCCATGGGGTGATCGACGGTGAGACGGTTGATAAAGGCTTTGGCGTCGGCCTCGGCTCGTTCATCCTGGTAGTGAACGCATTCCTCCTCATGATGTACACGTTCTCATGTCACTCACTCCGCCACTTCGTGGGCGGAAGCCTGAATTGTTTCAGTTGTAGCTCCTACGCGAAGACGCGAAAACGCCTGTGGGATTACGTGACCGTCTGGAACAAGAACCACAACCTGTTCGCCTCGTTCAGTCTCGCGTGGATTGTCCTCACGGACCTCTACGTCCGCCTCGTCGCGAATAACGTGATCTCCGACCCGAATACCTGGGGCTTCTGATGTCAGAATACGAACAGCATGAATATGATGTGGTCGTGGTTGGCGCCGGTGGCGCAGGCCTCCGGGCCGCGATCGAGGCCTCGGCCCAGGGCGCCCGCACGGCCCTCGTCTGCAAGTCGCTCCTCGGGAAGGCCCACACCGTCATGGCCGAAGGTGGCATAGCCGCCGCCCTCGGCAACGTCTACCCCGAGGACAACTGGAAGGTCCATTTCCGCGACACCATGCGCGGCGGCAAGATGCTCAACAACTGGCGGATGGCCCAGCTCCACGCCCAGGAAGCCCCTGACCGTGTCAACGAACTCGAGCACTGGGGTGCCCTCTTCGACCGCACCAAGGACGGCCGCATCCTCCAGCGCGACTTCGGCGGCCACCGTTACGCCCGCCTCGCCCACGTCGGCGACCGCACCGGCCTCGAAATGATCCGTACCCTCCAGCAGCACGCCGTCCACAAGGGCATCGACGTCTTCATGGAGTGCACCATCTCCCGGCTGCTCAAAGATGGCGACCGCATCTCCGGGGCCATGGGCTACTGGCGCGAAAGCGGCAAGGTCGTCGTCTTCCACGCCAAAGCCGTCGTCCTCGCGACCGGCGGCGTCGGCAAGTCGTTCAAGATCACCTCCAACTCCTGGGAATACACCGGCGACGGCCAGGCCCTCGCTTACGAAGCGGGCGCCGACCTGATCGACATGGAGTGCGTCCAGTTCCACCCCACCGGCATGGTCTGGCCGCCCAGCGTCCGCGGCATCCTCGTCACCGAAGGCGTCCGTGGCGATGGCGGCACCCTCGTCAACTCCGAGGGCGTCCAGTTCATGTTCAACTACATCACGCCCTACTTCGCCGCGGAAACGGCCGACACCATCGACGAAGCCGAGCGCTGGTACGAAGACAAGCGCAACAACCGCCGCACCCCCAACCTCCTGCCGCGCGACGAAGTGGCCCGCGCCATCAACACCGAGGTCAAGGCCGGCCGCGGCAGCCCCCACGGCGGCGTCTTCCTCGACATCGCCAGCAGGCGCAGCGCCGAGTACATCCGCCGCCGTCTGCCGAGCATGTACCACCAGTTCAAACAGCTCGCCGACGTCGATATCACCGCGGTCCCCATGGAAGTCGGCCCGACTATGCACTACATCATGGGCGGCGTCCGCGTCGATGCCGACACGGCCGCCGCCAACGTCCCCGGGCTCTTTGCCGCAGGCGAAGCGGCCGGCGGGATGCACGGCGCCAACCGCCTCGGCGGAAACTCCCTCTCCGACCTCCTCGTCTTCGGCCGCCGGGCGGGCCTGGGCGCCGCCGCCTACGCCTCGGGCCTGCCAGGCATGCCCAATCTCGACGAAGAACAGTTGAACGGTGGCGCCGGCGCCCTCCTCGACGTCTTCGAACGGGACGGGGACGAGAACCCCTACACCATCCAGAAAGAGCTCCAGGAGTCGATGCACACCCTCGTGGGCATCATCCGCAACGCTGGAGAGCTCGCCGAAGCCCGCAAGCACATCGAGGGCTACAAGGAACGCGCCGCCCGCGCCAGCATCGAGGGCCACCGCCAGTACAACCCCGGCTGGCACCTCGCGATCGACCTCAACGCCATGCTCGTCGTCTCCGAGGCCATCACCCGCGCGGCCGAGACCCGCAAGGAGAGCCGCGGCGGCCACACCCGCGACGACTTCCCCGATACCGACCCGGAGTGGGGCAAGGTCAACGTCGTCATCCGTCGCCGGGCGGATGGCGAAATGGACGTGAGCACCGAACCGCTCCCACAGATGCCGGCCGATCTCCAGGAACTCTTCGAGGAGGCCCACTAATGCCCAAATTCACGATGCGCTTGTTTCGCGGCAATCAAGAGGGCGGCGAATACCGCAATTACGATGTCGAAGTCGACGAGGGGCAGGTCGTCCTCGACGTCATCCACACCGTCCAGGCCACCCAGGCTCCAGACATGGCCGTCCGCTGGAACTGCAAGGCCGGCAAGTGTGGCTCCTGCAGCGCCGAGGTGAACGGCAAGCCGCGCCTCATGTGTATGACTCGCATGAACCTCTTCGACGCCGCCGACGGCCCGATCACCGTCGCCCCCATGAAGACCTGGCCGCTGATTAAGGACCTCGTCACCGATGTCTCGTTCAACTACGAGATCGCGAAGAAGATCCCGGCCTTCAAGCCGCGCCCACCCGAGGCCGACGGCACCTACCGGATGATGCAGGAGGACATCGACCGCGGCCAGGAGTTCCGCAAATGCATCGAGTGCTTCCTCTGCCAGAACGTCTGCCACGTCATCCGTGACCACGAGGAGAACAAGGCGAACTTCGCCGGGCCGCGCTTCTTCGTCCGCCTCGCCGAACTCGACATGCACCCGCTCGACACCGAAGACCGCCTCCCCCTGGCCCGCTACGACGCCGGCGTGGGCCTCTGCAACATCACGAAGTGCTGCACCGAGGTCTGTCCCGAGGACATCCACATCACCGACAACGCCATCATCCCGCTGAAAGAGCGCGTCGCCGACCGCTACTACGACCCCCTCCGCTGGATCGGGCGCAAGCTCAAGGGTAGCAAGTAGAGCGGGATAGCCGGCGCCTGTGCTTAACCTTCGAGGACCGCTGCAACCGCCGCGCGCGGTGACCACGCCCGATCGGCCGGGCGGATGATCCACCTCCGACTCGTAGTGGCGGGCGACGCGGCGGCCGTGGTTGAGCGCCTGGAGGCCGACCCCACCGTCATCAACATCGTCCACTTGCCGGGCGCCGCACGCCGCCCCTACGGCGATCTCGTCCTCTGCGACGTGCCGCGGGAAACGGCGAGCGATGTCGTACGGACGCTTCGGCTGGCAGGCCTTGATCACGAAGGCTCCATCACCATTGAGGTCGTCGATACGATGGTCTCCGACCGTGCCCGCGCAGCCGAGCGGCGGGCGCCCGGTGCGCCCTGGGATGCAGTCGTGTGGGAGTCCGTACGAGCCCGGGCCGTTGAAAGCGCCGAGCCCTCCGGCGTGTTCGCCGCCTTCATGATGCTTGCCGCGCTGATTGCCGCCATCGGGATCATGACGGACTCCATCATCCTGATCATCGGCGCGATGGTGGTGGGACCCGAATTCGGGCCGATGGCCGGATTTTGCCTCGCGACGCTGGAACGCAGGTGGCGGCTCGCACGGCAGTGCCTTTTGTCGCTCTCCGTAGGGTTCGTCCTCGCCATGACCACGGCCTTCCTCGGCACCCTCGCCTCGCGCGGCCTGGGCATCGCCCCAGAGGCGCAGCCCCTGGCCGAACGGGTCGCCACCATCTTCATTAGCCGTCCCGATGAATTCTCCGTGTTGGTAGCGGGACTCGCTGGGGTGGCCGGGATACTCTCGCTCACCACCAACAAGGGCGGGACGCTCGTCGGCGTGTTCATCTCCGTCACCACCATCCCGGCGGCGGCCGATGTGGGTGTCTCCGCTGCCTACGGCGACGCGGACGCATGGCGGGGGTCGCTTCTCCAACTGGGGGTGAACGTTGGCGCAATGGTCGCGGCGGGCCTGCTGACGCTTCGGGTGCAACAGTACTTCTACGCGCACCACAACCACGAAGGCCCGGACCATGGCCGCAAACGTTAGCTCGCGGATCCCCAGGGCGTCCCCGTCCTCGGATGAGCCCGTATACTCCGCGCCGTGTCCACCACGCGCGACTTCCTCACCCCTCCTGCGGCCCCCATCTCTGCGCCGCTGCTCCCCCTCATCGCCGCCCAGGCGCGCGAGGCCGACCTCACGCGCAGCATCTCCCCCGGGGTGATCGCCAGCATCAAGGCGAGCGACCTGATCCAGCTCTCCGCCACCCGCACCATC
>JBJXGC010000012.1:0-8357 GCA_046154545.1 Dehalococcoidia bacterium | reverse complement strand
CCGCGGTCTGGGTTAAGGTCGGCGACGACGACGTGGGCGCCCTCTTCGGCGAAACGGATGGCGCTCGCCCGCCCAATCCCGCTGGCGCCCCCGGTCACAACCGCGACACGGTCTTCCAATCGTCCTGGCATGTTCGTCCTCCTGGAGCCCTTCCGCGGAAGGGCCGCACGGATTATGCCACGGCCGGCCGTCTACGCAGTTCCCGCCATGCGTGTTGTCCCCACTGTAGCCGCGACCCTCGGGGTCGCTGGGTTCGGCGGGATAGTGCGGTTTGACCGTGACGCCTGCTGAGACGCGGCTCCGGCGGCCGTGACGGCCGAGGGTCGGAGGTCGTCATCCCCTGTAGCCGCGACGCTCTGCGTCGCTGGGGTTCGCGGGATGGTGGGAGTGACCGTGACGCCCGTCCCCAGCGCGGACTCCAGCGGCCGCGACGGCCGCGGCTACAGCCGATGCCGGACGGGGCGCGGCCCCCCTTCCCCAATCCCGCCATTCTTGCGAGTGCGTAGTTTCACGGAAGCGACCCCTTGATCCGTGGGAGTAGCGTATGCACACCGGTTCATCCAACCGGTTGGAGGGTGCGAAAATGGAACGACACAACGACCCACGGCGATCGGCCGCAAGCGGCCTGCCCCTGAACCGCCGCCAGCTCCTCCGCGGCGCCGGCCTCGCCACCACCGGATTAGGCGCCGCGGCCCTCGTCGGCTGCGGCGGCGGAGGCGGCAACAAGGCGCCGGCCACGCGGCCGGCCACAACCGGCGCCGCGACCAGCGCGAAACGCGGCGGTGTGGGACGCTGCCCGCTGTCCACGAACGCCTGGGACACGTTTGACCTGGCCCGCAGCCGCTTCGGTCCCGTAGCCCGGGTAGCCGGTTATACGAACCTTGGCCCCGTCCAGTACCGCAATTTCGCTCGCGCCGAGCTTGAGGGCGCATTTACCTCCAGCTGGGAGCAGCCGGACGCGACCACCCTGAATCTGACCCTGCGCGACAACCTCTTCTGGCACCGCAAGCCGCCGGTAAACGGGCGCCAGGCGACCGTGGACGATATCGTCCAGTCGATCCAGCGCAACCGCGCCGGTGTCCTGCTGGATGGCACGAAAGACCCGAAGTTCTACCGGGTGGGCGAATATGCCGCGGTCGAGTCCGTCGAAGCGGTAGACGCTCGCGTCGTCCGAGTGAAGTTCACGAGACCGAACCCGTTCTTTTTGGAGACGCTATCCGGCACGTTCGCACGAATCCAGGCGCCTGAAGCCGTGGAGGCGTTCGAAGCGGAGTACGCCACGCCCAACGCCGCCCACGTCATCGGCACAGGCCCCTATGTCCTCGAGAGCTGGAAGGTGGAGGGAGACTACGAGCTCGAGCGCTTCGACCGCTCCCACGTGGACCCATGGATCCAGCACATCACCTGCATCCCGCTCGCCACCGACCTCTCCGCCTGGCAGGCCGCCTTCGAGGACAGGCGCGTCGACATGTTCACCCCGGTCAAGAAGACTGTCGCCGACGACCTGAAGGCGAAATATCGCGGGCAGATCTACGACGTGACGGTCCTCTCACAGAACCCCATCCTCGGCACCGTCTACGGCGGTGCCCCGCCATGGAACAACGAGATGCTCTATGGGGCCATCTTCCGGACAATGGATCGGCGCCGCCTCATGGCGGAGCTCTACCAGGGCCAGGCCGTCCTCACGGGCAACGTCACGCCCGTCAATCAGGCGTTCGCCATCCCTGAGAAAGAGCTGATCACAATGCCGGGCTACCTGGAGGATCACGCGAAGGATCTGAGCGAGGCCAGGCAAATGTGGAACGTCGCGGGTGGCCCCGCGCTAGGACCGGTCACCGTTGACATCCCGGACGTCTTCGAGGCCACCTTCCCGGGCGTGAGCGCGACCATCCTGGACATGCTGCGTGCGAACCTGGACGGCAGCTGGGACGTGCGCATCGAGCCCTACACGGTGATCAGCGACAAGCTCACGAAAAACGCATATGGGAACGGCAAGAACAACATCTGGTTCGGCTGGGGTAACGGCACGGAAAAGGTCGACCCGTCGCTCCAGCTCTGGAACTCGTACAACTCTGCGAGCCCGCTCTTTCCCACCCTTGGCGGCGTGAAGCTTCCCTCGGTGGATGACCTCACGAACAGACTGCTCGAAGAATTCGACCTCGCGCGGCGCATGGAGCTGTGCCAGGAGGTAGACCGCGAACTGTCGCGGCACTACGGCGCCGGTATCGCTTTCCTGCTGCTCCAGGTCAGTAACCGGCTGTACTGGAACTACATCCACGTTGGGGAAACGCCGCCGTTCCCCGACTCTCATCAGGTCGCCAGCCAATACTGGCTGGACCAGGACGACCCAACGTGGGCCGGCCGGCCGGCGTAGCGCGAGAGGAGGCAACAGCCCATGGAAACCGACGATCGCACCCAATCCCATCGCCCCGCACGCCTCTGGGCGCCCTCGGCGAACATGACGCGCCGCGCCCTGCTGCGAGCGACCGGCCTCGGGCTCACAGGCGCAGGCTCCGCCTTCCTTGTAGGCTGTGGCGGAAAAGACGAACCGTACCAGGCCGGCCGGTCTGGTGGCGAAGAGCCGCCGCCCGAGGTCACCCGCATTCGCCTCGTCAAGCACTACAGCATCTGCACGGCGCCCCAGTACCTCGCCCGCGAGTTCCTGCGCGAGGAAGGGTTCACCGACGTGGAATACGTCGCCCAGGCGACGCTCGGGGAGAGCAACGAACGTATCGCTGCCGGGCGCGTCGACATGACGCTGAACTTTGCGGCCCCGGTGGCCGTTTCTCTTGACGAGGGGAAGGCGCTCGTCGCCATCGGAGGCGTCCACAGCGGCTGTTTCGAGCTGACCGCCGCGGACGGCATTCAGCTTGGCGCCGGGCTCCGGGGCAAACGCATCGCCGCAACCCAGGCACGGGCAAGCGCGACGGACTTTGCGTTCTTTGCGTCCATCCTCCAGTTCGTGGGCATCGACCCCGAGCGGGACGTCACCCTCATCCTCGTGCCACCGGAACGGATCGCGAGGATGCTGCCAGATGGACTCTGCGACGTGGTCCTCACCGTCCCGCCCCTCAGCCAGCAGCTCCGCACGCTGAAGACTGGCAATGTCATTCTGAACAGCATGGTTGACAAGCCCTGGTCCGACTACGAGTGCTGCCTGCTCATCGCGAACCCCGAGTTCGTGGAGAAGAATCCCGTCGCTACGAAGCGCGCCCTGCGCGCAATCCTCAGGGCCGCGGACGTCTGCGCCCGCGATCCGGAGCGCGCCGCCCGCTTCCTCATCGAGAACTCGTTCAGCTCCAACTACGACTACGCGCTCGACGCCATGAATTCCGTCCCCTACGGCGTGTGGCGGGACTACAGCCCCGAGGAGGCCCTGCGCTTCTACTCCCTCAGGCTTCATGGGACCGGCCACATTAAGTCGATGCCGGACGAGATCATCAAGAAGGGAATGGATTTGCGCTTTTTCAACGAGCTGAAGAAGGAACTCGCGTTCGCGCCGGGGCTGGCGCCGCGGGGCGGGTTCGCCATGAATTGCGACATCCCGCGGACAGATGTCCACGGCCCGGAGGTCCCATCATGAGCACGAACTCCTACTGGAACAGGAAGCGGGTCCCGGTTACGCGCAGGCAGCTCCTGCGCGGGGCGGGCGTCACTCGTACGGGCGCAGGCTCGGCGCTGCTCTTCGGCTGCGGCGGTGACGACGACCCGGGTGATGTCGCCTCACCGGCTGCGGCGGGCGAGCTTGGGCCGCCGGAGGTCACGGAACTACGTCTGCCGAAATGCAGTGCCACCTGCGGCGCTCCATTCCTGGCCGCCAAAGACTATTTCCGCGACGAAGGATTCACATCCGTGACGTTCCTGCCCTGCGAGCCCCAGTTGCTCGATGCGACGCTCGTCTCGGGCGGACTCGACATCGTCATGAACTTCACGCCGCAACTCGCGTTCGACATGGCAGGCGGCATGCCGCTCGTGGCGATTGGCGGCGCCCACGCGAGCTGCTTTGAGTTGATCGCCCTGGATCCCGCCATTCAGGCGATCAGTGACCTCCGCGGGCACACATCGACAATGATCGTCCGTGAGCCAACGGGCGCGGATTTCGCCTTCGTCCGAAGTATCTTCCACCACATCGGGCTGAAGCCCGGAGTGGATGTCGAGGTCGTGTCCCATTTGAGCTTCGACCAGGCTCTGCGCGACCTCAGAAGCGGCAAGGTCGCAACGGCGTTTGTGAACCCTCCCTTGACCCAGTCCTTCCGGGATGGGGCGGGCACTCACATCCTGCTCGATAGCCTCACCGATCGGCCATGGTCACAGTACTTCTGCTGTCAATTCGTGACGAGCAAACAGTTCCTCGCGGAGAACCCTATCGCCACCAGGCGGGCATTGCGAGCCCTCCTGCGTGGAGTCGACAGGTGTTACCGCGAGCCCGATGTCGTCGCATCAGAAATGGCCGCCGCAGGCTGGGTCGCGGTCGACCGCTACGCGCGGGAGATGCTCGCGACTATCCCCTACGATGCCTGGCGTTCGCACAGCCCGGAGGACGCGATGCGCTTTTACGCGCTGCAGTTGCGGGAGCTCGGGGACATCAACCTCACGCCCGACGACCTCATCGCCAAAAACTCCGACTTTCGCTTCTTCAACGAGCTGAAGAAGCGACTGGCGTTCGCGCCGGGGCTGGCGCCACGCGGCGGGTTCGCCCTCAACTGCGATATCCAGGCCGGCCCCATGGGCCCGGCGGTACCGTCATAATCCGACCCGGGGGGAAGAGGAGGTGGCCCATGGCACTGAGTGAGCAAGTCCGCAAAGTGCCGTGGCGCGCGCCGCTGGGTTGGCTGCCGCGGCTGGTGGCGCGAGTGCCGGCGCGCATCCACCTCAAGCTGTTCGTCGCGTTCCTCGCCATCGCCCTACTGCTGGTCACGCTCGGGCTGGTGGGTATCCAGGCCCTGGGGGCGGCCAACGACCGTTCCGAAGAACTCGGCCGGCTCGAACAGAAGGTGAGCGCCTACCACACCCTCCAGAACGAACTCACCCGCCAGCTCTATCTCGGCGCCTCGGCGTTCACCGCGCCGGACAGAGCCGCGCTCGACCAGCTCACGCGCCAGATCCGCCAGGCGGACTACGACTTCGAGCGGCTGCGATTCGTCACGAGCGACGAGGGCGCCATCCTCACAGCCGTGGAGGCGGACTACGCGCGGTTCGTCCAGACCATGCTCGACATCGTCCAGATGGTCCGCGACGGGCGCGTCGAGGAGGCCCGCGAGCTCCAGCTCGGCCCCGCGGAGGAGCTCGCGGATACCCTCGAGCGAAGCACGAACGAGCTCGTGAACCGCACCGACGCGCGCATCGTGGCCACGATCGACGACAACCACAACGAGTACCTGGCTTCACGCTGGGTAGTGGTCGCCTTCGCCTCGGGAAGCATCCTGCTGGCACTGACGCTGGGTTACGCGATCGCCTTCTCGATCATCGGGCCGGTCAGGCGCATGGAGGGGCATATGGCGGCGGTTGCGTCAGGCGATTTCTCACAGCACGTGGCCATCGCGAACCGCGACGAGCTTGGCTCGCTCGCCGGCAACCTCAACCGGATGAACGACGAACTCGGGCGGCTCTACGGCGAGGTCGAGACGGCGAGCCGCCACAAGTCCGAGTTTCTGGCCAACATGTCGCACGAACTGCGGACGCCGCTGAACGCGGTCATCGGCTTCTCCGACCTGCTCTCGGAGCAGTACTTCGGGCCGCTGAACGAGCAGCAAGCCGACTACGTCCAGGAGATCCTCGGCGCGGGCCAGCTCTTGCTCTCGCTGATCAACGACATCCTCGACCTCTCGAAGGTCGAAGCCGGGCGGATGGAACTCGAATGCGAGCCCTTCGAACTCGGCGCGGCCCTGGAGAACGGCATCTCTATGGTGCGTGAACGCGCGGCCCGCCGGGGGCTCACGCTCAGCCTCGAGGTGGCGTCCGGGATCGGACTGATCGATGCCGATGAACGGAAGGTGAAGCAGGTCGTGTTCAACCTCCTGTCCAACGCCGTGAAGTTCACACCGTCCGGCGGCCGGGTCGATATGCGCGCGTCCGCGGAAGACGGTGCGCTGACAGTGACGGTTGCCGACACCGGCATCGGCATCGCCGCGCACGACCAGGAGCGGATCTTCGAGGCGTTCCAGCAGGCCGGGCGCGTCCCCGGTTCCGAACAGGAAGGGACCGGCCTCGGCCTCCCGCTGGCAAGACGCTTCGTCGAGCTTCACGGGGGCCGGCTGTGGGTGGAGAGCGTCGCGGGCGAAGGCAGCACCTTCGCCTTCCGCATCCCCGTTGCCGCCAGCGAACCAGAGCCTCCCGCGCGCCCGCTCCCCGGCGCGCCCGGAGCCGAACCAGCCCCACTCGGGGCGCCAGGACAAGGAGTGGTGGCATGAGCGACCTCGTACTGATCGTCGAAGACAACGCCAAGAACATGAAGCTCGCCCGCGATCTGCTCCAGTACCACGGCTTCACGATCCTCGAAGCCACGACTGCCGAGGACGGGCTCGTACTGGCCGCGGCCCATTGCCCTGATGTCGTGCTGATGGACATCCTGCTGCCAGACATGGATGGCGAATCCGCCCTCCGGAGCCTTCGCGCCAACCCGGCGACGGCTGCGCTCCGCGTCGTCGCGCTGACCGCGTCGGCCATGCGTGAGGACAGGGTGCGGCTCCTGGCGGCCGGGTTCGACGGCTACATCTCGAAGCCAATCGACATCCGCGCGTTTCCGGATCAGGTCCGCCGCTACTGCGAGAGCGGGGCGCGGGAGGAGTCGAAGACGGCATGAGCGGTCAACGCATCCTCATCGTGGACGACACCCCGGCGAACATCCGCCTCCTGGAAGCGATCCTCGCGCCGCTCGGTTACGACCTCGTCACGGCGCAGTCGGGCGAGGAGGCGCTCGAAGCGATAGTGTCCAGCCCGCCCGACACGGTCCTCCTCGACGTGATGATGCCCGGGATGGACGGCCACGAGGTCTGCCGCCGAATCCGCAAAGACCCGGCTAACGGCATTCTGCCCGTCATCATGGTCACCTCCAGCGGTGACCAGGAGAAGCTCACGGCCCTGGAGGCGGGCGCGGACGACTTCATCGCGAAGCCGTTCAACAAAGCCGAACTGCTAGCCCGCGTCCGTTCGGCCCTTCGCGCCAAGGCCTACCACGACACCATCCAGCGGCAGGCGAAGGAGCTGGCAGGCCTGAACGAGACGCTCGCCGCGCGGGTCGAGGAACAAGTGGACGAGATCCAGCGGCTGGCGCGCCTCCGCCGGTTCCTCTCGCCGCAGCTGGCCGACCTCGTGGTCTCCTCAGGCGACCCCGCCATCCTCCGGAGTCACCGCCAGAACGTGGCGGTGCTCTTCTGTGACCTGAGGGGCTTCACGCCGTTCGCGGAAACCACCGAGCCGGAGGAAGTGATGGCGGTGCTGCGCCAGTTCCATTCGGTCCTCGGTGAACTGATCCACCGGGCCGAGGCCACGGTCGGCTATTTCGCGGGCGACGGGGTGATGGTGTTCTTCAACGACCCCCTGCCCTGCGACGAGCCGGCGCTGCGGGCCGTGCGTATGGCCCTCGCCCTCCGCGACGAGATGGCCGAACTCACCGAGGCTTGGCAGAAGCGGGGCCATAGCCTGGACTTCGGCGTCGGCATCACCTATGGCTACGCGACGCTGGGCGAAATCGGGTTCGCCGGCCGCGTGGATTACAGCGCCATCGGCACCGTAGTCACCCTCGCCTCAAGGCTCTGCGACGAAGCTCGCGCGGGCCAGGTGCTCATCAGCCAGCCCGGGTATGGCGAAGTGGAGGACGCAGTCGCCGCTGAACGCATCCCGGAGCTGACGCTCAAGGGCTTTTCGCGCCCGGTATCGGCGTACAACGTGCTTCGTCTAAAGGGCGAAGCGACGGCCGCGGGCGGCGAAACGGGCGCTCTGCCGGGGGGGATCACGGCGCGCGAAGCGGAAGTCCTCAGGCTGCTCGCGGCTGGCCGGATCAGCCGGGAGATCGGGGAGGAGCTGTTCCTTAGCGCGCGGACGGTCGAACGGCACGTGACCAACGTCTACGCGAAAATCGGCGCGCACAACCGCGCCGAAGCCACGGCGTGGGCGATCCGTCATGGTATCGCCGAAGGCAGCTAGCCAGGTCAGCTACTCGACGACCCAGCGGTCGGTCGAACGCTCCCACTCGATGAGCTCCCCCGGCGTGAAGAAGATGTCGATCTCGCGCTGGGCGCTGGCCACGCTATCGCTGGCGTGGACGAGGTTGCGGCCCTTGTCGAGGCCGAAGTCGGCCCGGATGCTCCCGGGTGCGGCCTGGACCGGGTTGGTGGCGCCATTCGTCTGGCGGACGG
>JBJXGC010000008.1:0-12102 GCA_046154545.1 Dehalococcoidia bacterium | reverse complement strand
GAACTCTTCGAGCGCGCGACGAAGGTCCGTATTCGTCACCGCCGCGAGCCCGCCCGGCGCACCCGTCTCGCCGCCAAGCTCCTTCAGGTCCAGGCCAGCGCAAAACGCCCGCCCCGCCCCCGTCAGGATGACAACGTCCACCTCCGGGTCAGACTTCAACGTATCGAACGCCACAACGATCGCCGCGCGCAGCTCCGCCGAACGCGCATTCATCGATTCCGGCCGGTTCAGGGTGACGATCGCCACCCCATCGTGGATCTCCGTGAGCACTACGGACCTGAACATCTTCTTTCGCGCGAGAGTCCGGCCATGGTAGCCGCTCCCACGAAGCGCGCCACGCCCCATCACCGAAACCGGCCAGGACAACCTCCCGTAGTCGCGACCCACAGCGGTCGCGGGCTGCTTACCATCCCAACCGCGCTCCCTCACCCGCCCAATAGGCTCTCGTTCGACCCGCCCGTACTCCCCTCGCCCAGCGCACTGGGAGGCGTATACAGCCTTCAGCCGAAAGCGCGCGATGAATCGTCCGCACCGCACGCCGCACTCCCTCGCCCGCCGCAGCGGGAGAGGGCCGGGGTGAGGGCCGCCGCGGCCAGGCGGAGCCCAACGGAGCCCCGAGCATGCCCCTGAGGACGAGTTTGCAGACCAGAGGGCCGGGGTGAGGGCACGACGCCCACGCGGAGCCCAACGGCAGCTCCGAACATGCCCCCGAACCCGCCGACTTCTTCAGATTAGAGGGGCAGGGGCGCGGGGCCTCAGAAGCTCGGTTTCGTCGAGTACGGCGTCAGCTGCAGCTCGTGCGTCCAGCACGACCGGTCCTGTGTGTGCAGGTAGTAGAACGCTTCGGCGATCTTGACGGGATTCATGATCACCTCCGGCCGCTGCTGAGCGATCGGCAACGCCCTCGTGCCCGGCGAGTCGATCAGTCCGTCGATGACGATGTTCGCCACGTGCACCCCGTGCTCGGAGTACTCCTCCGTCAGCACCTGGGCGAGGGTGCGCATCATGACTCGCGGATAGTAGAGCGACTGGCCGGTCATCCGCTTCCGCCCCCGCAGCGAGGACGAGTTGTTGGAGATGAGGAACGAGCCTTCACCCCGCGCCCGCATCGCCGGGAGCACCTCTTTGGCGACGAGGAACGGCCCCCGGCTGGCGATGTGCTGCGCCGTCTCGAAGATCTCGTTGGGGACGTGTTCGAGCAGCTCCATCTCGGGCGGAAGGTCGCGCCCTTCGAGGTAGCCGGCGTTGTAGACCAGGACATCCGGGTCGCCAACGTCTTTCCGGATCGTGGCAAACGCCGCCGCGATCGACTCAGGCGAGACGAGGTCGAGTTCGACGATCGCGCAGGCGCCGCCCTGCTCCTTGATGGCACGCTCGAGGCCAGCGGCATTCGCGGCCGTCCTCGTGGTGAGCACGACGAAGAAGCCCTCGCGTGCGAACTTCTGGGCGACAGCCCCGCCGACACCCCAGCGCACGCCCACGGGCAGATCGCTGTCATCGAGCTCCTTGCCGTGGGCGAGCTTCGTGTTCCGGCCGTCTGCCTGCCATTTGGAAGTGGCCCCAACGACCACCGCGACCTGTGTTCCGTCTGGTCTCATCTGAATCAGGCTCCTCACTTCGGTCACTGCGCGAACTCGACCGGCGGAGTCTGCTCGCGCGCCGGGCCAGGGGCAAACGCGGCCCGCTGCCCCGCAACCGCAACGCCCTCGATCGGGTAAGCTCTCGCCCGTGGCAGAGACAACAGATCAGTTCGATGTGATCGTCGTTGGGGCCGGGAACGCCGCCCTCGTGGCCGCCCTTTCGGCCGCCGAGCTGGGCGCCCGGGTGCTAGTGCTCGAAGCGGCGAGCAAGGAGGACCGGGGCGGCAACAGCCGTTTCTCGGGCGGCATCTTCCGGATGGTGCACCAGGGCCTCGACAGCCTCCGGCCCCTCCTCGCCGCCGCCAGCGAGCGTTGGTTCGACCGCGTCACCGTCGCGCCCTACTCCCGCGAGACCTACCTCGCCGATTGGATGTCGACCTCCGCCGGCCGCAGCCGCCACGATCTCGCCGAGGCCGTCATCGACCGCTCCTTCGAGACTGCCCTCTGGATGCGGGGACAGGGTGTGGAGTGGGAACTCACCGGCGACAAGCTCATCGACCCCGCGAAGCAGCAGCCCGGCGTCAAGGTCGCCCTGCCGCCAGGCGGCGCCGTCCGGGCGCTGGGTGAGGGCGTCGGGCTGGTCCACCGGCTCTTCGCCGCCGCCGAGCGGTCGCCCGGGATCACGATCTGGTACGAATCGCCCTGCGCTGGCCTCCTCACGAGAGGTTCGACCGTCCAGGGAGTACGCGTCCGCCGCCGCGACGAGATGGTCGAGGTGGCGGGGACGGTCGTCCTTGCGAGTGGTGGCTTCGAATCGAACCCGGAGATGCGCCTGCGCTACCTCGGCCCGGGCTGGGACCTCGTCAAGGTCCGGGGGACGCGCTTCAACATGGGGACGATGCTGACCGAGGCGCTCCGTTCGGGAGCGCAGCCGGCGGGCCACTGGGGCGGCTCCCACGCCTCACCCCTCGATGCCGGCGCCCCGGCCACGGGCGACCTGCGCCTCACCGACAAGATGAGCCGCTACTCCTACCCCTATAGCCTCCTTGTCAACCTCCGGGCCGAGCGCTTCCTGGACGAGGGCGAGGACGAGGTCTGGCTCACCTATGCCAAGACCGGCCGTGCCATCCTCGCTGAGGAGCAGGGCCTCGCCTTCCAGATCTTCGACCAGAAGACCATCCACCTCCTGGAGCCGCGCTACCGGACGGGCACTCCCGTGACCGCCTCGACCCTGGAGGAGCTCGCGGCGCTGCTTGGCCTGCCCGCGGCCCGCCTCGTGCAGACCGTCAGCGACTTCAACCGCGCGGCTGCCGGGGCCGGCCCGGCGTTCGACCCATTCACGAAGGACGGACTGCAGGCCGTCCCCGGGGGCCAGCCGCCAAAGTCGAACTGGGCACAGCCGCTCGATAGGCCGCCCTTCGTCGCCTACCCGGTGACCTGCGGCATCACGTTTACCTACGGCGGCCTCAAGGTGAGCACGGAGGCCCAGGTCATCGACACCGAGGGCCGGCCGATGCCCGGCCTCTTCGCCACGGGCGAGATCACGGGCGACTTCTTCTACTACAACTACGCCGCCGGCTCCGGCCTGATGCGCGGCGCCGTTTTCGGCCGCCTGGCCGGCAGCAGCGCCGCCCGGGCCGCTTTGGGCCTGGCCGATGCACCAGGCGAAGGCGCTTCGTGACCAGCGCCAGTGCTCGCCTGAGGGAGCGTCTCGAGCGGGGCGACCTGCTTGTCCTGCCCGGCGCGGCCAATGCCCTCACCGCGCGTGTTATAGAGGATGCGGGATTCGACGCCGTCTACCTGAGTGGTGCGGGCATCGCGAACACCTTTCTGGGCGTCCCCGACATCGGACTGGTCTCGCTCTCGCAGCTGGTTGAGCACGTCGCGGCCGTCCGCGCGGCCGTCGAGATTCCCCTCATCGTTGATATCGACACCGGCTTCGGGAACGCCGTCAACGTCGTCCACACCGTCAGCCTCGTCGAGGCGGCGGGTGCGGACGCGGTGCAGATCGAGGACCAGGTGTTCCCCAAGCGCTGCGGCCACTTCGCCGGCAAGGAAGTGATCCCGGCGCGGGAGATGGTCGAGAAGATTCGGGCTGCGGTTGCGACGCGGCGCGAAGCGCTGATCATCGCCCGGACGGACGCCCTCGCCGTGCACGGCCTGGAGGAGGCCTGTGAACGCGCCAACGCCTATCGCCTCGCCGGCGCCGACATCATTTTCGTTGAAGCCCCGCGCAACGAGGCGGAGGTCGCCGCCGTCGGCCGCATCGAGGGGCGGAAGCTGCTCAACCTTGTCGAAGGAGGACTCACCCCGGCCCTTCCCCGGTCGCGCATCCAGGCACTCGGGTTTTCGATCGCCCTCTACGCGAACCTGCCTCTGCTGGCGGCCGTCAAGGGGATGCAAGAGGCCCTCGGGGCGCTCAGCCGGGACGAGCCCGCCGCCGCACTCGGCACGCGACTGGCGACATGGGAGGAGCGCCAGCGCCTGGTCCGCAAGCCGTGGTTCGATGCGCTGGAGGCGAAGTACGCATCAGCTTCGCCGCCGGGACCCTGACGTGCGCGCGCATAGCGGTCCCCGGACGGTCCCGGCTACCTACATGCGCGGCGGCACCAGCAAGGGCGTCTTTCTGCGCGGCCGCGACCTGCCGCCTCCCGGCCCCGAGCGCGACCGCATCATTCTCGACATCATGGGCAGCCCTGACCCGCTCCAGATCGACGGGCTTGGTGGCACCTACTCGAGCACGAGCAAAGTGGTACTGGTCGATCCGGGTGACGGGGACGACGACATCCGGTACGAGTTCGCACAGGTCGGTGTCGATACGGTGGAAGTCGATTGGGCCGGCAACTGCGGCAATCTGACGACGGCCGTCGGCGTCTACGCCATCGAGGAAGGGCTCGTCGCGGCCGTCGAGCCCGTCACCAGCCTGCTGCTCCGGAACGTCAACACCGGCGTTGCCATTCGCGCCGAGGTCCCGGTGCGCAATGGACATCCGCTCGTGCAGGGCGACCACGCCGTCGCCGGTGTCCCGGGCACCGGCGCGCCGATCGCCACCCACTACCTCGACCCCGGTGGCGGCGTCTGCGGCCGGGAGCTGCCCACCGGCCGCGCCCATGACACCGTGGAAACCGCAGATGGCGCCTTCCCGGTCTCGATCGTCGATGTCACCCACCCGTACGCCTTCGTCGCTGCGAAGGACATCGGGCTGGCGCTGTTCGAGCACAGCGTCGCCGAGCTCAACGCCGACCAGGCCCTGGTTGGACGGCTGAACCTCCTCCGGGACGGCTGCGCCGGCCTCATCGCGCGGTCAGGTTGGGCCGGCGAGCCCTCGCCGACCGTCCCCCGTCTCGTGCTCGTCGGTCCGGCTCAGGCGCCCCCGCCTGGTTTGCCCGAAGGCGAGGCAGACTTCGCCGCGCTCGCACTCTCAATGGGTGCGATCCATCGTGCGCTGCCGATGACGGGGGCGCTCTGTGCGGCGGCGGCGGCCCGCATACCTGGCACGATCCCGTCTGCAGTGGCGCGGTCCGGGAGCGGCGGCGCCGTCCGCATCCTTCATCCACGCGGCGTGGTGAGCGTCCTGGTCGATCTCTACGAGCCACCGGGGCCACGGCTCGTCCGGTCGGTTGGCGTCGTCCGGACGGCGCGCGTGTTGATGTCGGGCCTGGTGCACCTGCACCCGGAGAGCCCGTAGCGCCCTCATCGCGTGCCGCCCGGCCGGGATTGAATGGCAATGGCTGATAACCGTCCCGCAGAAGTCTATGATGGGCCAAAATCTGCGATCCGGAGCAAAGCAGTGGGCAACCGTATTCTCGAAGACCCGCGCATCGACCCGCGCATCAAGACTCTGTTCGGCGCCTGGGACTTGCCCGGGCGACCGAGCGTCTCCAGCCGCGAGGAGCTCCTTGCCGCCGCAAACTCGCCGGAGGCGGTCGTCCAGCGCGAGGGGATGAAAGGCTTCCTCGACAGCCTCGACCGGGAGGACATTGCGCCCTCTGCCGGCCTCGTCGTGGAGGAGCACACCTTCGTCTCCAGCCCCGACGGCAACACGGGTAAGATCCGGCTGATCAAGCCCCAGGGCGCCACCAACCTGGCCTGCGTCTACTACATCCACGGCGGTGGCATGGCCTCGATGTCCTGCTACGACGGCAACTATCGCGCCTGGGGCCGCATGATCGCCCGCGAAGGGGTTGCGGTGGCGATGGTCGATTTCCGCAACTGCATGACGCCCTCGTCCGTCTCCGAGGTCGCGCCCTACCCCGCGGGATTGAACGACTGCGTCTCCGGCCTCCTCTGGGTCCGCGAGAACGCGGCCCGCCTTGGCATCAACGGGGACCGGATCATCGTCGCCGGCGAAAGCGGCGGCGGGAACCTCACGCTCGCGACGGGCCTGCGGTTGAAGAAGGACGGCAAGCTCGACGCCATCCGCGGGCTCTACGCCCTCTGCCCCTACATCGCCGGGTATTGGCCTCACCCGGACTCCCCGTCGTCAACGGAGAACGACGGCATCCTCCTCAACCTCCACAACAACACCGGCGCCATGGGCTACGGCATCGCCGAGCTCGAAGCCCGCAACCCCCTGGCCTGGCCCGGCTTCGCCACCGAAGAAGACGTGCGTGGCCTCGTGCCGACCGTCATCACCGTGAACGAGTGCGACCCCCTGCGGGACGAGGGCGTCAACTTCTACCGCCTGCTTCTCCGTGCGGGCGTGGCGGCGCAGTGCCGCACGGTCATGGGCAGCATCCACGGCACCGAGATCTTCGTCGCCGCCTGCCCGGACATCAGCCGTGACGGCGCCGCCAGCATCGCCAGCTTCTGCAAGCGGGTGAGCGAGGGCGAACGGTAGGCGCCGGACCGCCGCGATCTGCCGCAGTTTTCGTCACACGAACCCGAAGGGAGAGCCCCAATGTCGATCAGCGTGGACCCGGCTACCGGACTGAAGGTCTTCAACACACGCGCCGCGAAGGCGAACGACCGAATCGCCGGCAAAGGCTATTCGGTCATCACCGACGAGGCGCTGACCAGCCTTCCGCCCCGCCCACCGGGGGCGGTGTTCAATGTCGAGGAGCAGGCGAAGTACCAGGCCTTCAAAGAGGCTCGCCGTGGCGCCGCCGATTACATCGCGATGGAAGGCGAGTTCAGCAAGTACCTGGAGGACGTCTACTCGACGGACCCGGTCCCACGCGAGGCGCTGACAGACGAGTGCGAGGTCCTGGTCGTGGGCGCCGGATTCGCCGGGCTGCTGCTCTGGCACAAGCTCCGCGAGGCCGGCTTCCTCGATGTCCGGTTCTGCGAGAAGGGCGGCGACGTTGGCGGCACCTGGTACTGGAACCGCTACCCGGGTATCGCCTGCGACGTTGAGTCGTTCAGCTACCTGCCGCTCCTCGAGGAGATGGAGTACTTCCCGACCATGAAGTTCGCGTCGGGCTTCGAGATCTTCGAGTACTGCCAGAAGCTGGCGGAGAAGTTCAACTTCTACGACCACTGCCTCTTCCACACGGCGGTCCAGAAGACCGAATGGGACGAAGAGACCGCCCGCTGGACGGTCTACACGGACCGCGGCGACGCGATGAAGGCTCGCTTCGTCATCCTCGCCAACGGCATCCTCACGAGCCCCAAGCTGGCCCGGATCGAGGGCATGGAGACGTTCAAGGGAGACACCTTCCACACGTCGCGCTGGGACTACGACATCCCCCTGGAAGGGAAGCGAGTCGGGATCATCGGCACCGGCGCAACCGCCGTCCAGGCCATCCCCGAACTGGCGAAGATCGCGAGCGAGCTCTACGTCTTCCAACGCACGCCCTCGACGATCGATGTCCGCGACCAGCGGGCGACCACGACCGAAGAGATAGAAACGTGGTCGAACGAGCCCGGTTGGGCGCGGGCGCGGCGGGCCCGGTTCGCCAAGCTCATCGGCCGGCGCGCGATCAAAGCGAACGACGACTACCTCGCGGGCAAGGTCACCGAGCAGCGCCAGGCCCGGCCGGAGGCCCGGGCCCTCTCACCCGAGGAGATGATCCGGGAGGAGCTGGAGGGTAACTTCCACGTCATGGAGCAGATCCGGGCGCGGGTCGATGCCATCGTGAAGGACCCGAAAACGGCCGAGGCACTCAAGCCGTACTACCCCTACGGCTGCAAGCGCCCGGCCTTCCACGACGAGTACCTGCCGACCTTCAACCTCCCGCATGTGACGCTTGTCGATACGGCCCCGCTGGGCGTCACGCGGATCAACGAGCGGGGCGTCGTCCATGATGGCCGCGAATATCCGTTGGACGTCCTCGTCTATGCGACGGGGTTCCAATGGATGGCGACCTCGACCTTCAACATGATCCAGGGCCGTGGCGGCCGCACCCTGAGCGAGAAGTGGCAGACCGAGGGTACGAGGACCTTCCTCGGCCTCCACAGCCACGGCTTCCCAAACCTCTTCATTGTGACCGGCCCCCAGGGCGGTGGCGGGAGCTTCAACTTCACCGACACCATCGACGAGCACGGCAACTATGTGGTCTGGATGCTCAAGACGATGAAGGAGAACGGGCACGAGATCGTCGATGTCCGGAAGGAGCCGGAGGACGCCTACGCCGCCCACTGCCGCGAGGCAGACATGGCCTCGGCCCCGCTGCGCGACTGCATCTCGTATTACAACGGTCACGGCGAGGCCGAACCGGGCAGCCTCGCCTACTATGGCGGCGGGCGCTGGCATAAGTACCGTCTCACCGCCCAGGAGACGCTCGCCCCGTACGCCTTCGGGCACGTCCGGTAAGGCGTCCGTCCCCGGGTGCGCCGGGTGATGCTCGAATCCTGGCGCTGGCAGGTGCGGGGGCGGCCTGGCCCGTCCGTGCGCCCGGGCACCGTCCGCCACCGGTCCCGGCCGCAACGAAACACGTTGTTCATCCGCGGGCAATCTGCCGGAAATGCGCGGTGCGTAGCATCGGCGCTGCCGCTAGGGTTCCGCTCCGCCACGTGAGGTGGGGGTCTGGTCCGAGAGCGGCAGCCCGCACGGTGCGGGTACACGGCGGGATAAAAGCCCGGGAGGCCCATGGGGACTCCGCGGGCTTCCTCATACCCGGGCCGCTCTCTCGCTCACGTGCCACGCCCGCCGGCATAAGGAGCCCCGATGAAACGCTTCCGCATCCTCCTTCTCAGCGGCCTTGTCGCACTCGCGGCCATGGCTGTCGTCCTTTCCGCCTGCGGCGATGACGACGACAGCGCGAGTTCCGGCTCGGCCATCAAGCTCGGCTTCAGCGCCTGGCCCGGTTGGTTCCCCTGGCAGGTCGCCGAGGACGCGGGGCTCTTCAAGGAGGCGGGCGTCAACGTCGAACTGGTCTGGTTCGAGGGCTACCTCGATTCCATCACCGCCCTCGCCTCCGGCCAGCTCGACGCCAACAGCCAGACCCTCAACGACACGATCGGCTCCGTCGCCGGCGGGGCAGATCAGGTGATCGTGCTCGTCAATGACAACTCCTCAGGGAACGACCAGATCATCGTCTCCTCCGAGATCAAGACCATCCAGGACCTGAAGGGGAAGAAGGTCGGCCTCGAAGAGGGTGTGGTCGATCACTACCTCCTGCTCCTGGGGCTGAAGGCGGCCGGCATGTCGCCCTCCGACGTGGAGATCGTGAACCTGGAGACCGGCGCCGCGGCCTCCGCTTTCGCCGCCGGCCAGCTCGACGCCGTCGCCGTCTTCGCCCCCTTCACGACGCAGGCGCTGAAGCGCCAGGGTTCGCGCACGCTCTTTAGCTCGAAGGACTACCCCGGCGCCATCCCGGACCACCTGGTGGTCTCGCGAAAGCTCGCCGATTCGCGTCCCGCCGACGTCCAGAAGCTCATCAACGCCTGGTACCTCACACTCGACTACATCGAGAAGAATCCTGACGAGGCGATCAAGATCATGGCGAAGCGGGCGGGCGTTTCGGTCGAGGAGTACAAGTCCTACGGCGCCGGCACCACGATCTTCAACATCGACGACAACAAGAAGGCGTTCACAACCGGTTCGAACCTCACGGCCCTGGACTTCGCCGGCAAAGACATCTCGAAGTTCATGCTCGAAGCGAAACTCATCGATAAAGAGGTCGACCTGGGCAAGCTGTTCGAGCGCAAGTTCATTGATGGCTACTCGCCGAACGCCAAATAGCGAAGACGCCACGTCCGGAAAAGGAGGTGCCGCAATGACGATAAACGAGAGAGACCTGCGCATCAGCGCATCGAAACCCGCACTCAGTGTGCGGGGCACGGTCGCCCGAAAGCGCGAGCTTGGGGGCCGCCGGCCGTCGCGGGCCTGGCGCATTCGCGAGGACATCCCCGCGCGCTGGCGAGCGGCCCTGATGGTCGCTTCGATCGCCCTCCCCCTCGCCGCCTGGGTGCTCCTGCGGGCGACCAATACCGTCCAGGAACTCTTCCTGCCGGGTCCGCTGGACGTCCTCCGGGCCGGCAAGGAGCTGGCGCTGAGCGGCGACCTCGGTGCCGACACCCTCGCCAGCGTCCAGCGCATCGCCCTCGGGTTCGGGCTCGCGCTGCTGATCTCCGTGCCCCTCGGCCTCGCCATCGGTACGTTCAAGAGCGTCAACGCCTTCTTCGAGCCGCTGATCGCCTTCCTGCGCTACATGCCGGCTACCGCCTTCGTACCCCTGCTCCTCATCTGGCTGGGGTTGGGCGAAGGTCCTAAGGTCGGCCTCATCGTCATCGGGACGGTCTTCTTCAACACGCTCATGATCGCGAACATCGTCTGGTCCGTGCCCTCTGAGCTGATTCGCGTCTCCCAGACGCTCGGCGGGGGCACTTTCACGGTCTTCCGCAAGGTGATCTTCCCCTTCGCCCTGCCCGGGATGATCGACGCCGCCCGCGTGAACCTCGCCGCCGCCTGGAACCTGATCGTCGTCGCCGAGCTCGTCGCGGCCGACCAGGGCCTCGGCTTCCGCATAGTCCGCGCCCAGAAGTTCCTCCACACCGACCAGATCTTCGCGATCCTCATCGTCATCGGGCTTCTCGGCCTCACCAGCGACCTCGGTCTGCGGGCGCTGCGCAACCGCGTCGCCCCCTGGTCGCAGGAGTAGCCACATGACCGCCACGCTCGACCTTCACCGGCTGACAAAGTCGTTTCAGGCGAAGGGCCGCACCACCGTCGCCGTCGAGGACATCGACCTGCATGTGGGCGCGGGCGAGTTCGTCTGCATCGTCGGCGCCTCAGGCTGCGGGAAATCGACACTCCTCAACGTCGTCGCGGGCCTCGCCGACCCGACGGCTGGGGAAGCGTTGCTCGACGGCCAGGCGATCCGCGGCCCGGGGCCGGATCGCGGCATCGTCTTCCAGACCTACTCGCTCTTTCCCTGGCGCACGGTGGCGGAGAACGTCGCCTTCGGCCTGGAGATAGCCGGGCTCAATCGCAACGCCATAGCGGAACGCGTGGACTACTACCTCGGCGTCATGAACCTGCGGAAGTGGGCCGACTCGCGGCCCAGCCAGCTCTCCGGCGGCATGCGCCAGCGCGTCGCCATCGCCCGTTCGCTGGCGACCGAGCCGGAAGTCCTGCTCCTCGACGAACCGTTTGGCGCCCTCGACGCCCATACCCGGGCGCTGATGCAGGAGTTCCTCCTCTCCGTCTGGCGGCAGACGGGCACGACGATCCTCATGGTCACGCACGATGTCGAAGAGGCGCTCTTCCTCGCCCAGCGGATCTACGTGTTCTCCTCCCACCCGGGCCGGGTCCTGCGCGAGATCACGGTGCCATACGGCTCCGATCGCGTAGCCTCCATCCGCCGGGACGAACGCTTCCTCGACCTCCGCGACGAAATCCAGGGCCTCCTCCTTGCTGAGGTGGCCGAAGTCTAGAATCCCTGAGTCACCCCCAACCAGTACGCCCCGACAGCAGGAGAAAGCCCCACTATGCCCTCGAATCCGGACGACCACGGCAAGGCCTTGCACGACCACTACGGCCCCGAAGCCCGCTACGCCGTCGAAGCGGAGGCTGCCCTCCCGACAACGAAGTGGGAGGAGGAGGTCGCTCGCGGCCTTGAGCTCGGCCTCCAGGGCGCCGACTCCATCGTCGATCGCCGCATCCCGACCTTCAGCCGGGGTGAACTGCCCCACTTCGCCGGGATCAACACCTTCCTCAAGGCGCCCTACGTTGAGGACGTCCGGAAGTGCGGCGAGTACGACGTGGCCGTCCTCGGGGCGCCGTTCGATGGGGGCACCACCTACCGGCCAGGCACCCGGTTCGGTCCCCAGGGCATCCGCAAGATCTCCGCGCTCTACGGGCCCTACAGCTTCGAACTCGGCGTCGACCTGCGCGAGTCGATCACGATCTGCGACCTCGGTGACATCTTCACCATCCCGGCGAACATCGAGAAAACCTTCGACCAGATCAGCAAGGCCGTCGCCCACGTCTACGAAAGCGGCGCCTTCCCGGTCGTCCTCGGGGGCGACCATTCGATCGGCTACCCGACCGTCCGCGGCGTGGCCCAGCATCTCAACGGCGGCAAGCTCGGGATCATCCATCTCGACCGCCACGTCGATACCCAGGAGACCGACCTCG
>JBJXGC010000002.1:0-4003 GCA_046154545.1 Dehalococcoidia bacterium | reverse complement strand
ATGTGCGCCTTCCTCGGCGTCCCCATCCGGGCCGGTGGCCACACAATCGGGTCTCTTTACATGACCCGCATGCGCGGCGCCGAGCCGTTCAGCGACGCCGACGAGTTCGCGGCGACGATCCTCGCCCTTCAGGTTGCACTGGCCGTCTCCACGGCCATCTCTCACGAGCGCAGCAACCGCCTCCTCCTTCTCGAAGAGCGCGTCTCCATCGGCCACGACCTGCACGACGGCACCATCCAGTCGCTCTACGCCCTCGCCCTCGAGTGGGACTCGATGGGCCGCCGCGAGGACACCTCGACGGAAGAACTCCGCGAGATGGTCCGCTCCTCCGTCGAGCAGGTGAACGACCTCATCCGCGATATCCGGACCTACATCCAGGCCCTCGAGCAGGACGTCCCCGAGACCGCTCCAGACCTCATCCAGGACCTTTCCCACGTCGTCCGCCGGCTCGTGCCCGAGGGCATCGACGTCATCCTCAACCTGAACGCCCCGGCCCTTCACGAACTGATGGCCCGCGAAGTCGAAGACCTCCTCTTCATCGCTCGCGAGGCCGTCAGCAACGCCGTCCGCCACGGCCACCCGACGAAGATCGCGATCGACGTCCGCCAGACCTCAGAGGAGACGGCCGTGACCGTCCAGGACAACGGGACGGGCTTCGACCAGTTCAACGCCCGCCGCGGCCTCGGCACGGTAACCATGCGAACCAGGGCCGACCGCCTTGGTGCGCAGCTTGTGCTGATGTCACTTCCGGGGATGGGCACCACCGTCCGCATCACCCTCCCGCGCGCCAGCTCCTGACCCTGCCCAGCCTCACGGCGCGCCCGGCTCCAGGGGGAGCGGGCAATCCGTGTGCCACGGGCATGCCTCCCGTCCCTCGTGACCCGGATAGCGCGCCGCCAACCACGCCAGGGCACGCCCGCAAACCCCTTCGACCGGGCCCAGGCAAAGCGGGGCCGGCGCGGAGTGAGACCCGTGCCCGGCGGCGATGGGGCCGGGCTCCGGAAACTCATCGAGGTAGGTCAGCGCCCGGTCGAGCAGGGCCAGGCCGGCCTCCATCGGTACGTAGGCGACGGCCCCCGCCTCCAGGTAGCGCCGGTTCTCCGTCGCCGTGGGGACAGGCGCAAAGATGACCACCTGCGTGCCGCGATCTGAGAACTCGCGGCAGGCACCGGCAGGACACTCGGCCGCCGTGGCCAGGAGGACATCGATCCCGGGCGCAAGGCGCGACACGACCCTCAGACGGGGACGCGCGGCGACAAGCCGCTCGAGCACCCGGCGGAGCGCGCGGTTAGGGACGAGGATCACGACGGTCCGCACACCGAAGACTACGGTCAGCACCACCGCCGCCCACAGGGCCATTCGGTCCCCAATACGCGGTCCGGCCGGCCATTTCCCGTGCGAGGCGAGACCGCATCGCGGGGCTCCGCGTATGCTGCCTTCCATGGCGAACACGTCCACCTCGATCCGGCTTCGCGTCGCCCTGCACGCCGACCTCCGGAAGTATCTTCCCGCGGGGCAGACCCGGCCGATGGCGGTGGAGGTCGAGAACGGGACGGACGTCGCCGCGCTTCTCGCCCGCCTCGGCATCCCGGCGGATGAGACCGTGACCGTCGGCGTCAATGGCGACCTCGCGGCCCCCGGCCTCGTCCTCCATGACGGCGACGAGGTCACGATGTTCAGCCAGATGGAGGGAGGCTAACGTGGACGGACAATTCGGCTACTGGGATAAGGTCCTGCACATCGACCTGTCAGAAGGCCGCACCTGGACGGAAAGCCTCGGCGGCGACTGGTTCCGGCGCTACGGCGGCGGGCGCAGCCTGATCGCCCACTACCTCCTCACCGAAGTGCCCACCGGCGCCGACCCCCTCGGCCCGGAGAACGTGCTCGTCTTCGCCCCCGGCGTCGCCACCGGCACGCCCGTGCCCGGCGCCGGCCGCCACTCCGTCGGGGCGAAGTCCCCCCTCAACAACGGCTTCGGCGAATCCGAAGCCGGCGGCTACTGGGGCGCCGAGCTGAAGCGCGCCGGCTGGGACGGGATCGTCGTCCACGGGGCCGCCGCCAGGCCTACCTACGTGCTCATCAAGGACGGCGCCGTCGAACTGCGCGACGCCAGCCACGTCTGGGGCCAGCTCGCCGCCGAAGTCGAGGACATCCTCCGGGCCGAGTCCGGCGAACCCCACTGCCGCATCACCCAGTGCGGCCCCGCCGGCGAAAAGCTCGTCCGCTTCGCCCTCGTCGGCAACGACCTGAACGAGGTCGCCGGGCGGACGGGCATGGGCGCCGTCATGGGTTCGAAGAAGCTCAAGGCGATCGTCGTCCGCGGCACCCAGCCCGTCCCCATCGCCGACAAGGCCGGCCTCATGGCCATCGCAAAGTGGGTCTCCTCCACCCTCGACGAGAACCACCGCGCCTTCCACGACTACGGCACCGGGGCCGCCATGCAGGGCAAGAACCTTGAGGGCGGCATGCCCACCCTGAACTACCGGATGGGCCGCTTCGACCAGATCGCCGATGTCGATGCCATCGCCGTGGCCGAGCAGTTCCGCGTCGATATGGGCGCCTGCTTCGCCTGCTCGGTCCGCTGCAAGAAAGTCGTCCAGGTCGAGCAGCGCCAGGAAGACGCGGGCGTGACACGCAAGGGCAAGCCCGTCGGCTTCGACCCCGAGGGCCGCTGGAGCGTGAACCCGCGCTACGGCGGCCCGGAGTACGAATCGCTCGCCGCCCTCGGCCCCAGCGTCGGCGTGTCCGACCTCGTCGCCCTCCTCAAGAGCAACGAACTCTGCAACGCCCTCGGGATCGACACCATCTCCACCGGCGCGACCATCGCCTGGGCGATGGAGGCCTGGGAGAAGGGCCTCCTCACCGCCGCCGACACGGGCGGCATGGAGCTGAACTGGGGCGACGGCGGCACCGTCGTGAAGCTGATCGAGATGATCGCCAACCGCGAGGGCTTCGGTGACCTCCTCGCCGAGGGCTCCGAGCGCGCCGCCGCCCGCATTGGCCGGGGCACGGAACGTCTCCTGACCACCGTCAAGGGCATGGAGATGGCCATGCACGACCCCCGTCACATGGAGCGGATGCGCTCCTCCTACCTCACCGCACCCACCGGCGGCGACCACATGCAGCAGCACGACTACAAGAACGGCGGCCGCAACCAGGTCGGCCTCTGCCACTTCCTCGCCTACAACGAACAGCAGTCACTCGACCTCCTCAACGCCGTCACGGGCTGGGGCGTGGACGCCGCCGAGTGGGAAGCCGTCGCCCGCCGGGGACTCGCCATGGCCCGCCTCTTCAACATGCGCGAAGGCAAGCGCCGCGCCGACGACCGCCTGCCCGCCCGCTTCGAGGACGACCTCCCCATGCACCCGGGCTTAAGCGCGGACCAACAGGGCGAGATCGTGACCAGCTACTACCTCAAGCAGGGCTGGGACGCCGACTCCGGCCTGCCCACGGCGGAGACCATGACGGCGCTCGGGATCGAAGCCTACGACGGCACCCGCGCCGCCATCACCGTCTAACCTGAGAAGTCGGTGACCAGCGGAGCGACAAGAAACGGTGCCCGGACTTGCACTCGCGGCTAGCAACGCCACCCGCGGCCCTCAGTGGGCGCGGGTGGCGTTGGATGCTCAGCGCTATGGCTACGTGGCGAAGAACTCAGAACTCGGAACTCGGAATCGGAACTTCTAGACCACCCGCCACTGCACCAGCGTGTACGGCGGGTCGGCGAGGGCGTGGTCTTCGAACACCGCCTCGACCTCCGAGCCGATGACCACGTCCTGCATCGGGTCGCCCATTAAGTTGCCCACCATCCGTACGTTGCCAGCGTCCGGCAGCTCCACGAGGACGACCATGTACGGCAGCTTCTTCTGGAGGGCGGGGTGCACCGGGTACCAGGGCCGTTCCCAGCTAAAGATCTTCCCCTTGCCCGAGACCCGTTCGTAGCCGAGGTCGTCACTGTGGCAGTTGTAGCAGATGAACTCCGGCCCCCACTGCCACGTCCGGC
>JBJXGC010000001.1:0-11703 GCA_046154545.1 Dehalococcoidia bacterium | reverse complement strand
AGTGGTGTTCGGTCAGCCACATGGAGTCGAAGCCGAGGCCCTCGGCGAAGGCGATCTGGTCGAGCAGGGCGGCGTAGACCTCGGGCCAGGGCTTGCTCCACTGGGCCGGGTTGCGGAAGTCGTAGGCGAGGCCGAAGCGGACGGTCATGGGGCCACCTCCGTGTAAGAGCGTCTGCGGATAGGCGGCATCCTACGCGAGATGGCTGCTCCCTCGCACGGACCGGAGCCGCGCCCCTCCGTGGGCGCTTACTTCGCACACTGCCCGGCGCGCCATGCCTCCGACCTTCGCGGACACCGGACGATCACCCGCGTCGCGCCACGGCCCGGTTGGGGACATTTCGGGCCTTCGCGGACCGGAGCCGCGCCCCTCCGTGGGCGCTTACTTCGAACGCTGCCCGGCGCGCGGAGCCTCCGTCCTTCGCGGACACCGGACGATCACCCGCGTCGCGCCACGGACCGGTCGGGACACACGGACCTTCGCACGGACGTAAGCGCCCACGGAGGGGCGCGGCTCCAGCACGTGCGGGGGCCTGGCGGGTTGCGCGCGGCGGCTGTGGGCCGCGGCTACGTTACGCCAGGCCGGCGGGCTGGGAGATGCGCAGGGGGAAGGTGGCGATGATGTCGTACATCACGCCCGCCGTGGTGAAACGGCTGCGCATGAGCGAGACCTGGGCCGTGCGCCAGCCCGTCGGCGGGACGGCCATCTTGCCGACCGCGACCTCGATCTCGGCCCGGCGCCGGGTGGCGACCTCGTCCTTCACCCGGCCAAGCGTCAGGTGCGGCCGGAAGGGGCGCCGTTCTGGTTCGAAGCCGACCACCGCCAGGGCCGCGTTCACGGCCCGGACGAGCGCTTCGAGCCGGAGCACGTCGCCGGCGATGCCGACCCACATGATGCGCAGGCCTTCGCGCCCGCCGAAGGTGCCGATGTTGGAGAATTCGAGGTCGAAGGGCGAATGGCCCACGACCGCTTCCTGGACGGCCAGCTTGATCGCCGGGAGCTTCTTCACCGGCACTTCGCCGAGGAACTTCAGGGTGACGTGGACGCCCTCCGACTTGATCCAGCGCACGTCCGTGCCGCTTTTCCCCTTCAGGGTCTGGATCACGTTTTCGATGGTCGCTTTTACTTCGTCCGGTACTTCACAGGCGACGAAGAGGCGCAATAAATCAGTCTGGGTTTCCATGTCTCCCGGTCACTACTTTCAATCAGGATCGCCCCGCCCGGGGTCGATTTCGAAAAACAGGCTACCGGCATTCCCGCCGCAGATCGCCCGTGCAACTTCGCCGCTGAGCAGCGAGTGGATCTTCTCCAGTTGGCGCCGGGGCGAGAGCAGCGGGTAGTCCGATGCGAAGAGCACGCGCTGCGTGCCCGCCAATTCGGCGAGCCGCACGACACTTCGTTCATCATACAACATCGATAGGGCGGCCGTGTCGAAATAGACGTTCGCTATGGCTTCCCGCACTTCGGGCATCTGGAGATAGAACGAAGCGCCCCCTCCGAGGTGCGCGGCCACCATCCGCACGCGCGGGTAGGCGGTCGCAAGCTGGATCAGTTCGACCGGCGAGATGCCCCCGGCCTTGCCCGGGTAAGCGTGCCCGACCGGTTCGCTGACGTGCCACTGGAGGACGCTGGTGCGGGCCTCAGCCAGCTCGCAGAGCGCGGCCCCGGCCGGCCCGAGCGGGTCCCAGCCCTGGTCCTGGGGGCGCAGTTCGCCGAAGCCGCAGGCGCCGCCCGCGAGGGCCGCTTCGGCCGGTCCCCGCCAGCCGGGGAGGGCCGGGTTCACGGTCGCGAGGACGGCAAAGCGCGCGGGCTCGTCGAGGAGGGTGAGCAGATGCTCGTTCTGCTGGTCGATGTCGCCCTGGGCGGCGAAGGCGAAGCCGCAGGCGACGGCGCCATCGAACCCGGCCGCGGCGATGGCCTCGCGGAGGCCGGCCGCCGCCGCCATCTTCGCCCGCG
The DNA here is from genome assembly GCA_046154545.1 of Dehalococcoidia bacterium. GTDB lineage: Bacteria > Chloroflexota > Dehalococcoidia > Tepidiformales > Tepidiformaceae > JBJXGC01. The sequence continues at coordinate 9,749 of JBJXGC010000001.1, read as the reverse complement.
GGTCGCGATAGATGGCGGCGAAGATGGGGTCGCGCGTGGCCATGTCTTCCCGGCCGTCGCGCTGGACCGGCGCGAAGACGTGGGTGTGGGCGTCGATCAACATCTCCATCAAGATACCGCAGGTTGGCGCCCGGTTGACGGCGGCGGCCCGGCCGACGATCCTGCAGTGCCGCGCTGCGCTGGCGCGACGGAGGATGACGATGGCCGACCGACTGCCCCGCACCGTGACGATGAGGGACGCTTCGAAGCTGGAGCTGCGGCTCATGACGGCGGCCGACGGGCCGCTCATCAAGAGTTTCGCGGCCACCCTCTCGCCGGACGACCTCCTCTTCCTGCGCAACGACATCACGAGCGACGAGGGCCTGCAGGAGTGGCTCGATAACACCGGGAAGGGGAACACGATCTCGGTCCTGGCGCTCAGCGGGAAGGACCTCGCCGGCTACGCCCTGGTGAGCCGCAACCCCGCCCGCTGGACGCGGCGGCTCGGGGAGATCCGGGTGAACATCGGCCCGGGGCGGCGAGGGACTGGGCTTGGCAGTGTGCTTGTCTCAGAGATCTTCGACCAGGCTCGGGAGGCGGGCCTGCGCAAGCTCACGGCCCAGATGACGCCGGACCAGGCGGGCGCGCGGGCGGTCTTCGAACACCTGGGCTTCCAGGTGGAGGCCCTCCTGACGGACTGGGTAGAGGACCGCCAGGGCCGCACCCGAGACCTGATCGTGATGGCCTACGACCTGGACGGCTTCACGGACCGGGTGGACGAGCCGCTGCGAAGTTAGGGGAAAGGACTCAGGACTCAGGACTCAGGACTCAGCTGATGAGCATATCGCCAGCGGCTGGCCATCGCGATGCCGTTTACGCCCGGGTGCCAGGTGGCTCTCCGCGTTTTCGTCCTCCGTCTTCGAGGCTCGATGGCATGCCCTTCGCCCATCACTCACCGCGCGGCTCCATGCTCCGGCTCTACCAGGCCGAGTCCTTCCTCTCGCTCTTTCAGGCGGCGTGTACCGTCAGGGGGGCGACGTTCACGCTCCTCTACCCGCGGCAGGCTGGGAAGAATGAGGTCTCGGCCGCGTTCGTGGCGGCCCTGCTTGCGGCGAATATGGTGCGGGGTGGCACCGTGGTCGTCTGCGCCCCCAGCTTCACGCCCCAGGCCGAGATCAGCGTCGCGCGGGTGCGGCGGGCGCTGGCCGTCATCGGCCGGATCTTCCCGAACGTCGCCCGCCCGCGGCTCGCGGGCAACACTATCTCCGTCGGCGAGGCGTCGGCCATCTTCCTCAGCGCCTCGCCGGAGGCCCACGTCGCGGGCCACACCGCGTCCCTCGCCCTCGTCGCCGACGAAGCCCAGGAGATCGACGCGGACTGGTTCGACCGCCAGTTCCGTCCGATGGCGGCCTCGACGGCAGCGCCCGTCCTCCTCGCCGGCACACCCTGGAACGGCGAGACGCTGCTCGACCGGGCGGTCGCCGCCAACCGCCTGCGCGACGCAAGCGGGGTGCCGGGCGCGCCCAGGTTCCACTACGAAGTGACGTGGGAAGAGGTGGCCCTGAGCAGCCCGGCCTACGGCCTCCACGTCCAGGCGGAGCGCGACCGGCTGGGCGCTGCCCACCCGCTCTTCCTCACCCAGTACGCCCTCGAGACGGTGGCCGCGGCCGGGCGGCTCCTCACCGCGGACGACCTTGGCCGGCTTGAGGGCAGTCACGCGCGTCTGCGGGAGCCTTTGCCCGGCGAGCGGTACGTTGGCGGCCTCGACTTCGGAGGCGACGGCCGGGGCGCGGACGCGACGATCCTGACGATCGGCCGCGTCGCCGATGGCGCCTGCGAGGTGGTGGAGCACCTCGCCTGGAACGGCGCGGAGTACGCCCGCATGCAGGACGAGGTCGCGGCCGCAGTGGCCGCCTGGCGGCTCGAGCGGCTCTGCGCCGATGGTACCGGCATCGGTTCGGCCCTGGCGGCGGAGCTCGCCAACCACTTCGGCGACCGGGTGGAGCGGCTGGCGTTCACGGCCCCATCGAAGTCGGAGCTCGGCTACGCCCTGCTGGCAGGCGTGCGCAGCGGCCGGTTACACACCTATGGCCCGGATGGAAGCGCGGAGGCGCGTGCCCTGAGGGCCGAACTGCGGGCCTGCGCGGTGAAGCTCCAGGGCCCGGCGCGGATGCAATGGGGCGCACCCCCGGGCGCCCACGACGACTACGTGGTGAGCCTGGCGCTCTGTCTGCGGGCGGCGAACGCCCTCCCTCGGCCCCGCATCGCGATGGGGCGCCCCCGGTAGTGGCGGCCCACCGCGGCCGCGGGCTCCCCACCGCGGCCCAGGCGTGTGGTGCAACGGCCCGGAGCCGAACCTGCGCAGTGCCGATCACGGGGACGTCCGCTAAGCTGGCCAGCACTTCCAGGTCACGGAGCATCAACCCATGACGGACGCCGACCCCGGGCTCTTCGCCACCATCTACTCCACCCGGGCGCTGCGCCGGTTCAAGCCTGACCCGATACCCGACGAGGTGATGTTCCAGCTCTTCGACGCGGCCATCCGCGCCTCTTCCGGCCAGAACGCCCAGGACTGGCGCTACGTGGTTATCACCAACCCCGCCGTCAAAGCCCAGATGCAGGAGTGGGCGCTGGAGAGCTGGGAGCGATACAAGGCCCGTTACGGGACGTCGGAGGAGATCGAGCGGCTGCCGCGGTCGCAGCGGCTCTCCCTGCGGAGCGTGGAGCACATGTCGCACAACATCGCGACGGTCCCCGCGGTAGTGCTCGTGCTCGGGATGAAAGGCCGCCATTCGACGCCCGGCGGCAGCACCTTCCCGGCCGTCCAGAACTTCATGCTGGCGGCCCGGGCGCTCGGCCTCGGCGCCTCGATCTTCAACCTCTCCATGCGGCCCGAGTTGCACGAGATGCTCGGCATCCCCGAGACGAACCAGATGTACTGCCTCATCCCGATCGGTTACCCGACCGACCGCCAGGGCCCGGTCAAGCGAAAGCCGGTGCGTGAGGTGGTCTTCAGCGAACGGTTCGGCCAGCGCTGGGCGTTCGCCGAGGCCCAACCGGCTGAGGGCTGGCAGGCGCGCTGGCTCGCGCCCGAATAGCCTCGATAGTCACTCACCTCTCGCCCAGCTTGCCCTGCGATGTCCACCGGCCGAGCGGTCGCATGGCCATCGGCTCTGGTATTGTGAGCGGCGTCAACCGGAGAGAGTCCTGAAGGAGCGTCGGCAGCACCTATGCCAGTCACACTCGCATCCCGACCCGGCCGCCTCGAGGAGAGAAAGGCTCGTACGCGGGCGGCTATCATCAGCGCCGCCGCTGAGCTGTTCACCGAACTCGGATTCGAACGGACATCCATACAGCTCATCGCCGAACGCGCCTCCACCGGGTTGGGCACGGTCTACGGCTACTTCGGCTCAAAGGAAGAGCTCCTGACCGCCGTCGTCCGGGCCCGCAGCGAACACGAACTGGACCGCTTCCGTGCCGGCCTGGTCATCGGGACGCCGACGCCGGAGTTAATCATTGCTGTGCTCGAACGCGTCCGCACCTACGCCGAGGAGAACCGGCCGATCCTTCTTGCTGCCATCGGCACCCGCCTCCCCGCCGCCACCGAAGCGGAAGAGATCGGCGGGTGGGTGGTCCAGGCCTTCCGGCTTCTCCTCCAGCTCGGGATCGACCGCGGAGAGATCCGTCCTTTGCCCGCCGATACGACCGCCCGGATGCTCACGTCGATGGCCCTCGCCTGTGGCATCGGGATGGGCGCCTGGCCGAGTCCTGCTGGCGCCGAGCGGGTCTCCGCGGAGATGAAACAGATCGTGCGCGCGATGCTCGGCACCTGACCGGACCATCCGGGCCTGTCTGTCAGGCTTCCCCGTCCGAGGACTCGTTCCCACGCCCTTCGCGCAGGGCCGCATCGAAACGGTCGGGGGGCAACAACCAGAGCAGGATGGCCACCACCACCACGATGGCCCCGATATCGTCCGCCTGGCCGAGGACCGGGATGAAGTCGGGAATGAGGTCGAATGGCATCGCCAGGTAGGCGACGAGCAGGATGAGCGAGAGACGGGCGAGCAGCGGCACATCCCGCCCGGCGAGGAGTGATCGCCCGAAGCGGAGCTTGCCACGGGTCGAGAGGTCGAGGAAAGCGCGGCCCCGGAGGCTCCGCCGGAGCCCCACCAGGGCGGCGAGCACGGCCAGGCCCGAACCCGCGACAGCAACCAGGAGCCAACCCCACCACGGCATCGCTGAAGCCTAACGGTTCGGCTGCGATCCCACTCCTTTGCTCCGGCAGGCCCACTCCCCTACGATCTTCCCTTACTCCACCGGAGAAGGTGCCCATTGTCCGAACGGCTGCCCATCGACCAGGACCGGCTCAAGGCGGCTGTTGTCGACCTCCTCGAGGCCATCGGCGAGGACCCGGCCCGCGACGGGCTCGCCGATACACCCCGGCGCATCGCCGACATGTACGCCGAGATCTTTAGCGGCCTGGCCATCGACCCGCTCCAGTATCTGAAGGTCAGCTTCGAGGTCGCCCACGATGAGATGGTGATCCTGCGCAACATCCCCTTCTACAGCATGTGCGAACACCACTTCCTCCCCTTCCACGGGGAAGCCCACGTGGGCTACATCCCCGATGGCCGCGTCGTCGGCATCAGCAAGCTCGCGCGGGTCGTCGAAGGCTTCGCCCGCCGTCCCCAGATCCAGGAGCAGCTCACCACCCAGGTGGCGGAGGCGATCATGGAGGCGATGTCCCCGGACGGCGTGGCAGTCGTCATCGAAGCCGAGCACCTCTGCATGACGATGCGCGGCGTCCAGAAGCCGGGCAGCCGGATGGTCACCAGCGCGATGCGCGGGCAGTTCAAGCAGTCCTCGGTGACGCGCTCGGAGTTTCTCTCGCTCGTCGCCGGCCGATGACCGCGGGGAGCGGCGAAACGCACCCAACGGAGCCGGACGGACCGGTCCCCGAGCCCGGCGTGCGCATCGCATCGGAGTCCTTGCCGGCTCTCGCACCGGAGTGGGCGGCCCTGCATCGCCGTTCGGCCGCAGCCACGCCGTTCAACCATCCGTCGTGGCACGAGGCCTGGTTGCGGCACTACGGTGCGGGCCTCGGGCCCGTCTTCCTCGCCGTCCGGGACGGAGGTGAGCTCGTCTCCGTTATCCCGCTCGATTCCGGGCCCGACTCGGCCCGGCTCCTGGGCGACCCGGACGTCTGCGACTACGCCGGGCCACTGATCGCCGATGGGCGGGCCCACGACGCGGTCGAAGCGCTCCTCGAATGGCTCGACGCCGACCTGACCTCGGCGGCCGAGTTCTGGGGCCAGCGCCAAGGCGACGCGTTCCTGGCGGCGCTGCGGACAGAGGCGCCGCTCAACGGATGGGCGGTGAGCGAAGAGCACGAGGCCACGAGCCCGGCGCTCGCCCTGGCGGCGGCGTGGGCCGAGTACCTGGGCGCGCTTTCGAAGCACGACCGCCACGAACTGCGCCGCAAGCTGCGGAAGCTGGAGGAGGCGGGGACGGTCGCCTACCGGACGATCGACGGCCCGGCCGCGGTAGCGGCGGCCATGCCAGCCTTCCTGGCGATGATGCGGGCCAGCCGGGAGGTGAAGGCCGCCTTCTTGACGGCCGGCCGCGAGGCGTTCTTCGCGGACCTCGCGGAATCACTCGCGGCCGCGGGGCTCATGCGCCTCGGCGCGCTCTCGGTCGATGGTGTGGATATCGCCATGCTGTTCACCTTCGAGGACGCGGAGACGGTCTCCCTCTACAACAGCGGCTACGACCCGGCCTACCGGGCGCTCTCGGCCGGGCTCCTTTCGAAGGCCTACGCCCTGCGCGACGCGATCGAGCGGGGCAAGCGTACCTTCGACTTCCTCCGCGGGAACGAGGACTACAAGCGCCACCTCGGCGGCGTGCGGAGGGAGGTCGTGCGGGTGCGCATCAGGCGCTGATCAGCTCAGACCAGGCCCCAGCCGGTCGAGGTCGAAGGTGGGTCGAGCGGGTTCAAGAAGGTCACGCCTTCGACCGTGCTCCCCTGCTGGAAGTCCTCGCTCAGGACCGTGCCTATGCCGTTTAGGCGGGCTACCGCCCAGATCTGGGCGTCGTAGTAGCTGAGCTGGTAACGAACGGCGCCGCGGACGGCTTCGCGAATGACCTCGGCAGTGACCGGGAAGACGGTCCAGAAGTCCAGGAGGTCCGTGACAAGGCGGACGGCGTCGCCCACTGGGACGCGGAGTGCCCGCTTCCGAGTGAGCGTCGAGAAGCATTCAGCCAGGACCTGGGTGGACACGGCGCCCCGGCGGCTTGCTGCCAGCCGCGACACCACCTCGTTCGCTCGCGCCCGTCGCGCCGGATCCTCGCGGTCGAAGGGGTAGAGCGGGATGTTGGAGTCAACGAAGAAATCGACCAAGTCGCTCCTCATACACGTCGTCCCGGTTCCATTTGAATGGCGGCTGTCCCGTCGACTGACGTTCCCCCAATTCGGCGAGCAACTTCAGGAAATCGTCGAGAGCCTGTTCGCGGGTCCGGCGCCCGTGGCCGCGGTCTGCCAACAGGGCGTCACCAGAGCCCGTGTCTTCACTCAGCACGCCGTCAATGCCGCGGCGGATGAGTTCCGCCTCGGTGACGCCCTCTTCCGCCGCGGCCCGTTTGAGCCGCTTCTCCTGGTCGGCCCGGATGTAGACCTGCTTCCGCACCATCGTTGCCATGCTCCGATCATACATCGCCCGGGACAGGCGCCGCGACAACCTGCCGCTAATCCGACACAATGATCCTCCCTGTAACGCTTGCACGGTGAAGGTAGACGCTCCGGTTATGCGCATCGCCATGGTTTCGGCCCACACCAGCCCCCTCGCCCCGCTCGGCGGCCGCGAGACGGGGGGCATGAACGTCTACGTCCTCGAGCTCTCGCGCGAACTGGCCCGGCTGGGCTACGAGATCGACATCTTCACGCGGCGCGACGGCGACCTCCCCCGGGTCGAGGAGGTGGCCCCGAACCTCCGTCTCGTGCGCGTCGAGGCCGGGCCGGCCGAGCCGATTGAGAAAGAGACGATCATCGACCACCTGCCGCGGTTCGCCCGCGAGATGCTGGCCTTCGCGAGCGACCAGCCCCCCTATTCGGTGGTCCACAGCCACTACTGGCAGAGCGGCTGGGCAGCGGGCATCTTCGCCCGCAAGCTCCACCTCCCCCACGTGACGATGTTCCACACCCTCGGCGAGGTGAAGAACCGGGCGAGGATCAGCGAGCGCGAGCCGCGCCTCCGGATCAAGCACGAGCGGACGATCGCCCGGCGGGCCGACGCCATCGTCACCGCCAGCGCCCACGAGCGTGGCCTCCTCCAGCGCTACTACGGCGCCGACCCCCGGCGCATGCACACCATCCCCTGCGGCGTCGACCTCGACCTCTTCACGCCAAAGGACCAGGCGGAGGCGCGGCGCCAGCTCAATCTGCCAGCGGACGCCCCCGTCATCGTCTGGGTTGGCAGGCTGGAGAAGCTGAAGGGCGTCGATATCCTCGTCGGGGCCGCCGCCCAGCTCGCCGAGCGGGACTTTACGCTGCTCATCGTCGGCGGCGACGACCGCGCCTCGTCGTTGCGCCACGAACTCGAAGCCCAGGCGCGCGCACTCGGCGTCTCGGCCAACGTGCGCTTCGAAGGGGCCGTTGCCCATGACCTGCTTCCCACCTATTACAGCGCCGCGGATGTCTGCGTGGTGCCGAGCTACTACGAGAGCTTCGGCCTCGTGGCCGTGGAGGCGATGGCCTGCGGGACGCCGGTGGTCGCCTCGCGGGTCGGGGGCCTGGTCTCGACGGTGACCGACGGCGTGACCGGCTACCTCATCCCCTGGCGCTGCCCCGAGCCGTTCGCGGAGAAGCTCGAGGTCCTCCTCAACAACCCGGAACTGCGGGCGAACTTCAGCCGCGCGGCCGTGCGTTCGGTCGAGCGCTTCCGCTGGTCGCGCGTCGGCCTCCAGGTGGCCGGCCTCTACGACAGGGTGGTCGCGGACCATCGCGCGAAAGGCGGCCGCAACGAAGGCACCGAAGCGTTCGGGAGCGAGTTCCTTGGCTCCGCCGTGCTGGCCGGGCCCGGATAGCCCCGGCCCTACAGCTTCAGGCCCAGCAGTTCGCGGCTCAGGGTGCCGTCCTTCACCGTCACGTACACCCAGGTGACCCGGATCTTCGTCCGCTCACCGGCCACCTCGAGCCAGACCTCATCGCCTTTCTCCCAGCGGTAGTCAGAGTCGATCGTGCAGAGCAGGGCGCCCCTGCTCCCGCCGAAGGGGTCCGCTTCGAAAAAGTCCGTTTTCATCCCAACCCTCCCATAGGGTGAACCGCCAAGACGCGGAGGGCGCCAAGATTCCGCCAAGGATGGTCTGATGCCGTTACGAGTTCAGTCTCCGGCCGCTGCCGCCATCGCTTCGCCAGCGAGGCGCATCTGGTTGCTGTAGAGGCCGGCGGTGATGCCGCCATCGGGGAAGATGGTCGTGCCGTTCACGAAGCGCGAGTCGTCGCTCGCGAGGAAGGCCGCCACCGCCGCCACGTCCGACGGGGCGCCGATGTAGCCCACGGGGGTCTGGTCAGCGAGGTAGGCCTCCATCTCCGGGAGCTCCTTGATGCGGGCCGTCATCTGCGTCTCGATAAAGCCCGGGCCGATGGCGTTGCAGGTGATGCCGTGCGGCCCGCAGGCGATGCCGAACGACTTCACGAGCTGTTTCACGCCGCCCTTACTGGCGCAGTAGGCGGGCGCGCCGGCCGATCCCCACTCGCCCATGATGCTGGAGATGGCGATCAGGCGGCCGCCCTGGCCCTGTTCTCGCATCGCGTTGGCACCGGCCTGGAGGGTGAGGAAGACGCCCTTCAAGTTCACGCCGATGGTGCGGTCCCACTGCGCCTCCGTCATCGTGAAGCAGTCGGTGTCCTGTTCGGCCACACCGGCGTTCGCGACGACGACGTCGAGCCGGTCGAAGCGGGCAAGCGTGGCCGCGATCAGCGCGTCTACGTCGGCCTTTTCCGTGACGTCGCAGCGGACGGTCAGGGCCTCGCGCTCCTGCTGCTTCACGAGCCGCGCCGTCTCGGCCATGCCGGCCTCGTCGAGGTCGGCGATGACGACGTTCGCCCCATCCTCCGCGAACCGCACGGCCATCCCCCGGCCGTTGCCCGAAGCGGCCCCGGTGACGACCGCGACCTTCCCATCCAGCTTTCCCATTTCCATGCTCCTTCACCTTCTGTTGCGTGGGTCAGTCTAGCGGCCGGGCGGCCGTTGTCACGAGCGGCAGGGTGGATATCACCCGGAGCCGTGCCTCTCGGTGGGCGCTTATTTCGATCGGTGGTATGTGTCAGTCGGCCAGCCTTGGCGCACGCGGGGAGTTGACCTGTCGTGGCGAGGGACTGGCGCCGGACACCAGGGCCCAGGCACGGACGTAAGCGCCCACGGAGGGGCGCGGCTCCGCGGAAGACGAGGTGGACGCCAAAGTGCGAAACTTGCTGACCGAAGCCTACCTGGCCTCGCCGGCCTGACCGGGAAGGGAGACACCATGAGGAAGCTCGACCATATCGGCATCTACGTCCGCTCGATCGACGATGCGAGCGCCATCTACGAACGGCTGGGGTTCCCGGTCGAACGGGTGATGCAGTTCAACGCTGGGGCCGGCCGGGTGGTGCCCATCGCCTTCATCCCGGTGGGCGACGGGGTGGACCTGGAGCTGATCGAGGCGCCGGGAGCGCTCGATGCCGGCTTCGAGCCGCTCCACCACATCTGCTTCGAAGTGCCGGACATCGCGGCCGA
>JBJXGC010000352.1:0-8713 GCA_046154545.1 Dehalococcoidia bacterium | reverse complement strand
TGTCGAGGGCTTCTGGCTGCGGGTCGCCTGGCTGTGGGAGTCGCCCCGGCCTACCGCCCGGGCATTGGGCGAACTGATGGGCGCCACCTTCGCCTGATCGTTGGGGCTCGGGACGCTTCCCCTCTGCTAGAATTGCCGCATGACCAGCATCGCCGAGGCCCAACCGCAGACGTACTTCCGCCCGGTGATCTTCCAGCCGAGCGGCCGCGGAGACTACGTCGCCTCCGCCTGTATGAGCTTCGAAGATTGGCTGCGGCTCGACTACGAAGGTGGCCTCTCGGAGTGGGTCGATGGCGAAGCGAGGTTGTACATGAGCGCTACCTGGCGGCACCAGGCAATCGTGGAGTTCCTCCACATCTTCCTCTCGATGTTCGTGCGCCGCGGGCACCTCGGCGTGATCAAGCTCGCTCCCTACGCGATGGAAGCGGCGCAGGGTGGCAGCGGACGGGAACCCGACCTCATGTTCATCGCCGCCGAACACCTGGCCCGGCGGGGTGAGAGCCACCTCTCCGGGCCGCCTGACCTCGCCATCGAGGTCGTGTCGGAGGACAGCGTCGCTCGCGACTTCGTTGAGAAGCTGCGCGAATACGAAGCGGCCGGGATCCCGGAGTACTGGGTCATCGACAGCCGCCCGGGGCACGAGCGTGCCGCGTTTTTCGTCCACGATGGTGAGCGGCTGGCGCCCGTGCCAGCGGACGGCGACGGCGTCTACCGTTCGACCGCGATCCCCGGCCTCTGGCTGCGCGTGGCCTGGCTCTTCGACGAAGCCGCCGACCCGGATGCCGCCCTCGCCGAGGTGGAGGCCGACGCCGCAAGGTAGCCGCACGGCTGACGCGATACCCGCGGAGCCTCACGCCGTCGGGTAGGTCATCTCCAGGGGGATGACCCAGCGCTCGAACTCCTCCGCGGTGACGAAGCCGAGATCGAGGGCGGCCGCCCGGAGGCTCAGGCCCTCGTGGTGCGCGTGCTTGGCGATCTTCGCCGACTTGTCGTAACCGATGTGGCGGTTCAGGGCCGTCACCTGCATCAGGTTCGTCGCAAGGTTCTCGGCGATGCGTTCGCGGTTCGGTTCGATGCCCAGGGCGCAGTTGTCGTTAAAGCTCACACAGGCGTCGCCGATGAGGCGGATGCTCTCGAGGACGTTGTGCACCATCACCGGCTTGAAGACGTTGAGCTGGAAGTTCCCCTGGCTGCCGGCGAAGGCGACCGAGGCGTCGTTGCCGAAGACCTGGACACTCACCATGGTCATCGCTTCGCACTGGGTTGGGTTCACCTTGCCCGGCATGATGCTCGACCCCGGTTCGTTCTCGGGGATGACGATCTCGCCGATGCCGTTGCGGGGGCCGGAGGCGAGCCAGCGCACGTCGTTCGCCATCTTCATGAGCGCGCCACCCAGGGTGCGGAGCGCGGCTGAGACGTTCACGAGGGCGTCGTGCGCGCTCAGCGCCTTGAACTTGTTCTCCGCGCTGTAGAAGGCGAAGCCGGTCTCGGCCGCGATCTTCGCGGCGCAGAGGTCACCGAACTTCGGGTGGGCGTTCAGTCCCGTGCCGACGGCGGTGCCGCCAATGGCGAGTTCGAGGACACCCTTCTCGGCGTGGCGGATGGTGGCCAGGGCGTCGTCGATCTGGGCCACCCAGCCCGAGATCTCCTGGCCGAGCGTGATCGGCGTCGCGTCCTGGAGGTGCGTGCGGCCCACTTTCACAATGTCTGCGAAGGCCTTCGCCTTGGCGTCGAGGGTGTCGCGGAGGACCATCACCTTCGGGTAGAGCTGCCGCCCAAGCTCCATCACGACCGCGATATGCATCGCCGTGGGGAAGGTGTCGTTGCTTGATTGGCCGCGGTTTACGTGGTCGTTTGGGTGCACCGGCGTCTTCGAGCCCATGACGCCGCCGGCCATCTCGATCGCCCGGTTCGAGATCACTTCGTTCGCGTTCATGTTCGATTGCGTGCCTGAACCGGTCTGCCAGACGACGAGCGGGAAGTGGCCGTCTAGCCTACCGGCGATCACCTCGTCGGCCGCCTTAACGGTGAGGTCGGCGACATCCTGGGGAAGTTGCCCGAGTTCCGCGTTGGCCAGCGCGGCCGACTTCTTGAGAATACCGAGGGCCTCGATGATGGCGCGGCCCCAGATGAAGCGGTCGCGGCCGATGGGGAAGTTGCCGATGCTGCGTTGGGTCTGGGCGCCCCAGTACCGGCTGGTATCGACCTGGAGTTCGCCCATAGAGTCAGATTCGATGCGGAAAGATGCCATGGGCAGAGGATAATCGGCGGCGACCGAACGGGCAGCGTGTCTGCGGCAGCGGGGTGACGGCCAGTGTTTTGCCGGGCGGGACGTGTGGCCCCGGGCAAGGGCGAGAGACGAATGGGCCGGCTGGCGAAGCCCAACCGCCCAGCCGCGGCAGTCAGGGCGGCGAGCGGCGGCACCGGCCCATCTCCGCTGCCGTTCGCTTTACTGCCCCACGGCCCGGCGTATGAGACCATCGTGCGCAGCCGCCGCGAAGGGGACAGCCGTTGTCCGAGTACGCCGTTCAAGCCCGTGGACTCGTCAAACGTTACGGGGAGACCACCGCCGTCGCGGGTGTCGATCTCGCCGTCGAGCGCGGCCGCGTCTTTGGCGCGCTGGGGCCGAACGGGTCGGGCAAGTCCACGACGGTGCGCATGCTCCTCGGCCTTGTGCGGCCCGACCAGGGGGACGTGAGCCTTTTCGGACAGCCCTTGCGCGGGCACGCCGCCGACCTCCTCCGGCGCGTGGGCGCGGTTGTCGAAACACCGGCCTTCATCCCATATCTCTCAGGCCGCGATAACCTGCGTCTGCTGGAACGGTACACGCCACCGCCCGGGCCGAGCGGGGTCGAACGGGCGCTGGACCGCGTGCACCTGAGGGAGGCGGCCCACCGCCGGTTCAAGAACTACTCGCTCGGGATGAAGCAGCGGCTCGGGATCGCGGCCGCGATCCTCCACGACCCGGAGCTGATCATCCTGGACGAGCCGACCAACGGGCTGGACCCCCAGGGCACGCGCGAGGTACGGGCGCTTATCCCCGAGCTGGCGGCGGAGGGGCGGACGGTCGTCCTTTGCAGCCACCTGCTGTACGAGGTGGAGCAGGTGTGTGACGCGGTGGCCATCTTCCAACGCGGACTGGTGGTGGCCCAGGGCGCGACGAAGGACCTGATCGGTGGACGGTCGCGCCTGGAACTGAAGTTCGACGACATGGAAGGCGCGGCGGCCGTGCTCGCGACATCACCGTGGGCGGATGGCTTCCGGCGGGGAGAGGGCTCCTTCTTCCTCGAAGGCGCCGGGGAAGAAGGAGCGGCGGTGAACCGGTTTCTCGTGGGCCAGGGCCAGTTCGCTTCGGTCATCCATCCCATCCGCCAGTCGCTCGAGGACGTCTTCTTCGAGCTCACCGGCGAAGGGGACCAGCGATGACGGTGGAGTTGGGCCGCCTCGCCGACGCTCTCCGGGCGGAGCTGTTCAAGGTCGTCCGGCGGCGGATGACCTACATCTGCCTGGCGGCGGTCGCCATCCTCGCCGGCCTCGTGTTCCTCGGCCTCTGGCTGCGCTTGCGGGAGGGTCCGGGCGATCGGCCGGAGGAAGTGGTTACCTGGATCGTGTTCCGGTCGGCCGTCTCCTTCACCAACGCTGTGCCCTACGGGCTCTCCGTCACGCGGTTTTTCGCGACACTCATCGCCGTGGTCTTCGCGGGCACGATCATGGGGAACGAGTTCGATTGGCGGACGGTCTCGGTTGTGGCCGGGCGCGGCGTCCGGCGGTGGCACTTCATCTTCGCGAAGGCCGCCGTCTCTGTCGGGTTCACGTTCATGGTCCTGCTGATCGGCCTCGCTGCCTGCGTGGCCGCGAGCGCCTGGCTGACCCAGGTGTACGGCCTGAGCTGGGGTGACGCGGACGCCGCCCGCCTCGGGAGCCTGCTCGCCGGCCTGGCCCGGACGTCGTTCGTGATCCTGCCGTTCGTCTTCCTCGCCATGCTGTTCGGGCTGCTCTGGAAGTCAGGCGGCCAGGCGGTAGGTGCCACCCTCGGGGTCTTCTTCAGCGAACAGATCTTCAATGGGCTGCTCGGCCTCGCCAGTGGCTGGCCGCGGGAGATCCCGAAGGCCCTCTTCAGTGTGAACATCGACGCCGTCATGCGCGGCAACGGACTGTTCGCGAATGGCGGCGGCCCGTTCGTCCTCGAATCGGGTGGGCCGCCGGCCTGGCAGGGGGCGCTCGTCCTCCTCGCCTGGGGGAGCGCCTTCGCTGCCCTCACCTTCTGGCGTTTCCAGCGCCGCGACATCCACGAGTAACCCGTCCGGGCGGGCAGTCCGGGGACGCCGCCCCGGCTCAAAAAGACGCATTGCGAGGGTAAAGTCCGGCTGGTAGGATCGCCGCTCCGATTGGTGGGAGGGGCCGGGATGTACGAGTTTCCAAAATGCCGTAAATGTGACGATGGAGACCTGGTGCCCTTCTCGGACTTCGGCAGCCAGGGCGCCCCAATCCACTTCAAGGCGTGGGTCTGCACGAACCCTGACTGTGGTTACAACATCAAGATCCGCAACGGCGAACTCTACATCGACGAGCCGATCAACGACGGCTCGTACCACACCCAGCGCGCGCGCTAACCGCCAGCTCTGGCCTCAGGACGCCCGCTCCCGTCGCTATGGTCCGACCGCGTCGAGTTCGGCGAAAGGCGTGCGAGGTCGAGCGCGAAGCCGGGGAGTACTGGTCCCGCGCCAACCACCTCGGGCGACTGGTGGACGATGGACGGCTCGCCCGGGCGGTAGCCGTCAGCGTGCGGTCGTCGAGGTCGATGATCCAGGTCGATGACGGTGGCAACGGCCATGATGACCGTATAGCGCCGAACCGCCCGGCTAGATTCCGAGCCCATCCAGTTCGGCGAACAGATTGCCAAGGTCGAGCGTGAAGTTTGGGAGCACCGGCTCCCCGCGGACGACATCCGTCACGGTGTGGAGGACGGGCGGCTCGCCCGGCCGGTAGGCCGTCAGCGTCCGCTCGCCCGGGTCGATAATCCAGGTAAGCGGGACGCCCGTACGCAGATAGAATGCGAGTTTGTCGGCCACTCGCCCGGGACGGTCGTCGGGCGAAAGGATCTCGATCGCCAAGTCCGGCCGCATTTCCAAGGGACCTTTTCGCAGGGCCTCCCGGCTGGCGGGCAGGTTAAACGGTAACTATCCCCTCACACCCCGTAAATGTTAGGGTGGTCGAGCGATGCGAACGCTGGTACTCTACACCTATGGGTGGCACACCGCGAGACAAAGAGAAGCCCCGGCCGTCTTACGAGACCGGGGCGCTGCGCGATCCGAAGATCGCTGAGTTGCAGGACGAGGGCTTCAACCCTGCGGCCTTGGATGCGCTTATCAGGCGAGCGTTAACAAGAGCCTCGGATGCCACCGGATGCACCCCGGCCGACAGAGCGTAACTGCCATAGCAGAACCTCCCTTCTGAGGGCGGGGGTTGGCCTCGTAAACCAACAGGCCCCCGCCCTCTCTTTTGTCCCTAAACGGCCCCCTGTCAGGCCGGATTAGGCCCCGTCGTCGCCGTCGTCATCTTCATCGTCGCCGTCGCCGTGTTGCGATTCATAGGCGTTAAGCTGGTCAACAAGTTGGAACAGCCAATCACGATCGCTGGTGCTAGTGGTCCAAGGGTTCGCAGCGATCGTGAGGGTGACAGTTCCGCCGCTGTCGAGAGCGATCTGTTTCGTCGTGGTCCCGCTCGATTCCCCGTCGCGATTCTTTCCGGTGCCGTCATCAGGCTTCTCGACGGTTGGCTTCGGCTTGCGGGTAGTCGTACCCATGGAGAGTTTCGCTTGCTTCCATGCGTTCGGAAGCGGCACCTGGGCGAACTCGCTCGCCTTGATAAAGAAAGCCATGGCCTTTTGGAGTGTGGTTCCAGATACCCCGAGTTCCCCCATCGCAGCCTTCATTTGGTTGACCGTCCCGTTCTCAGCAGCCAGAGCGATCACTTTGGGGTACTTCTCCAGCAGGACTTCCTTCATGAGAGCGGGACGATTCGCGGGCTCGTTCACCCACGCCTTGAGACGCGGCTGGACGTTTCCTACGCTGTCGGTGAAACCAAGGAACCGGAAAGCGCTCATTGTCCAGCTCTTGATCGACCCGGAGAACGCGGGAAACACGCTCGGATCTAGGCGCTGAGGGAGACCTTGTTCAAGCACTTCGGTTGCCGTAAGGAGGGTCTTCCACGGAATGTAGGCGCCTACGTCCTTTTTGTCCTCAACCATCTTTGCGTACTCCTCGTTTCGTCCTTCTCGCGTTAGGGGCTCGTACCATCGCCGTTTCACTGAGTTTGCCCGTACCAACGAGTATAAGTCAATACCGAGCCGGGACTGAATTTGAAATTGCCATTTGAAACGGCGCATCATGGAGGCATCTTGAAATCCGGGGGGCCGATCCATGGCCGCAGACATAGTCCGACTCGTCGCTTACGACGGGGAGATCATCACCCGCGTAGCAGTCAGGGAAGAGGACGACGTGGTTCTCGTGTGCCGACCGGAGGAGCTTGAGACGGCGCAACGCGAGCACCGCGAACCACGGCTTGTCGGTTTTCCCAAGCGCAGCATCGTTGCGTCCTAGAAAACCTCTCACTCCCCCACAGGGTTGTAGACGCCGTAGCGCCCGTGACGAACCTGATTCGTCCGGAGCGAGAGCGTCCGGAACATCGGGGCCGTGTCGTCTCGGTGGTTATACCTGAACGTGTATTCATCAACGTAGCTCTGGAGGTAGGCCGCACCGACCGCGTGGTGAGCGCCCCGGATGCCGTTCTTGAGCAGGCTCCAGAACCCTTCGATGGTGTTCGTGTGAACGTTTCCCATCACGTACACGCGGGCGGAGTGGTTCACGCGATGGTGCTCGTACCCGCGCTTCGGAAGGTCGTTGTAGGCTGCGTGCTCGTCCGTGAAAACGGTCGCGTGCGGCATGATGTGCTCGCTGACTAACGGCAGCAGCGTCCCCTTCCGGACGTTCGAGACTACCTTTGCCTTCACCCTCCCACCGCGTTCTACCGCGCCCACGATGGGCGTCTTGTTGGCGAGAGACTGCGAACCGGGCACCGGACCGGTGAAACCCTGACGGCCCTTGAACTGGAGCTTGCCGCCGTGCCACGTCTCATCTACTTCGACTTCGCCCTGGAGCAGGCCGCCGTCTTCGTCCATGAGTTTGCGAATCTGGGTGAACATCCGCCACGCGGTCTTGTAGGTCACGCCCAGCTCGCGCTCAAGCTGTTTCGCGGAGATGCCGCAGCGGGTCTGAGCCATGAGGTACATCGCATAGAACCACGACTTCAGCGGCGTCGTGGACTTCTCGAAGATCGTCCCCGCCATCGGGAAGACTTCGGTACCGCAGGACGCGCATTCGTAGGACTTGCGGCCAGCCCGGCGCGAGTGAGGGCGCACGCGAGTGCACGTCCGGCACGTGATGCCGTCGGGGTACACGTAGCTTAGGACGCGCGCGAGACAGGCGTCTTCGTCCGGGAAGTCTGTGTTGAACCGAGCGATGGTGTACCGTTCCATATGAGGATGATACCCCAGACGGTACGGGGTGTCAAGGGATAGTTACCGGTTAAACCGGAGGACAACGCCGACATCGGGCAGGTAGGCCCGCCCCTCGGCGCGGCTGGCGTGGCGGGCCTCCGTGACGACAAACCCGACCGGGTGGGCGTCGAGGTGGTCTCCCAGAACCCGTATGAGCCAGGCGGCGATAAACCCGTGAAAGAAACTGGGCATGGGCTTGGGGATAGTACGGCCACAGGCGAATTCGTTCGCGGGCTCCGTCTCCGGGAGCGCGAGAAACTCGTCCAGGGTCATGCGTACGGCGGTCATGGGCTCAGTATACCGCGCATTTTCGCAACCTCGCCTCTAGCCCGGGAGTTCGTGATAGACTGCACAACCTATGGCCCAGGCGAACAAGATCTACCAGCCGCTCCCCGTCCATCTCCACACGGACGTTGAGGAGGAGCTTCAGCAGAACCTCCTGATCACGAGCGTTGACCAGGTCCTGAACTGGGCGCGGCGGTCTTCGCTCTGGCCCGCGATGTTCGGGTTAGCCTGCTGCGCCATGGAGATGATCGCCGCCGCCATGCCCCGCTACGACCTCGCCCGCTTCGGCGCCGAGATCTTCCGGGCCTCGCCCCGCCAGGCCGACCTCCTCATCGTCCCCGGGACGGTGACCTGGAAGATGGCGCCGGCCGTGCGCCGCGTCTGGCTCCAGATGCCCGAACCGAAGTGGGCGATCGCCATGGGCGGCTGCGCCATCATGGGCGGCCCCTTCGCCTACGCCTACAGCGTCACCCCCGGCGTGAACACGCTGCTCCCGGTCGATGTCTACGTCCCCGGTTGCCCGCCGCGGCCCGAGTCGCTGCTCACCGGTCTCATGCTCCTCCAGGACAAGATCAAGCAGGACACGATCGGCAAAGCCTGGCAGCGGCGCGATGTCGAGCCCCAGTTCCACCGCTACCTGCCGGATGGCGACCCCATCCGCAAGGAGCTCGAGGGCCTCTTCCCGCCCTACATCAACTACGACCAGCCGTACTCAGGGGCGGCGTTCCCCGGGTGACCGGCGAGGAGTCTCATCTTGGCTAAAGCTGACTGGAACGCCATCGAGGCGCTGGTGAAGCATCTCTTCGAGGCAGGCCTCTCGCCCGACCGCTCGGACCTCATGGAACTCGCCATGCAGGGCGCCGACGACGA
>JBJXGC010000341.1:0-8068 GCA_046154545.1 Dehalococcoidia bacterium | reverse complement strand
CCGTGAGTTCGTTGAACTGGCGCTCGGCCCGCATCCGGCGGGCGCGCACTTTCTCGGGGGAGTTCGGGTCGCCCTTGGGGCCGTCGCCCACACCGGGCGGGAAGCGCATGGAGCCGTCCGGGTTCGTACCGGTGAGGACCTCACCGCCGGCCAACGCCAGGCCCCCGGCGGCGGGGCCGGTCGCGCCATACGGCACGCCGGGCTTCATGTTGGTGTACTTCTCGATGTCGGCCAATACGTCGGCGGGGACGGGCTCGCCGCGGTCGCGGAGCTCTTTCGCGGTACGTTCGGCCCGCATCCGCTTCGCCCGGATCTTCGATTCGGAGAGGATTTCGACCTCTCCGCCAGCGGCCGCGGCGGCCGCCGCTGAGGCGGAGACCTTGGGCTTCTCCGGCTCGCGCTCCTGGATGGCGGCGCCTTCGCCCCGGGCGATGCGTTCCTGCTGGGCGAGGCGGGCCTCGGCTTTTGCCGCCTTGAACGTCTCCTCGGGCGGCTCCTCGCCCTTCACGGTCCGCTCAATAAGCTCGATCCGGTCCTGGGGGCGGAAGGGATGGGCGAGGCGGCCGCTGCGGCTCTCTTCGGTGAGGCCGGCGATGTCGATGTGGAGGTCCCGGCGGTCGAAGGCGGCGTGCTCGTGACCGGTCCAGTTGTTGTCCATCACGATGGCTTCGAACGGGCAGACCTCGACGCAGATGTTGCAGCGCATGCAACGGGCGTAGTCGATCCAAAACTTGTCGGCGATCTTGCGGCGGTTGCTCGTGCCCTCGGTGTGCTTCGGGTTGTCCACCATGACCGCGGTCATGCAATCGACCGGGCAGTTGCGCACACAGACGTTGCAGCCGGTGCAGAAGGGTTCGTCGTGGTCGAAGTCCCAGGTGAGGACGGGGAAGCTCCGCTGGCGCTCGGAGAGGACGTGCTTTTCGTCCGGATACTCGATCGTGACCGGCTTACGGGAAGCCGTGGAGAGAGTGGTCAGGAGGCCTTTGATCATGCCCTTCATTGGACGGGTACCTGTGCCTGGCGATAGGCGCCCACCAGCGCCGACGCTTGCGTCGAACGGCTGAGGGCGCGGCGGATGATGATGGCGACGAGGAGCGCGGCGCCGGCCGTGCTCGTGCCCGCCAGCCACCAATAGGACGCGTCGTAGACGATGATGAAGGCGTTCGCGACCATCTGGAGGATGGCCAGGGGCAGCAGGATCTTCCAGCAGAAGCTCATGAGCTGGTCGATCCGGAGGCGCGGCACGGTCGTCCTCACCCAGAAGATGAGCATGATGAAGAGGACGCTCTTGGCGGCGGTGAGGGCCAGCTGGAGGCCCCAGCCCACATCGCCGCCGTACGGCCACTCCCAGCCGCCGAGGAAGACGACGGATCCGAAGACGCTGAATGCCCACATCGAGGCGTACTCCGTGAGCTGGAACATGGACCAGCGAATGCCGGAATACTCGACGAAGTAACCGCCGACGATCTCGGACTCGGCCACAGGGATATCGAACGGGGCGCGGTGCAGCTCGGAGAGCATCGCCGTGAAGAAGATGAGGAAGGCGAGCGGCTGGAGGATGATGTAGGGGTAGCGGTCCTGGAGGGCCGCGATCTCGTTCAGGTTGAGGGTACCCGCGACCATCGCGACCGAGAGCAGGCTCAGGACGAGGGGCACTTCGTAGCTGATCATCTGCGCCGCTGCCCGGACGCCGCCGAGGAGCGCGAACTTATTGCCGGAGCCGAGGCCGGCCATGATGATCCCCACGATGTTCAGGCCGAGCACGGCGAACACGTAGAAGAGGCCGAGGCCGATATTCCGCACGCCCCAGTCCTTCGCGAAGGGGAGGATGACGAGCGTCATGAGCACCGGGATGAAGGTCGCGAAGGGGGCGAACTCAAAGACCCAGCGGTCGGCGTTAGCGGGGCGAAGGTCCTCCTTGCCGACGAGCTTGACCGCGTCCGCGAATCCCTGGAGGAGGCCAGCCGGGCCCACCCGGTTGGGGCCAAGACGCTGCTGGAGCCGCGCCACGACTTTGCGCTCGCCGTAGGTGAGATAGACCACGACCACCGTCATGACGAGGACGATGATGAGGATGCGGATGATCGCATCGACCCAGTTCCAGATCCCGAAGATCTCGCTCAGAAGGAAGAGGTTCATGAGGGCCGCTCCTGGCGGGCGAAAACGCAAAGGTACAAAGGATCAAAGAAACGCGGCAGCCGGGCCGCGCCGCCAGTGAACACCCTTTGTCCCTTTGATCCTTTGCGTCCAACCGGTCCGGTCACTTGTCCACCTCACCGAGGACGATATCGAGCGAGCCGAGGATGATGATGGCGTCGGCGACGTAGCTGCCAACGACCATCTCCTTCAGGGCCGAGAGGTTACAGAAGCTGGGCGAACGGAGCTTCATCCGGTAGGGCTTGGTGCCGCCGCGAGCCATGGCATAGACGCCATACTCGCCTTTCGTGCCCTCCTGGCGGATATAGCACTCGCCTTTGTCGATACGCAGTGTCTTGGGCAGGTCCGGGTTGAGCACGAGGCCGCTCTTCGGCATCTCGGCGAGGCACTGTTCGATGATGCGGACGCTCTGGTAGACCTCGGCCAGGCGGACGAAGTAGCGGTCGAAGATGTCTCCCTGGCGGCCGATGGGAACCTCGAAGTTGAGCCGGTCGTAGATGCTGTAGGGCTCCGCCTTGCGGAGGTCCCAGGGGAGGCCCGTCGAGCGGAGGATAGGTCCCGTGATGCCGAGGGCGATCGCGCGCTCGGTCGAGAGGGGCGCCAGGTTCCGGCAGCGCTCAATGAAGATCTCGTTGCCCGTGAGCAGGCCGTCGAAGTCGTCGAGGCCCTGCTTGATCGAATCGATGACCCACCGGCAGCGCGATTCGAAGTTCTCGGGGAGGTCCATGGTGACCCCGCCAATCCGGAAGTAGGTGGGGAACATGCGGTCGCCGGCGACCTCTTCGAAGAGGTCGTAAATGCGCTCGCGCTCGCGCCAGGCGTAGACGAAGCTCGTGCCGAAAGAGCCAACGTCCGCCCCAAAGGCGCCGAGGAACATGAAGTGCGAGTTGATCCGGGAAAGCTCAGCCATCATCACCCGGATGTACTCGGCCCGCTCCGGCACTTCGATACCGGCCAGCTTCTCGACGGCAGAGCAGTAGGCGAACTCGCAGCACATGCCGGCCAGGTAGTCCGTGCGGTCCCACCAGCCCATCGCCTGGCGGTAATCGGCCGTCTCCGTCAGCTTTTCGAGGCCGCGGTGGAGGTAACCGATATACGGCTCGCAATCGACAACGACCTCGCCATCGACCGTGAGCACCATGCGGAAGACGCCGTGGGTGGCCGGGTGCTGAGGGCCGATGTTGATGGTCATATCGACCGTGTCGAAATCGGTCTCGATAAGTGGGGCGGTCGTTGGCCAGAGGCTCATGAGGCGCCCCCGGCGGATTGCCGATTCGAGATTGGAGATTGCCGATTGGAGGGAGCGGTATGCAGTCTCATCAGAATTTGAACCCCGGCGGGCCGTCTTCGATGCCCTGGAGGATCTCCACCTTCTGGAGCGGGTGGGCCTTGAGGAGCGGGTGAATGTGGAGGTCCTCTTCGAGCAGGAGGTTCTTGGGGTTGGGGTGGCCGTCGAAGACGAAACCGAACATCTCGGAGGCCTCGCGCTCATGCCAATCGGCGGCCGGATAGAGGTCCGTGATGGTGGGGACATGCGGGTGGCCGTTGGTCGTCGGGACGGTTATTTGTAAGGAGTGACCGTGCTTAAAGGAATAGAGCTGGTACTTGAGGGCCATCCCCTCGGCTTCGAAATCCACCCCCGCGATATTCCGCAGGTAGTCGAAGGAGAGCGCGCTCTGGCGCTTCAGCTCGCTCACGAACGGGTGCAGGTGTTCCGCGGTAAGGGTGACGTCGATGTCTGTGCCCGTCTCCCCGACGACGGCGTTGTGCGAGGCGGCGAGCTTCGCCACCGCGTTCGACATGGCGGCAAGCGGCCGCTGAGGGTGAGGCTGGGGGACCTTCACAGCGCTCATCCGACCATCTTCCGCTCTTCGAGGATCTTCCGTTGGAGGGCGAGGAAGCCGTCGAGCAAGGATTCGGGCCGCGGCGGGCAGCCGGGGACGTAGACATCGACCGGGATGATCTTATCGACGCCCTGGAGGACGCGGTCGTACTCCGTGTAGGGGCCACCGTTAGTGGCGCAGGCGCCCATCGAGATGACGTATTTCGGGTTCG
The DNA here is from genome assembly GCA_046154545.1 of Dehalococcoidia bacterium. Classification (GTDB taxonomy): domain Bacteria; phylum Chloroflexota; class Dehalococcoidia; order Tepidiformales; family Tepidiformaceae; genus JBJXGC01. The sequence goes on along the minus strand of JBJXGC010000341.1, from coordinate 3,856 downwards.
GCATCTGTTCGTAGAGGAGCTTGATGGCGGGCGCCATCTTCTTTGTCACGGTACCGGAGACAACCATCACGTCGCTCTGGCGGGGGCTTGGCCAGGGCACGATGCCGAAGCGGTCGAGGTCGTGGTTAGCCATGAACGTCCCGATCATCTCGATGGCGCAGCAGGCGAGGCCGAACGTCATCGGCCAGAGCGAACTCTTGCGGCTCATCGCCAGGAGGAGGTCGGCGCCCGTCTGGATGACCCCGGGCAAGACGATCCGGTAGGCGGCCGTTGGCGTGGGGAGGTCGATTGGCGTGAGCCGCTCCGCTTCGGCGCCAAAATCAGGGACATAGAGATACGGTGTCTGCTCGCTCATCGCCACTCCAACACACCCTTCTTCCAGGCATACCCGAGCCCCAGGCCGAGCACGAGCACAAACGCCATCACCTCGTAGAGCACCCACTCCGGGAAGACCCGGAGCTGGACCACCCACGGGAAAAGGAACACCGCCTCGACATCGAACAGGAGGAAGAGGATCGCGATCAGGTAGTAGCGGACGTGGATCTGCGCCCAGTTCCGCCCGATCGGCAGCATACCGCACTCGTAGGAGACAGCCTTGCCGCGCTCTTTGCCAAAGGGCGCGAGCACACGCGACGCGAGCAGGGCCGTGCCGACGAGGATGAACCCGCCGATGACCGCCATCATGACCGCGGACCAGCCGTCGTAGAAGCTCATCGGCCGTGACTCCGAAAGGCCGCTGACATGAAAACGCAGAGCCCTTGTCCGCGTGGTTGCGACGGTGCCCTGCGAGTCATGAAGCGGTCGAACTCCGTGTCGGGCGAGTGGCCAAATGGTGGCCACCAGCGCTTGTGATTCCGGACACAAACTCTACCCCGGGAGGTTTGGCAGGGCAAGAGACGGGAAAGAGCCGAGAGCAAGGAGCCGGGAGCGGAGCCGGGAGCCGAGAGCCGAGAGCCGAGAGCCGAGAGCCGAGAGCCGAGAGTACGATGCGGCCATGGATGTGGCGAAGGTGGCGGCGGCCCTCTTCATAGCAGCGGTCGTCGTGTCGGGGTCGACGGGCGTCGCGGCGGACGCCTCAGCCCATGAACACCGCCTCGTCCTCCCGCTCCTCGTGCGCGACGGCATGGCCACGGGTGACCGGGTGCTCACGGGGGTCTGGGGCGGTCCAGGGATACGCCTGACCATCGAGGCCGGGGACATTGCGCGGCTCGAATTCGATTGCGCCTATGGCGAGGTCCGCGGCGCGAGGCCGATCGCAGCTGACGGTTCGTTCGCCTGGGACGGCATCTATGTCCGCGAACGTGGGGGGCCGGTGGAGGCCGGGGTCCCCGAGGACTCCCACCCGGCTGCCTACTCCGGGACGGTCACGGGCGCGGGGATGCGCCTCACGATCCGGCTCACCGACGAGGGCACGACGCTCGGGCCGTACACGCTGGTCGATGGAAGCACGGGGCGCATCCTGAAGTGCCTCTGAGATGGAGCGGCCCACGCTCCACGACGTGTCACCGGCTCACTGGCGGAGCCCTATGCCCCAGATCCGCAGCAACTCGCGGCAGCCCGCCTGCCAGTCCGCACGCAGGTCGATCATCTGGCGGTTGCCGAGCGTCCAGGAGAGCTGGTCCGGGTCACAGGTCTCATGCATGACGGGGATGATGCGGGTGCGTAGCCGAGGCTGGCGCATCGCATATTGGATTTCTTCCTTCACCCAATCCGACCTCACTGACGCCGGCGAAAGCAGGACCATGAACCAATCGCACCGGGCCAACGCGGCGCCAATCTCATCATGCCAACGCCGTGAGCCCCGGATGGCGTCTTCGCTGAGCCAAACGGGGACACCGTGGTCGCGCAGGATCGCCGTCAGACGGCCGACGGCTTCGTGATCCTCGTGGCAGTGAGAGAGGAAGAGCTCGAGCGGTGGCATCAGCGCAGTCTAGGGCAGCTGGGGTTGAGGATTCACTCGTAGAACAGGTGTAGACTCGTAGAAAGATGTAGTTGGGGCTGAGGAGAAGCTGGGGGATCATGTCACGCGGCGGGCACACGACCCAGCCGCTGGGCTACGGTTTCCGCAACCTCGTCGAGCGACGCTGCGGCACTGACTGGTGACATTTCATCCAAAATCCAGGGGTAGTCCCGCGTCCCATCCAGCAACACCGGAATGAGCCGGTCCTTAAACCTCTTCGTGGTGAGCACATAGTCGAGGTCGCGACTTACTGACACGGAATCCGAAGAGTTCGCGGAGATGAGCACCACCAGAGCGTCCGTCCCCCTCAGCCGTTCCTCGACGGGCAACGCCCACGTCGGATCGGCCCCGCCGTCCCGGACAGTGAGGCCCTCCCGCGCCAGTCTCGCGCGGAGCGCCGTCGCGGCCTCAGCATCCCGGAGGTCGTAACTCAGGAAGACGCACATGCATGCAGTATACCGCAGGCCCTCTCACGTATGGAACGCGTGACATCACCGCCCATCACCAGCCAACGACACTCCCACCACGCGGTAGGGGCGGGCCGAGGCGCTGACCTCGACCCCGTCCGTGGCGGTGTTGTTGGCGGGTGCGGGGTCGGGCGAGTCGGAGCTGATCGTCGCCCGATTGAGCTGGTTGGCCGCTGGTGCGTCCAGGGCCTTCGCGAAGATGACGAAGGTGGCGCTGGCACCGGCTGCCAGTGCGGACCGTTCGCAATGGGCGGTCCCGCTGACACCCACCGACGGGAAGACACACACCCAGTCGGCGGGCGCGTGGAGCGACTGAAAGACGAGCCCGGAGGGCAGGATGTCTTCGAAGACCGGGTGGAGGGCCCCGTTCGGACCGAGGTTCTCGACAATCACGGTGAACGTCACGACGGCGCCCGGCCGGACGACGGTGGCGGACGGCGCCGTGCGCACGCGAAGGTCCGCCGGGAGCGGTACATCCCGCATGATGACGACGTCGCGGCCGCTGTCACCGCCCTTGTAGCTGATCGAGAAGGTGGCGGCGGCGGCCACAAACCGTGCCCCCTCCGGCAGGTTTGCGAAGGTGCCCGTCACTGAGGTCGCACCGGTGATGACGGCGTACTTCTGGCCGATCGGCCCCACGAGGCTAAGTTCGAGGACCAGGCGGGCGCCGCCAAGGGCGAGCGTCCCGTGAAGGGCGACCTGGTCGTGGCCACGCCCGGGGCTGGAGCCGCTCAGTTCGGCCTGGAAGGTCGATGCGGGCGTCATCGCGAGGCTCCTGGCCGTGATGAGCCCCGGCCGTTCGGGCAGGCCCGGCGAAAGCGTACCGTCGGCGATGCGGATGTCGCCGGCCGCCCCGTTCCCACCCAGCAGGCCCCCGGCCGAAACCTCCACGGCGTCCGGGACGTCGCCACCAGGGGTGAGAAAGACCTCCGTACCCTCGACCACGAGCGTCCCGGCGGCGCGGGCAAGGCCGCCGTCGGAGAGGGGGAGGGCGGCCAGCACCGCCACCGCGGCAACGATTGAGCTGATGACGGTGCGCGAACGCGGGATCCAGCGGACTGCGAACACGTGAGGCCCCTCCCGCATGTCCGCGTCCGGCCATGCACCTCGATTGTACGACGCCAGGGCGAGGCTGGATGAGTGGGCGGCAAGCGTTGCCTGGGGCAGCGGGGACGCAGAGGGTCGAAAGGGTCAGAGGGGATAGGGCGAACTGCTCCCCCGTTGTCGCCAGCATGGGCTTGCCCCGTTTTGACGGACAGTGCGGTTAGGCGGCTGGTGCCGTCGTTGGTTGGCTGAGCTTACGGGCCTCGTAGGCGGAGGGACTTTGGTAGTCGAGGGCGGAGTGGAGGCGCTGGCGATTGTAGAAGACTTCGATGTACTCGAAGACCGCGGTCCTCGCAGCACTCACGGTGGGGAGCGACGTCTGGTA
>JBJXGC010000337.1:0-16329 GCA_046154545.1 Dehalococcoidia bacterium | reverse complement strand
CGCCTGTACGCTGATCCCGTGGACGACCACACACTCCGGGTCCTCGAGTTCGAAAAAGTCCTCGCCCTGCTCGCCGCTGAGACCTCCTTCAGCGTCGGGCGGGAGCTTGCCCTCCAGGTACGGCCTGTCACGGCCTTCGCGGAGGTCGTCCGCCTCCAGACCGAGACTGCCGAGGTCCGCCTGCTCGACCAGCAGGGGATCGACATCCCCTTCGCCGGGGCGAAGGACATCCGGCCCCTCATCCGGTCGGCCGCGATCGGGCAGCTCCTCGACCCCACGGACCTCCTCGACGCGGCCCAGACGTTGCGCACGGCCTGGCGCGCGAAAGCGGTGATCGAGCGGGTGCGCATGCGCATCCCATCACTCGGCCTCGTTGCCGATGGCGTCTGCGACTTCCGCCGCTTCAGCGACGCCGTCGATGAGGCGATCACGCCGCGTGCCGAGGTCGCCGATTCGGCCAGCGTCGAACTTGCGGCCACCCGCCGCGAGCTGCGCCTCGCCCAGGACCGGCTTGACCAGCGCGCCCAGGCGGCCCTGGCCGACGCCATCCGCCGGGGGATCGCCCAGGAGGGCCTCCTCACCGAGCGCAACGGCCGCAAAGTCATCCCGATCAAGGCGGACCACAAGGGCGCCCTGGCCGGGATCGTGCACGATGTCTCGTCGAGCGGCGCAACTGTCTTCATCGAACCGATGGGTGTGGTCGATGCCGGCAACCAGGTGCGCGAACTGCAGCTCGCCGAAGAGCGCGAAGTGCGCCGCGTCCTCCTCAAGCTGACGGCCCTCATGGGCGAGCGCGAAGACGAAGCGGCCGCCACCTTGTTGGCACTCGGCCACCTCGACCTCCTGCATGCCAAAGGCCGTCTCGCCCGCCGTCTGAAGGCCGAACTGCCGCCCCACGATGACGGCGCGGGCTGGCTCTCACGCTCCGGCGAAACACGGATCGTCCGCGGACGGCACCCGCTCCTCCGCGGGGATGTGGTCCCGACGGACGTCGCTGTGGGCGCAGATGTCCGCGGCGTCCTGATCACCGGGCCGAACACCGGTGGCAAGACGGTCGCGCTGAAGACGATCGGTCTTCTCACTCTGATGGCCCAGGCTGGCCTTCCCGTGCCCTGTGACAGTGGCAGCCACTTCGCCGTCTACGAACGGATCTACGCCGACATCGGCGACGAGCAGTCGATCGAGCAGTCGCTCTCCACCTTCTCGTCGCACATGCGCAATATCAAGGGCATCCTCGAACGGGCGGCGCCGGGCACGCTCGTGCTCCTGGACGAGCTCGGCGCCGGGACCGACCCGACGGAGGGGGCCGCCCTCGCCCGGGCGATCCTCGAAGAGCTGCTGGGGCGCGGCTGCACCCTCGTCGCCACCACGCATCACGGCGAGCTCAAGGCCTTCGCCCACAACGACCCGCGCTTGGTCAACGCCAACGTGGAGTTCGATGTCGAAACCCTGAGTCCCACCTATCACCTCACCCTGGGCCTCCCGGGTCAGTCGAACGCGATCGCCATCGCCCGCCGGCTGGGCCTGGACGACGTTGTCCTGGTCCGGGCCCAGGAACAGCTTTCGCCGGAACACTTCGAGATGGAGCAGCTCCTCGCCGAAATTCGGGTCGAACGCACCTCGGCGGCCGAGGCCCGCCATCGCGAAGAGCTGGCGCGGAAGGAGTCGGAGGAGCTCCGGCTCGCCCTCGCCGAGCGGCGGGAGCGGATAGAGCAGGAGCGGAGCACGATCCTCGAGGCCGCCCACCGCGAGGGTGAGGACGAACTGGCCGCCATCCGGCGCGAGATCGAGGGCCTTCGCCGGGCCGCTTCACGGCGGACGTTCGACAGCCAGGCCGCGGACGAAACGCTGAAGCAGCTCGACGCCAACATGGCCCGCCTGAAGACGCGCGCCCGCCCGATCCGCGTCCAACCTGTCCCGACAGCCGCGGCCCGCGACCTCCAGCCCGGCGACCGCGTCCACGTCCGCGACATCCCCCAGATGGGCGAGGCGCTCAGCGACATCGGAGAAGACGGCCGGGTCGAAGTCCAGTTCGGCTCCATCCGGATGAAGGTCACGGTCGATCGGATCGACCGGGTCGAAGCCACCCACCCGGCGGAGCGCGTGGTCCTGCCCGTCCAGTCCGGGCCAAGCGTCCCGATCGAACTCGACCTCCGCGGCCAGCGGGCCGAAGAGGCCCTGATGAAGTTCGAGACCTACGTCGATGACGCCTTCCGGGCGGGCCTACCCTTCGTGCGGATCATCCACGGCAAGGGGACGGGCGCCCTGCGGGCGGCCGTCCGCGAAGCGCTGACGGGCCATCCGCTGGTGCGGAAGTTCGAGACCGCACCGGCGAACGAGGGTGGTGAGGGCGTGACGGTGGCTGTGCTGGCGGGGTGAGGGCGTTGGCACTGGCCGCGCCGGCCGCATTGGCCGATCCTTTAAAGGTGAGGCTCTTTCGGATCGCCATCGACATCAGCGCAAGCCTGCCAGAGAGCGACGACTACGCCGACGAACGGAACTTCTGCTGGCTGGCCGTCGGCCGCACCGCCATCACCCTGGCTGACAAGGCAGCTCTCGTCACGGCGACGGAGAACCTCAGGGATCGACGGGACCAGCTCAAGCTCCGACGGGAGGCCATCCCGCGGTTCCCGGCGCTCGCCCCACAGTTGGTCCGTCAGTTCTGGGATGAGCTTGGGGAGCTCGAGGACCACCTGTATCGCGGCGAGATCAGCCACCTTGCGCCGATGTTCGCGGCTGTCTTCGGTCCGGTGACAGCGGCCGAGGGAGCCAGCAATCTGACCGATGCGTTCACCAAGACGTGCTTTCTCGCCGGGGTCGCCACGGCCACGACGGACCGGATACTCAGCAGGAGTTTCATGGAGGATGCGTGGGCCGCCGCGCGTACTGTATCTGACGACCACGACTACGCCCTGAAGCACGTTGCCGGTGGGCTTATGGATATCGGGGACCTAGAGGCAGCCCAGGAAGCCATTGACGAGATGGAGGACCCATCCATCCGAATGGACTACCTCCAGGCCCTCAAGCAGGCCTTCGAAGCCCGAGCCCAACACGAGCAGGCCGGGGGTGTCGCCGCAGCGCAAGAGGCTCTGCAGGTCGCGAACCCCGGCGTCCAGCCTCAATCTGAGGTCCTTCGGCTCGCCGAAGTCCTCGCGGACTCCGACCTACCGGGCGTGCCCCGTTCAGACGGGAAGGTGTGGGCAGACATCACACGAGCCTTCGAGCTTGGGGACATCGACCATGCCATTACGCTCATCAAACAACGATTCCCGGTCCGGTTTTGCCCGGGAGCGCTGCTCCTGGACGACGACCGATTCGACGAGCTGTTCAGCTTCCAGGTGGAAGCCGTACTCGCGGCGAAGCGAAACGACCTCAAGGTCGAATTCCTAACGGACGCAGTCACCGCGATCTGCACCAGTCCCACGCCGCTGCGGGACCCGAGCCTACCCCCCTCTACGGTCGCGGCGCTGACCGCCCGTGAGGCTGCGGCGCCCCCGAGCATTTTCGCGCGAGACCCATCGCTTCTCACGCCAGGCGACGTCGCACCATTCCTCTTTAACCGTGCGATCGTGCCTGACGGTGACGAAACCGCGCGTTGGCTGATGCGCGAGCCTGAAGACCCCATGTATGTATCCGATCCCGAGCGGTTCGTCGAACTGATTGGCGGACTCTTCCGGGGTTTCGGCGAAGCGGGCCGATCCCACACGCCGGAGCAGGTAGATCAGGGACTCTGGTTCTTGTTCGGCTATCCGTTCTTCCTTTGGGACATTGTCTCAACAACCTCGGAATGCCCCGAGAAAACGTCTATTGACTGCATACGTTCTGCCTTCCACATCTTCGCTGACTACGTGGCAACTATCGAAGTTCCAGAAGGCGCTAGCGCGTTTCACATGATGTGGGATACCTCCTGGCGTGACGCGTCGCCCGAACTCCTGGACGCCATCCTTGAGACTGAGCTACGGATACTGGAGATCGACGACGACAACTGCCGCTACGCAGCGTTACACGGCCTGAACCATCTGCGGCAGCACAGCGGCAAGCGCCGCAACTCAAGCGTTCATCGACAGCCACCGTGATGGCATGGATCCGGAGCTCTTGGCATACGCCGAGGCGTGCCGGGATGGAAGCGCTTTGTAGTCGGCGGGCCTCGGGCCGTCGGGAGGGGATCGTGGTTGGCCAGCGCGCACCACTGTCTCGGGGAACGCAGTAGGATTCGCCCATGCCGTCGCGTAGCCAGCCCTCCCAGCCCTCCTTCGAGTTCGAGGACGAGGCACCTTCCCAGGACGCGCCCCTGGCGGCACGGATGCGCCCGCGCACGCTTGCCGAGTTCGTGGGCCAGGACGCTGCGGTCGGGCCCGGCTCGATGCTGCGGGGCTCTGTGGAGCAGGGCCGGCTGCCGTCGATCATCCTCTGGGGGCCGCCGGGTTGCGGGAAGACAACGCTGGCGCGCCTGCTCGCGAAGCAGGTGAAGGCGACCTTCGTCCAGATCTCGGCCGTCTCCTCTGGCGTCGCCGACCTGCGCAAAGTCGTCGCTGAGGCGAAGGCACGGCGGTCGAGCGGCCTGCGCACGGTCCTCTTCATCGACGAGATCCACCGCTTCAACAAGGCCCAGCAGGACGTCATCCTGCCCTACGCCGAGGACGGCACGGTCACCCTCATCGGGGCGACGACCGAGAACCCGTCGTTCGAAGTGGTTGCGCCGCTCCTCAGCCGCGTGCGCGTCATCCGCCTCCTGGCGCTGACTGACACGGACCTTGGGCAGGTCGTGGACACCGCGCTCGCGGATGCCGAGCGTGGCCTCGGCCGGCTGGGACTGGAACTCGACCCGGCGGCCCGCGGCCTCCTCATCGAAGGGGCCAACGGCGACGGCCGGGCGGCGCTGACAGCGCTGGACATCGCCTCTCAGTTGGCGGCCGGGGCGGGCCGGTCGCTGGTCGTGGCCGAGGACGTGAAGCAGGCGCTCCAGGACCGCCGTCCTTATTATGACAAGCAGGCCGACTTCCACTACGACACGGTCTCGGCCTTCATCAAGTCGCTCCGCGGGTCCGACCCGGACGGGGCGATCTATTGGCTGGCGCGGATGATCGAGAGCGGCGAGGACCCGCTGTTCATCATCCGGCGGATGGTCATCCTCGCGGCCGAGGACGTTGGCCTGGCTGACCCACAGGCGCTGCAGGTGGCGGTCGCCTGCCAGCAGGCCGTGCACTTCATCGGCATGCCGGAGGGGTTCTACCCGATGGCGGAGTGCTGCCTCTATCTCGCCCTCGCGCCCAAGAGCAACAGCGTCGGGAGCGCCTATAGCCGGGCGAAGGAGGACGCGGTCCGCACATCGCATCTGCCCGTCCCCATGCACCTGCGGAACGCTGTCACGGGGTTGATGCACCAGTTCGGCTATGGCAAAGGCTACCGCTACGCCCACGCCGAAGCGGACCATTTCGCCCGCGGCGCGACCTATCTGCCCGAGGCGTTGGGCGACCGGCGCTACTACGAACCGGGCAAGCTCGGGGCCGAGGCGGACCTTGGCGCCCGCCTGGAACGGCTACGGGAGCTTCCGGGGGCTCCGGGAGACGCCTGAAGCCGGCCACCGGCCGGCGCTTCGGCATAACGCCCGCCCGCCCTACATTCGCACCAACGCAATCCATCGGGAGCACGACTGGCAATGAAGATCGAGTTCTACTACTCGAAGTCCACCGGCCGCGGGAAAGACGCCGAAGAGGCGCTCGGCCAGGCCCTCGAGGCCACCGGCTTCGACCCGGCCGTGGTGACCTACATCGAGGTCCTCGATAGCGAGGACGCAAAGACGAAGAAGTGTCTCGGCTCGCCCTCCATCCGGGTGAACGGCATCGACGTGGAGTACGGCGACCGGGAGCCGGACGAGTACCAGGCGGGCACGCGCTACTACAACACCCCCCAGGGCTGGAAGCCGTTCCCGCACGCCCGCCTGATCGCGAATACGATCATCGAGCAGCAGGCGAGAGCGTAGGACGCCGTGGGAGGGGCACCGCCAAGGCGCCAAGATCGCCAAGCGGCGTCAAGGGCGATCAGGCAACATGCGCGCGTGACGGGGCTTGCGGCGTGGCAGGGCGGCGTCGCCCCGTATACTCCGGCGCATGTCCGATGAAGAAGATGTCCTCGAAGCCAACCAGCGCTTCTATGCAGCCTTCACGAACCGCGATTTCGCCGCCATGGACGGGCTCTGGGCGGCCATGGCGCCGGTGAGCTGCGTCCACCCCGGCTGGATGACGCTGCACGGCCGCAGCGAGGTCCTCAATAGCTGGGCCGCGATTATCTCCAACCCCGGCCAGCCGAGGGTCATCCCTGGCGCGGCGACGGCGGACATCCACGGCGAACTCGCGATCGTCCACTGCCGCGAGTTCGTCGCCGGGACACCCCTTGTCGCCACCAACATCTTCGTCCGGGAAGGGGGCGAGTGGCGGATGCTCCACCACCATTCGAGTCCCGTCGCAATGGCCCCGGACTGACCGCTCGGTGCACCCGCCGGGTGCGCCGCTATGGGCGGAAGGGCGGGTCCTGCCACCAGGGGAAGTGTGGCGGCATGTCCTTCGTCGGGCTCATCGTGAAGTTGGGCGCCCGCTTTTCGAGGAACGAGGCCACCCCCTCGTGGGCATCGGGGCCCTTGCCGAGGTAGAAGATCCCCTTGGAATCGACGCGGTGGGCCTGCATCGGGTGGTCGGCGGCGGCGTTTCGCCACATCATCTGACGGGTCATCGCCACCGAGACGGCGGAGGTGTTGAGGGCGATCTCGCTGGCCAGCTCCCGCGCCTTCGCCATCAGCTCGTCCTGGGGATGAAGACTGCGCACGAGGCCACCCGCCAGCGCCTCCTGGGCGCTGAAGACGCGCCCCGAGAAGGCCCACTCCAGGGCCTGGCTCATGCCCACGGCGCGGGGCAAGAACCAGGTGCTCGCCGCCTCCGGCACGAGCCCGCGGCGGGCGAAGACGAAGCCGAAACGGGCGTTGTCGGCAGCCAGGCGGACGTCCATCGCAAGCGTCATCGTCACGCCGACGCCCACGGCGGGACCGTTGATGGCGGCGATGACCGGCTTCTTGCTCTCATAGATGCGCAGCGTCCACTGGCCGCCGCCGTCGCGATGTTCGTCCGGGTCGTCAGTGCGGCCGCGGGTGGCGTTGTCGAACGTCCCGGCGCCGGAGCTCAGGTCGGCGCCAGCGCAGAATCCGCGGCCGCGGCCGGTGACGATGACGGCGCGGACCTCGTCGTCTGCGTCGGCGCGGTTCATGGCGTCGATCAGCTCGTCCTTCATCTGGTCGGTGAAGGCGTTGAGCTTCTCGGGCCGGTCGAGGGTGATGGTGAGGATGCGGTCCTCGACCTCGTAGGCGATCTGCTGGTAGTTCATGTCGGTGACCTTTCGGGTGGCGAGTCAGGCCCGAGTTAAGCGCACCTGACCGCCCCACGCAAAGGGACTGCACGCTCCCGGCAGGTGCTCCCATGCGGGGCTGGCTCATTTTCACGGCGACCCGGTCCCGCCGGCCGCCGTCCAGGGCTACTGGCCGGGCATCGCGAAGGCATCGACGAGGATGCCGACAGGGTTCTTCGTGGCCGCGAACCGGAGCTTGCGCACCTCGGCGTATTCCGGCGAGTTGTACCAGCCGAGCGCGTCTTCCTTCGTGGCGAATTCGAGCATGACGACGCGGCCAGGCGACCAATCACCTTCGACGTTCTGGACATTCTCCGTGATGACGCGGGGGATTGGGCGGTAGGCCCCGAGCGTGGCACCAGCCTTCGCGCTATAGGCGGCGAGCCCTGCCGGGTCGGTAACTTCGTCCTGGCAGAAGATCATATAGACGGCCATATGGGGGTCCTCCTCGGTGGCGCCAGCCTCGGATGGCGGTAGGCGATTCTAGCCCGGGGGACACCCCAGCGACCAACCACGATTCGCCACGCCGGGAGAGCCGTCAGGCGTTCCGGTTCGTGGTGTCCGGGAGGGCCGTCTCACCCATGAGGTAGCGGTCGATGCCGCGCGCCGCATCCCGCCCCTCGGCGATCGCCCAGACGATGAGCGACTGGCCGCGCGTCATGTCGCCGGCCGTGAACACCCCGGGGACGCTGGTCATCTTCGTTTCGTCCGCTTTGACGTTACCGCGCGCGTCCAACTCGACGCCGAGCTGTTCGAGCATGCCGGCACGTTCGGGGCCGAGGAAGCCCATTGCCAGGAGGAGGATATCGACCTCCTCCTCGAACTCGGTGCCCGGCACCTCCTTCATGACCTGGCGGCCGTCCTCCGGCACGAACTCGACGCGGATGCCATGCAGCTTTTTGAGCACGCCGTCCACGCCGGAGAGCTCCTTCGTGAGGATGCTGTAGTCCCGCACGCCGCCCTCTTCGTGGGCGGCCGAGGTGCGGTAGATGACCGGCCAGGTCGGCCAGGGGTTAGCGGCCGAATCCCGCCCGTCCGGCGGCCGGGGCAGCAGCTCGAACTGCTTCACCGAGGCGCATCCCTGGCGATGGACCGTGCCGAGGCAGTCAGCGCCGGTGTCACCGCCACCGAGGATGATGACCTTCTTGCCCGTGGCGCTGATAAACGTGTCACCGGGAATCTCGTCGCCCGCGTTTCGTTTGTTCTGGAGCGGGAGGAAGTCCATCGCGTAGTGCACGCCCTGAAGTTCCCGGCCGGGCACCTCAAGGTTGCGCGGCCAGGTGGCGCCGCCGGAAAGGCAGACCGCGTCGAACTGGGTGAGGAGTTCGCGGGCGTCGATATCGACACCGATGTTCGCCCCGGTCTTGAAGACCACACCCTCGGCCTCCATCTGGGCGAGGCGGCGGTCGAGGAAGCGCTTCTCCATCTTGAAGTCGGGGATACCGTAGCGGAGGAGCCCGCCGATCCGGTCCTCACGCTCGAAGAGGGTGACGTCGTGGCCCGCCCGGGCGAGCTGCTGGGCAGCGGCGAGGCCGGCCGGACCCGAACCGACGACGGCGACTTTCTTCCCCGTACGGACAGCGGCCGGCTGGGCGGTCACCCAGCCCTCGTCCCAGGCGGTCTCGATGATCGTCAGTTCGACCTGCTTGATGGTGACGGCATCGTTGTTGATTCCGAGCACGCAGGCCGCTTCACAGGGCGCCGGGCAGAGGCGGCCGGTGAACTCCGGGAAGTTGTTCGTGGCGTGGAGCCGGTCGATCGCCTCCCGCCAGCGCTCACGGTAGACGAGGTCGTTCCAGTCGGGGATGACGTTACCGAGCGGACAACCCTGGTGGCAGAAGGGAATGCCGCAGTCCATGCAGCGTGCCGCCTGGTCTTTCAACCGCTGCGCCGGGAACTCCTCGTAGACCTCGATCCAGTCGTGCAGGCGCTCGCCGACCGGCCGGCGCGTCGGCCCCTCCCGGGGATACTCCATGAACCCCGTGGGCTTAGCCACGGGCGGCACCCACGGCCTGGCGGGGCCCGTCGGCCGGTGCAGACGGTTGCTCCATTGCAGCCGCACGCTTGCGCTCGTCCATGACGCGCTTGAAGTCGCGGGGCAGGACCTTCACGAAGGCCGCTGCCTGGGCCGGCCAATCCTCCAGCAGCGCCCGGGCGACGGTGCTCCCCGTGTATTCAACGTGACGCCCCAGGAGGCCGAGGACGAGGTCCAGGTCTTCATGTTCGTCGAGCTTCTCAAGGCTGACCATGTCCGGGTTACAGCGCACGTGGAAATCCCCCTCGGGGTCGTAGACGTAGGCGATGCCGCCGCTCATGCCGGCCCCGAAGTTGCGTCCGGTCGGGCCGATGATGACGACGCGCCCGCCGGTCATGTACTCGCAGCCGTGGTCGCCCGTGCCTTCGACGACGGCGTAGGCGCCACTGTTTCGGACGCAGAAGCGCTCACCGGCGACGCCCCGGATGAAGGCTGAGCCGCCCGTCGCCCCGTAGAGGGCGACGTTGCCGATGACGATGTTCTCCTCGGGCACGAAGGTCGCCTCCTTCGGCGGGTAGACGACGAGGCGGCCGCCGGAAAGGCCCTTGCCGAAGTAGTCGTTGGCGTCGCCCTCCAGCTCGAGCGTCATCCCGGACGGCACAAAGGCGCCGAAACTCTGGCCCGCCGAACCGTTGAAAGCGAGGTGAATCGTGTCATCGGGGAGGCCCGTCACGCCGTACTTCCGGGTCAGCTCGCTGCCGAGGATCGTGCCCACGGTGCGGTTGATGTTGCGGATCGGCATCGCGATGCGGACTGGCTCGCCACGTTCTAGGGCGGGCGCCGCGAGGGGCAGTAACTCCTGGTCCAGTGCCCGATCGAGGCCGTGGTCCTGGACCACGACGCGGCGCGTGGGCACGTCGCCGGCCACGTCGGGGCGGTAGAAGATGGCTGAGTAGTCCAGGCCCTGGGCCTTCCAGTGGTTGATGGCGCGGTGCATGTCGAGCAGGTCGCTCCGGCCGATCATCTCATCGACGGTACGGAACCCGAGCTGGGCCATGTACTCACGTACCTCTTCGGCGATGAAGCGGAAGAAGTTCACGACGTGCTCGGCCCGGCCGTCGAACTTCTCACGGAGCACCGGGTTCTGGGTGGCGATGCCCACGGGACAGGTGTCGAGGTGGCAGACGCGCATCATGACGCAGCCGAGGACGACGAGGGGCGCGGTGGCGAACCCGAACTCCTCAGCCCCGAGGAGGGCGGCGATGACCACGTCCCGCCCCGTCTTCATCTGGCCGTCGGCCTGGACGACGATGCGGTCGCGCAGACGGTTGATCACCAGCGTCTGCTGGGTCTCAGCGAGGCCGAGCTCCCAGGGGACACCGGCGTGCTTCAGTGAGGTGAGCGGGCTCGCGCCCGTGCCACCGTCGTGGCCACTGATCAGGACGACGTCCGACTTCGCCTTGGCGACCCCTGCCGCGACCGTGCCGACGCCGACCTCGGCCACCAGCTTCACGCTAATACGGGCCCGCGGGTTTGAATTCTTGAGGTCGTGGATGAGTTGGGCGAGGTCTTCGATGGAGTAGATGTCGTGATGCGGCGGAGGGCTGATCAGGCCCACGCCCGCCGTCGAATGGCGCACCTCGGCTATCCAGGGATAGACCTTGTGGCCGGGAAGCTGGCCACCCTCGCCAGGTTTCGCGCCCTGGGCCATTTTGATCTGCAGTTCGTCCGCGTTGACGAGGTATTCACTCGTAACGCCGAACCGGCCGGAGGCGACCTGCTTGATCGCGCTGCGACGCGAATCGCCGTTGGCGTCCGGGGTATAGCGGCGGCGGTCTTCGCCGCCTTCGCCGGTGTTGCTCTTGCCGCCGATCCGATTCATGGCGATCGCCAGGGTCTCGTGGGCCTCGGCCGAAATCGAGCCGTAGGACATGGCGCCCGTGGCAAAACGGGCGAAGAGGCTCTCGGCCGGCTCCACCTCGTCGAGCGGCACGGGCTGGCGCCGCGTCTTGAAGTCGAACAGGCCGCGGAGCGTACACATGTGCTCCGCCTGCTCATCTACAAGCTTTGTGTACTCGCGGAAGATCTTCTGCTGGCCCGACCGGGTCGCGTGCTGCAGGCGGAAGACGGTCTCGGGGTTGAAGAGGTGGTATTCGCCGTCGCGGCGCCACTGGTACTGGCCGCCCCAGTTCAGCTCGTGCAGCCCACCTTCGCGGGTGGGGAAGGCACGTTCGTGGTTCGCCAGCGTTTCGAGCCCGACCTCCCCGATACCGATGCCACCGATCCGCGAAACCGTCTTCGTGAAATAGCGGTCGATGAAAGGCTCGGCGAGGCCGATCGCTTCGAAGATCTGGGCGCCGCGATAGCTCTGGATCGTCGAGATGCCCATCTTGGACATCACCTTCACGACGCCCTTCTTGATCGCTTTCAGGTAGTGGTGTTCGAGCTCGGCGCCGTCTTCGCCCGCGAAGTAGCCCTCGCCCTGCATCTGGTCGATCGAGTCCAGCGCCAGGTACGGGTTAATCGCGCCGGCGCCGTAACCGATGAGCAGCGCGAAATGGTGCACCTCGCGCGCCTCGCCCGTCTCCACGATGAGGCCGACCTGGGTCCGCAGCTTCTCGCGGACGAGATGGTTGTGGACGCCGGCCACGGCAAGGAGCGTCGGGATTGGGGCATTCTCAGCATCCACTCCGCGGTCGCTGAGGATGAGGACCTTGGCGCCACTGGCGATCGCCTTGTCGGCCTCGGCGAACAGCTCGTCCATCGCCCGCTCCAGGCCCGCCGGCCCGGCCTTGGCGGGGAAGAGCATCGGCAGCACCGTCGCCTGGAGGGCGGAGTCCTTCATCGACTTGAACTTCGCGAGCTGCTCGTTGTCGATGAATGGCGAATCGAGGCTGACGAGGTGGCAGCTCTCCGGCTCCGGATCGAGGAGGTTGCCCTCGGGGCCAATCACCGTCTTCACCGAGGTGACGATCTCCTCGCGGATGGCGTCGAGCGGCGGATTCGTGACCTGGGCGAAGAGCTGCTTGAAGTAGTTGTAGAGCGGCTGCGGACGGTTCGAAAGGACCGCCAGGGGGGTATCCGTGCCCATCGAGCCGAGCGATTCCTCGCTGTTTCGGGCCATCGGAGCGAGGATGTACTTCTGGTCCTCGAGCGTGTACCCGAAGGCGAGCTGCTGGGTCCGAAGCGCGTCGTCACGAAGCGGCTCGGGCGTGTCAGCGGCGGGGACCTCGTCCAGCGGGAGGAGGTTCTTCTTCAGCCAGTCCGCGTAGGGGCGTTCGGTGGCGAGCCGGGACTTCAGCTCCGCGTCGTCGATGATGCGGCCCTCTTCGAGGCTCACCAGGAACATCTTCCCCGGCTGGAGGCGCCCCTTCGAAAGCACACGCTCCGGGGCGATGTCGAGCACGCCAACCTCGGAGGCCATGATCACGAGGTCGTCCTTGGTGACGATGTAGCGCGAGGGCCGCAACCCGTTCCGGTCGAGGACGGCGCCGATCGACCGGCCATCGGTGAAGGCGACGGAGGCGGGCCCATCCCACGGCTCCATCAGGCAGCCGTGGTACTCATAGAACGCCTTCTTCTCGGCGTCCATCGACTCGTGGCCGCTCCAGGCTTCCGGGATGAGCATCATCATGACGTGTTCGATCGGCCGCCCGGCAAGGACGAGGAGTTCGATGGCGTTGTCGAGACAGGCCGTGTCGCTGCCATCCTCGTCGTCGATGACCGGGAGGATCTTGTTGATATCCGGGAAGAAGGGCGAGGCGAACAGGGCCTCGCGCGCCGCCAGCCAGTTCACGTTGCCGCGCTTGGTATTGATCTCGCCGTTGTGCGAGACCATCCGGTAGGGGTGGGCCAGCCGCCAGCTGGGGAAGGTGTTCGTGCTGAAGCGGGAGTGGAACATGCCCAGGGCGCTGATGAATCGGCTGTCCTGGAGGTCCGGGAAGTACTCGCGGAGCTGCATCGCCGTCAGCATGCCCTTATAGACGATGGTGCGGCAGGAGAGGCTGGGGAAGTAGAAGTAGTGGTGGTCGCGGATGCCCCAGCGCGGGATCGCCTTCTCGAACCGCTTGCGGATGACGTAGAGCTTGCGCTCGAAGCTGTCATCGTCCTCGACGCCGGCCCCGCGGCCGATAAACGCCTGCATGATGACCGGCTCGGCCGCCCGGGCCGTGATCCCAACGGAGCTGTTCGTGGCCGGCACGTCGCGCCAGCCGAGGAGGTGCTGCCCCTCTTCCTCAACGATGGCGGCGAAGAGGGCCTGGCCCTGATGCCGGGCACGGGCGTCCTGCGGACTGAAAAGCA
Source organism: Dehalococcoidia bacterium (assembly GCA_046154545.1). Classification (GTDB taxonomy): domain Bacteria; phylum Chloroflexota; class Dehalococcoidia; order Tepidiformales; family Tepidiformaceae; genus JBJXGC01. The sequence goes on along the minus strand of JBJXGC010000337.1, from coordinate 2,657 downwards.
GGCCCGAGCCGTAATGACCGGCCTCGGGCAGCCGGATGCCGAGGGCCGCACACTCGCGCCGCAGGAACTCGTGGGGGAGCTGGAAGAGCACGCCGGCGCCATCGCCGGTATTCGGCTCGCTGCCGCTGGCCCCGCGGTGGTTCAGGTTCTCCAGCGCTGTGAGGGCGTCATCGACGATCTGGTGGGAACGGTGGCCCTTCAGGTGCACGACAAACCCGACGCCGCAGCTGTCGTGCTCGTACGCGGGGTCGTAAAGGCCCTGCTTTGGCGGCTGCCCTGGAGCGGTCATCGAACCCTCCCACGAGTTCTGTGGCGTCCCGATTTGGGTATGTGCGTGGCCACGGCGGCCGGGGCTGTTTCCGGGGCCGCAATTGTGAAATTTATCCCAAAGTCGGGGGCGCGTTCAGGTGAAGGCCCAGTATAGCAGTGCCGTCAACCTCTCCGTCGAGTGCGCCGCAACGGCGAGCCCCCAAAGTCCACAATGATGTCCATAGGCCCAGGCTATCGCGTTGCGCCGCCCGGCAGAGGGGTATACTGCCAGCTAATCCTTCCCTGGAGTGCCACCATGCCGGACCACCCGTACTGGGACGCCGACCACCTCGAAGAAGTGGTCAGCCAACGCGCCCGGGTGCTCGGCCCCACCGTCTGGGCCGCCGCCGCGCCAGAGGCCCGGCCCGTCATTAGCTTCGCCGGCGGCCTGCCCGACATCCCCTCCCTGCCAGGCGAGATCCTCGTCAGGGCAGCCCGCTGGGTGATCGACAACGACCAGAAAGAGGCGCTCGAGTACAACGGCACCTTCGGCCCACGGCCCCTCCGCCAGGCCCTCGCCGAGCGCTCGTCGCGGCTCGAGGGCATAGCCGTCGGCATCGAGCAGGTCATGGTCGTCTCCGGCTCAGCCCATGGCATCGGCATCATGTGCGAGACGCTGCTCGACCCCGGCGATGTCGTGTTGGTCGAAAGCCCGAACTTCCCTGGCAGCATGCGCACCATCCGATCCTTCGGCGCCACCCAGGTGGCCGTGCCGATGGACGAGGTTGGCCTGCGCGTCGATCGCCTGGAGGAGGAGCTGAAAAAGCTCGCCGACAGCGGCCAGCGGGCGAAGTTCATCTACTGCATCCCCACCCACCAGAACCCGGCCGGCTGCACCCTGCCCCTCGACCGCCGCGAGCGGATGATCGAGCTCGCCCGCGAGTACAACACCCTGATCCTTGAGGACGACGCCTACGGCGAGCTCTGGTTCGACAACCCGCCGCCGCCGTCGCTCTTCGCCCTCAGTGGCGGCGACCACGCCGTCAAGATCTCCAGCTTCTCCAAGGTCCTGGCGACCGGGCTGCGGATGGGCTGGAGCATGGGCCCCGCAGCCCTCATCAGCCGCATGGCTTCGGTGCGGTTCGACATGGGCTCCAGCTCCTTCCTGGGCCGGGTGATCGGCCAGGCCATCCGCAGTGGCGAGATGGACGAGCACGTCGTTCATCTGCGGGGCATCTACAAGCGCAAGCTCGACCGCGTCGAGGACGGCCTGCGCCGCTATTGCGGGTCCTACTGCAGCTGGCGGCGCCCGGAGGGCGGGTTCTTCCTCTGGCTCGAACTGCAGCCGGGCATCAGCTCACGCGACGTCGCCGCCGCGGCCAATGAAAAGGGTGTCATCGTCGGCCAGGGGCCCCAGTTCTTCGCCGACAACCAGGCGACCAACCACGTCCGCCTCGCGTTCAGTTATGTCGCTATGGAAGAGATCGAAGAGGGCATCCAGCGCCTCGGTGAGGCGATGGCGGAGGTCGCGGCGAAGAGCGCCGCAAAGTAACCCTCGCGAGCTGGTAGCGCCAGGCGTTCAGCGGACGCCCCACTCCCACATCCCGAAGCTCGTCTTCTTGTCGAGGGGGTGGCCGAGCGGCGTGGCGAGGGCGCTGATCTCCGAGCGGTGGTAGGCGTCGTGAGCGCACATGTAGGCGGCGAAGGCCGCTGGATGGGGCTTGAAGCCTTTGATCCGGCCAGACGTCTCTCCGGCCTCGATAAGCAGGGCGATCGCTTCGCCGGACCCTTGAAGTGCCTGGCGGAGCGCGTCCTGTGTCAGCGTGGCCTTGTCGAGCTTGGCCAGGTCCCCGATGAGCGACGGATCGCCTGACTTCAGCCAGTCGATGCGGACGTTGTGGAGGTGGGCCACCATCTCCGGCACGGTGCGCCCCTTCGCCGGTCTGCCCATCACTGCCCCCTCCGCCAGAGCGTCGATGACGTAGAGGTTGATTCGGTTGTTGATTCGCCAGGCGTCGCTGAGGTCAGACATCGCCCTACCTTCCCTTGAACTCCGGCGGGCGCTTCTCCAGGAACGCCTGGAAGCCCTCGCGGCCGTCCTCGCTCTGGAGCATCGCCCATTGGGCCTGCCACTCCGAAGCGGCGACGCCAGCGTTCGTCCCGTCGAGCGAGTCGATGACGAGCCGGCGCGTCGCGGTCATCGCCATCGGCGCCCCGGCCGCGATCTTCGCGGCGTAGGCGAGGGCCTCCTCGCGGAGGGCCGCGTCCGGCACGACGCGGTTCACGAGGCCCAGGGCGAGCGCCTCATGGGCCTCGTAGGGGCGGCCGTCGTAGAGGATATCGAAGGCCCGCGCCGCCCCAACGATCCGGGGAAGCCAGTAGGCCACGCCGAAGTCGGTCGCGAGGCC
>JBJXGC010000335.1:0-4059 GCA_046154545.1 Dehalococcoidia bacterium | reverse complement strand
GCGTGCATCTTCGCGGCCGTTTCATGGGCGCGTTCGTAGGCGGGCGGGTCGCTCACCGCTCGCCCCAATGGCTGCGCTTCTTGAGGAGGACGGTGCGCTCGCCTTCGAAGACGAGGCGGTCCTCGTGGGTGACGCCCCAGTGCTTGAAGGTGACGAGCCCGGCGTCGTCGCGCCCGGGCGCGTCGCTTGCGGCCAGCACTTCGGTGTAGGCGTAGAGCGTGTCGCCATGATGGACGGGCGAGACGAACCGGAGCTTATCGAGCCCCACCTCGGCGATGGCGTTCTCGGCGGTGTCCTGGCTGGCCAGGCCGATGACCATCGAGCCGGTGATGAGCCCAAAGACGATGCGCCCGCTGCCGAGCGGCCCGCCCCGGACGGCGTGCTCGTTCCAGTGCGCCTGGGCGGTGTTGTCGACGGCCTTCGAGAGGTAGTTGTTCTCCACTTCGTCGATCGTCGCGCCCCGGGCGTGGCGGATTTTGCGACCCACGGGGAAATCCTCGAAGTAGGTGTTCGCGGCGGTCAGCCGGGCGAGCGGGCCGGTCATGAGAGCGGGCTCCGGGGGAGGAGCCGGTCGGAGATGATGCGCTGCTGGATCTGGCTGGTGCCTTCGAAGATGGTCGTGAGGCGGGCGTCGCGCCAGTGCCGTTCGACCTGGCGCTCGGTGGTGTAGCCGTTGCCGCCGTGGAGCTGGATGCCGTCGCCGGTGACTTCGACGGCCATCTCCGTGGCCATGAGCTTGACCATGGCGGCCTCCCGCTCACAGGGGACGCCGAGGTCAATAAGGTGGGCCACCTGGCGATAGAAGGCCCGGGCCTGTTCGACGCGGGCGGCCATCTCGGCGATTTTGAAGCGGATCGCCTGGAAGTCGGCGATCGGGTGCTGGAACTGGACGCGTTCCTGGGCGTAGGTGATGCAGTCCTCGAGGGCGGCCCGGGCGAGGCCGACGGCGCGGGCGGCCGTGTGGACCCGGGCGACGTTGAGGCCCGCTTCCACGTCGGCGAAGGCGCTGCGCCCACCTTGCGGGGCCTCGCCCGACTGGCGGGCGGCCCACCCGGCCATGGCGGCGGCGGGAACGCGCAGGCCTTCGAACGTCAGGTTCCAGGTGAGGAAGCCGTGGTAGCCGATCTTGTCGATGAGCTTCGCCGTGACGCCTTCGGGGAAGGCATCGCGCTCCTTTTCGACGATGATCGTGGCCATGCCGGCCGAGCGGCTCTGGCCCGGCTGGGGGTCCGAGACGCGGACGAGGAGGCTCAGCCAGTCGGCTGCTTTGGCGTTGCCCGTCCAACGTTTCTGGCCGGTGATCACCCACTCGTCGCCGTCCAACACGGCCCGGGTCTGGACGTTCGCGAGGTCGGAGCCGGCTGTCGGCTCGGAGAGCCCGGCGGCGCCGATCCACTCACCCCGGGCGCTGCGACCGAGGAGCTCGCGCCGGCGCTCGCCGATGACGTGCTGGGTGCCGCCGCCCTGGGCGCGGGCGATGATGCTGGCGACGCTCATCCAGGCCCGGGCGAGCTCTTCGGAGATCATGCAGTACTCGAAGGCGCCGAGGCCCATCCCCCCGGCCTCCGTGGGGATGCGAATGCCGAAATAGCCCTGCTTCCCGATCTTTTCGAGGAACCAGCGGGGGATCTCCGCCTTCTGGGGGTCGAGTTCGTTGGCGAGGGGGAGGACCTCCTCCATGGCGAAGCGCCTGGCCTCGGCCTGGACCGCTTCGCGCTCCGGCGTGTGGTAGGGCGGCGTGAGGACGGGCACTGGTGGCAGGCGCAGTTCAGGCATCAGGAGTCCCTCCGCATGGCGACCAGGTTCGTGCGCCGGTAGTCGAGGACGAGTTCGCCGCGCTGGTTCCGGGCCTCGGTGTGCCAGGTGATGATGCCGGTATCCGGCCGGCTGGCCGATGTGCGCATCTCCTCGACGGTCGATTCGGCCGTGACCGTGTCGCCCGGATAGACGGGCTGGTGGAACGTGCACTCGTTCACGCCGAGGAAGGGGCCACCGCCCTCGCTCAGGTCCTCGACAGACATGCCGACGACCGTACAGAGGACGAGCATCGGGTTCACGACGACATCGGGGTGACCGTGGGCGCGGGCGTACTCGACGTTCAGATACATGGGGTTCCAGTTACAGGTGGCGGTCGAGAAGACGACGTTGTCGCCCTCCGTGATGGTGCGGCCCCAGTGGTGGGGCCAGACCTGGCCGGTGGCGAAGTCCTGATACTGGTTGCCGTGCTTCATGGGCACGAACCCGGACGGGTCGAAGTCTGCCAAGGCGGCCTCTCCTGTCTTGCGGCCGGATCGTGCAGCCCCCGGACGGTGGCGGTCAACCGTATACTCGCGCGGGTCGCCGTGGGCCGGCGATCTATCGCGACATCATGAAAGGGGGCGACATGCTGAAGTTCTCGTTCCGGCTGCCACCGGGCCCGCGGACGGTGGAGTACGCAATCCTGGCCGAGAAGCTCGGTTACGAACGGATCTGGTGCCCGGAGGTGCCCGCCTTCGGCCACGACATCTGGATCACGCTGGCCCGGGTGGCTGAGCGCACGACGCGGATCGGCATTGGCCCCTCGGTCCTCGTCCCGAGTTACCGCCACCCGCTCGCCCAGGCGACGGCGATCGCGACGGTTGCGGCGCTGGCGCCCGGGCGGCTGGCGGTCGGCTTCGGGACGGGGTTCACCGGCCGTTCTGGCCTCGGGCAACGGCCGCTCTCCCTCGCCTACATGCGCCGCTACCTGCAACAGGTGCGCGGGTTGCTCCACGGTGAGGCGGTCGAGGTCGAGGGCGCGATGGTCCAGATCCTTGCGACGGAGGGCTGGCTGCCCGCCCGGCCGATCGCCGTGCCGCTGCTGCTCGCCGCCCAGGGGCCGAAAGGGCGCGCCCTCGCCCGGGAGGTGGCGGACGGCCTCATCGCCCTGGGCACGCCCGAGCCCGGGTTCGACCCCTGCATCGTCTCGCTCAATGGGACGGTGCTGGAGGAAGGCGAGGAGCTGGAGTCCCCACGCGTGCGGGCGGCGGCCGGGCCGCTCGTGGCCGCCGCCTACCACAGCGCCTGGGCGCGTGACCCGGAGAGCGTGAAGCGGCTGCCGAACGGCGACCGCTGGCTGGCGAGCGTCGAACAGGTACCGGAGCGGGTGCGGCACCTCTCCGTCCATCGCGGGCACACGATCGACATGCCGAACGGCCACGACGACCTGATCGACATCTCGATCGCCAAACGGGTGTCTTTCACGGGGACGGCGTCTGAGCTACGGGCGCGCCTGGCGGAGCTGGAGGCTTCGGGCGCGACCGAGATCGCCCTCGGGACGAGCGGCGCCGATGTCGAGCGCGAGCTCCGCGCCTATGCATCCGTCGCGGGTCTATGATGCGCCGCGACGGGTACGTCGAAGAGGAGTGAACCATGGGCGTGGCAAGCCAGTACGGGGACGTGACGGTGCGCATCGGCGACGACGGCGTGGTGGAGGTGGAGATCCACCGGCCGCCCAATAACTTCTTCGACGCCGACCTGATCGGCGCCCTCTCAGACGCATATGAAGCGATCGATCTCGACGAGCGCTGCCGGGCGATCGTCCTCTGCGCCGAAGGGAAGCACTTCTGCGCCGGCGCGAACTTCACGGCCCCGGCCGACCGGGCGACCGCCGGGACGACGGGGCGCAACCTTTACTCCGAGGCGGCCCGCCTGATCGAGGCGAAGACGCCCGTGGTGGCGGCGGTTCACGGCGCCGCTATTGGTGGGGGTCTGGGGCTCGCCTGTTCGGCCGACTTCCGAGTGGGCAGCAGCGAGACGCGGATGGCGGCGAACTTCGCCCAGCTCGGCTTCCACCACGGCTTCGGCCTGACGATCATGCTGCCGCCCCTGGTTGGCCAGCAGCGGGCGATGGAGCTGCTCCTCACGGGCAAGCGGATCGCGGGCGAAGAGGCGCAGCGCATCGGCCTCCTCGACCGCTTCGTCGAGCCATCCGAGGTGAGGGCTGAGGCCCATCGCCTGGCGGCCGAGATCGCTTCCTCGGCGCCGCTGGCGGTGAAGAGCATCCGGGCGACGATGCGGGCCGGGCTGGGCGACCGTTAC
>JBJXGC010000334.1:0-28108 GCA_046154545.1 Dehalococcoidia bacterium | reverse complement strand
GGGGAGCGCGGGGCGGCCTCGTCGATACCCTCGAACAGGATGAGTCGCACGCCGCCCAGGCTGCGGCCATCGCCGACGAAAAGGGCTTCGGCAGCCGCGTCACCGTCTTTGAAGGACGCAGCGCCCTAGTGCTCCCCACCCTCCGGGCCGGCTACGACCTCGCCCACTTTGATGGTGACGCCCGCGACTGCGTCGCCGACCTCGAACAGTTCGAGCGGCTCCTGCGCATGGATGGCCTGCTCGTGTCGGCCGGTCTCTTCCCGGGCCTCAGGACCAGCGACCCGCCCTACGCCGCCGAGGCCGCCGCCTACCGCGCTCGCCTCCTCGACCCCGCCGTCTGGACCACGTCGTTCCTGCCGGGAGGCGTTGCTCTCAGCTTGCGGCTCTGATCGCCGCCTCTCAGAACTCAGAACTCAGAACTCGGACCTCGGAACTCAGAACTCAGAACTCAGAACTCCCTAATACACATCGAACAGGTTGAACCGCGGCCCGTCTTTACAACAGAGCCGCACCCCATGCTTCGTGAAGACCGCACAGCCGTAGCACATCCCCCAGCCACAGGGCATGTTCTCTTCCATCAGGATCTCGGGCTGTTGGCGCCGGCCATTGAAGCGAAGGACATCGGCGAGGCTCTGGAACATGGCGTTCGGGCCGCACGCGTAGATGCGGCTCGCCCAATCCTGGTACTGCCCGAGGTGCTGGGTGACGAACCCTTTCGGCCCGGCCGATCCGTCCTCGGTCACCGTCACGTACTCCACCTCTCTCGGCCAGGCGCTCGCCGGCAGCAGGTGAGAGGCGTCCCGCCCGCCCATCATCGCCACCACCTGGTGCCCCGCCCGCACGGCGCGTTCGGCCGTATCGACCATCGGAGCGATGCCCACACCGCCGCCGACGAGGAGCAGATTCCCCGCCGCCTCGGGCAGCCGAAAGCCCTTGCCCAGGGGCCCGTACATGCGCACCAGGTCGCCCACCCGCCGTTCCGCCAGCCAGGCGGTCCCCCGCCCCACCACGTTGTACATCAGGGCGAAACGGTCCTCGGCCACGCGGTGGTAGCTGAAGGCCCGCGCAAACATCGGGTCAAGCCGCTCGACGCTACAGTGGACCATCACGAACTGTCCCGGGTCCGTCTCCCGGCTGAGCTGCGGCGCCTGGAACCAGGTGACGAAGGCGCCCTCGTACGCCCGCTCCGTCGAGAGCACGGTCGCGTCCTCGATGATCATCCCTCGACGTACTCCCGCACCGTCGCGATGTCGTACGACGCGTCCGTCGCCAGCGCCTCGATCGCCGCCCGGGCCGTGTCGATTGAGGTGAAACAGGGGATCCGCTTCTCCGCCGCCGCCCGGCGGATGTGGAAGCCATCGCGCAGCGACCCCGTCAGCCGGCCCTCGGGCGTGTTGATCACCGCTTTCACCGAACCATCGGTGATGATATCGACCACGTTCGGGTGCGCCCCGGAGAGCACCTTCGTGACCGCGGTCACCGGCAGGCCGAGGGCCTCGATCATCTTCGCTGTGCCCTCCGTCGCGTACATCGTGTGCCCCGCCCCGGCCAGGCGGTGGATCAGCGGTAGCGCATCTGCCTTGGAGCGGTCGCTCAGGCTCAAGAGGATGGCCGTCCCCGGTTTCAGGGCCAGGTCGGCCGACATCAGCGCCTTGGCGAGTGCCCCTTCAAACGTCCGGTCGATGCCCATCACTTCCCCGGTGCTCTTCATCTCCGGGCCGAGGTAGGTATCGACGCCGATGAGCTTCGACATCGAGAAGACAGGCGCCTTAACCGCAACGAGGTTCCGTTCCGGCCAGAGCCCCGTCCCGTAGCCCTGGTCGGCGAGCTTCTTGCCCAGCATGGCTGCCACCGCAAGCTGCACCATCGGCACGCCCGTCACCTTAGAAAGGAACGGCACCGTGCGGCTCGCCCGCGGGTTCACTTCCAGCACGAAGACCTGTGGCGCCGCGCCCTCGCGGCGCGGGAGGACGACGTACTGGATGTTTGTCAGCCCGATCGCGCCCATGCCCAGGACGATCCGTGTCGTGTAGTCGATCAGCACGGCCTTCTCTTCGGCGTCCAAGTGTCGCGGCGGGTAGACCGCCATCGAATCACCAGAGTGCACGCCCGCACGCTCGATGTGCTCCATGATCCCGGGGATGAGCACCGACTCGCCGTCACAGATCGCATCGACCTCCACCTCGGCCCCCTCAAGGAACTTGTCGATCAGGACGTGCTTCCCTTGCGCCGCCTCCGTCGCCTGGGCGAGGAAACCCACCATCTCGCTCGCGTTCTGGACGATCTCCATCGCCCGCCCGCCGAGCACGTACGAGGGCCGGACCAGCACGGGGTAGCCGATCTGCTGGGCCGTCTTCATCGCCTCTTCGAGCGTGAGGATGGCGGCGCCGGGCGGCTGAGGGATGCCGAGGTCCTGGAGGAAGCGCTCGAACAGGCGCCGGTCCTCGGCCGTATCGATCGTCTCAGCGCTCGAGCCGATGATCGGCAGGCCCGCCCGGCGCAGCGGCTCCGCGAGGTTGATCGCCGTCTGCCCGCCGAACTGGACGATGCTCGGTGGCGGCTCGGTCCCCTCCCCGCGCTCGTTTTCGAGGATGTCGCGCACGCCCTCTTCGTCCAACGGTTCGAAATAGAGGCGGTCACTGGTGTCGAAGTCGGTCGATACGGTCTCAGGGTTGCTGTTGGCCATGATCGCCCGGTACCCGGCCGCCTGCAGTGCCCAGGCGGCGTGCACGCTCGCGTAGTCGAATTCGATGCCCTGGCCGATCCGGATCGGGCCGCTGCCGATCACGAGTGCGGCCTTCCCACCCCCGGCCGGGGCCTCGTTCTCCGTTTCGTAGGTGCTGTAGAAGTAGGGGGTGACGGCGTCGAACTCCGCCGCGCAGGTGTCCACCATCTTGTAGACCGGCCGCAGCCCCCACTCGTGCCGCAGCGTCCGGATCTGCTCCGGCAACCGGTCGCCGAGCTGCCCCACCATTTCGTCGCTGAAGCCGGCCCGTTTCGCCGTCCGCAGGAGGTCGCGGTCCAGCGTCTCGTTCAGCAGCCGCTTTTCGATGGTCACGATGTTCTGGAGCCGCTCGAGGAACCAGGGGTCAATGCCCGTCTGGCGGCTGACGTCCATCGTCGCCGCTCCCCGGCGCAGCGCCGCCATCACCGCCCAGAGCCGCTCGTCCGTGGCGTGCAGCGGGAATTCCCCGCCGCCCCGCCACTCCGGCCGCTCCCAGAGCAAGGAACGGCCGCCGACTTCCAGTGACCGCACCGCCTTGTTCAGGGCGCCTTCGAACGACCGGTCGATGGCCATCACCTCGCCGGTCGCCTTCATCTGCGTCCCCAGCGTCCGGTCTCCCAGTGCGAACTTGTCGAAAGGCCAGCGCGGGATCTTCACCACGCAGTAGTCGAGTGCTGGTTCGAACGCCGCCGTCGTCCGCTGCGTGACAGCGTTCGGGATCTCGTCCAGGGTCTTGCCGCAGGCGATCTTCGCCGCCACCCGGGCGATCGGGTAGCCCGTCGCCTTCGACGCCAGCGCCGATGAGCGCGACAACCGTGGGTTCACTTCGATGACGTGGTAGGGTAGCGGCGCCGCCGGGTCGCCTTCCCAGTCGCGGACATCCTTGCGCGGCGCCAGCGAGAACTGGACGTTGCAGCCACCTTCGATCCCAAGCTCGCTGATGATCCGGAGCGCCGCCGAGCGGAGCATCTGGTAGTCCTTGTCGCTCAGCGTCTGAGACGGGGCGACCACGATGGAGTCGCCGGTGTGGACGCCCATCGGGTCGAAGTTCTCCATATTGCAGATTGTGATGACGTTTCCGGCGCCATCACGCATCACCTCGTATTCGACCTCTTTCCAGCCCAGCAGGTTCTTCTCGATCAGCACCTGGGTGATGGGGCTGGCGGCGAGGCCACCCGCGGCGATCGTGCGCAGCTGCTCCATCGTGTAGGCCAGGCCACCGCCGGTCCCCCCCAGCGTGTATGCGGGACGGATGACGACGGGAAGGCCGATCCCTTCGGCCGCCACTACGCACTCCTCGACGGTGTTGCAGATGACGCTCTCCAGGACCGGCTCACCGAGTTTCGCCAGCAGGTCGCGAAAGAGTTCGCGGTCCTCGGCCCGCCGGATGGCGGTAAGCGGCGTCCCCACGACCCGTACGTTGTACTTCTCGAGCACGCCCGCGTTGCTCAGCTCCACCGCGAGGTTCAGGCCCGTCTGCCCGCCCATGGTGGGTAGCAGTGCCTCCGGGCGTTCCCGTTCGATGATCCGTTCGATCACCGCGACCGTTAGGGGCTCGATATAGACGGCGTCGGCGATGTCCAGGTCCGTCATGATCGTCGCCGGGTTCGAATTCACGAGGATGCTGCGCACCCCCTCCTCGCGCATCGCCTTGCAAGCCTGGGTCCCGGCGTAGTCGAACTCCGCCGCCTGGCCGATGACGATCGGCCCCGAGCCGATGATCAACACACTCTTCGGCTTCATCGGCCGGCTCCTTCCCGCCGCCCGAAGATCCCGCCGACGGCGCGGCGCACCGGTCGCAGGGCGAACACCAGGAAGATCAGCGGGACGAACAGAAACGTCCCTTCCGGCCGGATGATGAGTGCCGCCTCGGCCACGCCGATGAGGCCACCGAGGAGCATCGGGACCCGGTAGTGCGAGCCATCGCCCCGCTCGTCTCGGAGGAGGACGAGCCCCAGCAGGAAGAGCATGAGCCCGGCAACCGCCAGCGCAGCGGCGAAGAAGCGCGCGAGCACCTTCCCGGCGCTCCCTTCAGTGACCGCGTCGCCTGCGAACGACCCTACCGCCAGGGTCAACGCCATCCCCCACCCCGTGGCGGCGAGGGCGAAGACCAGGTCCGGTACCGTTGTCGCCGGCCTCCGCGGCCGGATCGGGGCGTTCACGCGGCGCCGCGCCGGGCCTTCTGCCATCAGTCCCTCGCCTCCCATTGCGCCCACTTAGAGCGGGAGCTCGAACGTCATATCGGGATTGCGCAGGGGCACCATCGCGCCGATCGAGGAGAGAAAGCTGAGCGCCGGCTCGTTCCCGTCGGGCAGACGCCCCCGGATCCGGCGGTAGCCCTTCTCCCGGGCGAACTCGAGTAGCTCTTCTGCCAGTTCTGTCGCGAGGCCGCGCCGCCGGTGGTCGGGCAGCACCCAGACACCGAGGAGGGCTGTCTCGGGCTCGGTCGTGTTGTAGTCGATCGCCCCGAACGCGACGGGGATGCTCCCGTCGTCCGCGACGATGACCGTGCCGCTGTCGCCCATCCGCTTGACCCACTCGCGCGTCCGCTCCGCCTGCGAGTAGCTCTCCGGGAGCCCGGTCTCCTCGTTGCCCAGGCCGCGGATGATATCCGCGATCGCCTCAGCGTCATCGGTCGTCGCCCGCCGCAGCGATGGTGCTCTCGTCATCTCTCTCCTCCGGCGACCGCCGTCATCATGCCCACGAAACGGTCGAATAGCCCGGTGCTGTCGAGCGGGCCCGGGCAGGCTTCGGAATGGTACTGGATCGTGAGGAGCGGCTCTGTGCGCAGCGCGACCCCCTCCACCGTCTGGTCATTCAGGTTCACGTGGCTGACATAAGCGCTGCTGTCCAGCCCCGCCGCATCCACCGCGTACCCATGGTTCTGGGCCGTGATCGTCACCTGCCCGCTGACCATGTCCTTCACCGGGTGGTTGCCGCCGCGATGCCCGAACGGCAATTTGTACGTCCCCGCTCCCAGCGCCCGGGCCGCGACCTGGTGCCCGAGACAGATGCCAAGCACCGGCGCCCGGCCGATCAACTTCCCTGTCTCCTTCACCATCGACTCCAGCAGCCGCGGGTCCCCGGGTCCGGGCGAAAGCACAATCCCGTCCGGGCGTGCCGCGAGGATCTCGTCGGCGCTGGTTTGCGCGGGGTAGACGCGGATTGCACAGCCCCGCGCCGCGAGTGAGCGCATGATGTTTCGCTTCACGCCGCCGTCCAGCAGCGCCACCCGCAGCCGCCCAACCGGCCCTTCCCAGTCGTACGGCGCCAGGGCCGTCACCGTCGTGACCCAGTTAACGTCGTCGTAGCCGGGGAGCGCCCGCACCCGTTCGAGTGCCGCGGCGGCGGGCTCGGTCGTCGTGATCGTCCCCAGCATGACGCCCTCGCGCCGGATGCGCCGCGTGATCGCCCGCGTGTCCACGCCTTCGATCGCCACGACCCCACGCGCCTTCAGGTACGGGCCGAGCCCGCCAGTCGACCGCAGGTGGCTGTCGAACACGGCGCACTCACGCACGATCAGGCCCGCCGGCTGGATGCGGGACGACTCCTCCACCGCCGCATCCACCCCGTAGTTCCCGATCAGGGGGTACGTGAGCGTCAGGAGCTGCCCGGCGTACGAGGGGTCCGTCAGCATCTCCTGGTAGCCCGTCATCGAGGTGTTGAACACCACCTCGCCGTCGGCGTGGCCCTCCGCCCCAACGCTCGCACCCTCGAACACGCTGCCGTCCGCCAACACGAGGAGCGCCTTAGACACTCGCGGCCTCCCTGTTCTCCTGGAGCACGCCGCCAAACAGCACGGCCCGCACGCCGCCCGCAAGCATCGCGCCCCCGAGCGGCGTGTTCTTCCCCTTCGAAGCAAACGCTCGCGGGTCCACGGTCCAGCGGAGCGCCGGGTCGAGAATGACCACGTCGCCCGGCCCGCCTACCACCAGGTTGCCGATGCCCGGCACCCTCGTCTCCAGCCCGAAGGCCGCCACGGGGCCCGAAGTCAGCGCAGCCAGCACCCGTCCGAGGTCAAGTTCGCCGCGCGCGATCTGGGTCAGCAGCGTCCCTGCCGCTGTCTCGAAGCAGCTAATGCCCGGCGCGGCGTCGTCGAATTCACAGAGCTTGTCCTCCCGCGCATGTGGCGCATGGTCCGTCGCGATTGCATCGATAACGCCGGCATTCACAGCGGCGACGAGCGCCAGCCGGTCCGCCTCGGTGCGGAGGGGTGGATTGATCTTCGCGTTGCTGTCGTAGGCGGCAACAGGTCCCGGCCCGAAGACGGCGTCCTCGGTGAGAAAGAGATGGCTCGGCGTCACCTCGCAGGTCACCGGCAGCCCCCGCCGTTTCGCGTCCGCTACCAGCTCCACCGCCCGGGCCGTTGAGACGTGGGCGATGTGGAGGCGCGCGCCCGTCGCCTCGCACAGGGCGATGTTCCGGGCGACAGCCGCGACCTCTGCCGCCGCCGGTTGGCCCGCCAGCCCCAGCCGTTCGCTCACCGCGCCCTCGTTCATCACCCCGTTTGCGTTCAGCACCGGGTCGTCGCTGTGCTCCGAGAGCACCAGTCCGGCCGCCCCGGCGAGTTGGAGCGCGTGGCGCATCAGGTTCGCGTCGGCCACCGGACTGCCGTCGTCGCTCAGCGCCACGCAGCCCGCCCCGGCCAATTCACGGACCTCCGCCAGCTCCTTCCCGGCGCGCCCCCGGGTGACGCAGCCGATGACGAAGACGCGCACTCGCGCGTCCCGCGCGATCCGTTCCAGGAGGGCGTTCACCACCGTCTCGCAGTCCGGGGCGGGGGCCGTGTTTGGCATCGCGCAGACGGTGGTGAAGCCACCCCGCAGGGCCGCAAGCGTCTCGCTCGCGATCGTCCCCTTCTGTTCGAACCCGGGTTCCCGGAGGTGGGCATGCAGGTCCACGAACCCCGGAACCACGATGCAGCCCCGGGCATCGAAGACGGAATCGCCTTCGTCTGGCGCGAGCGATGGCCCGATCTCGACGACGGTCGCTCCCCGCACGCGCACGTCGAGAAGCCCGTCGAGCCCCGAGCCTGGCGCTACCACCCGGCCGCCGCGGATAAGCGTCCCTGTCATCGGCGGCGCGCCGTCGCCAGGAGGTAGAGCACGGCCATCCGCACGGCAACGCCGTTCGTCACCTGCTCTTCAATCACCGAGCTGAGCCCGTGGGCGATCTCGGGCGCCACTTCGATGCCCTCGTTCATCGGCCCGGGATGCATCACCAGCGCCCCCGGCGCGGCCCGCGAGAGCCGGCGGGCGTTCAACTGGTAGCCGGTGATGTAGTCCCGCAACGATGGGATGAGCCCCTTCGCCTGGCGCTCCTTCTGCATCCGCAACGCCATCACCACATCCGCCCCCTCGATTGCCGCGTCGAAATCCGTCGTCACCGTGCATCGCCCTCGCTCGCTGGTCCCGGCGAGCGTCTCTGGCAGCAAGGTGGCGGGCCCGCACAGCGTCACGTCGGCCCCGTAGGTGAGCAGCGTCGAGAGATTCGACCGTGCCACCCGGCTGTGGATGACGTCGCCAACGATGACGACCTTCTTCCCACTCATCTCACCGAGGTGGCGGCGCATCGTAAAGAGGTCCAGCAGGGCCTGGGTAGGGTGGGCATGGGTCCCGTCGCCGCCGTTCACGACGCTCGCGTTCGTGTGCCGGGCCGCGAGGTAGGGCGCGCCGGATTTCCCGTGGCGCATCACCACCACATCGGCCCCAATCGCTTCCAACGTCCGCACCGTGTCGATGAGCGACTCGCCCTTCTCCACGCTGCTGCCCGAGGCCGTGAGGTTCACGACATCGGCACCCATCGCCTTCGCCGCCATTTCGAAGCTCGCCCGCGTCCGGGTGCTCTGCTCGTAGAACAGCGTCACCACCGTTGTCCCCCGCAGCGTTGCGACCTTCCCAACCGGCCGCGTGCGGATTTCGTGCATCGCATCGGACGTTTCGAGGATAAGGTCGATCTCCGCTCGCGAGAGCGTATCCGTGTCGAGCAGGTCTTTCTGCGTCCAGGTGGCCGGCACGCGTTCAGCCGCGGCGGCCTCCGTTTCCCGTTCCTTCAGTTCAAGCATCGGTCGCCTCCGCGCCAAGGACATACACGCCGTCTTCTCCATCAAGCTCCGTGAGCCGCACCCGCACCAGCTGGACGAGCGCCGTGGGGATGTTCTTGCCCACGAAGTCCGGCCGGATCGGCAACTCCCGGTGCCCCCGGTCAACCAGCACGGCCAATCGCACCTGCGCCGGCCGGCCGAAGTCGTTCAGTGCGTCGAGCGCGGCCCGAACGCTCCGCCCCGTGAAGAGCACGTCATCGACGAGGACGACTGTCTTCCCGTCGATCTTGACCGGGATTTCGCTCGGCCTCAGCTGCGGTGGGGATGCTCGCAGGGTGACGTCGTCCCGGTACGGTCCGATGTCGAGCCTTCCGACCGGCACTTCGGTCTGTTCGAACTCAGCGATAGCGTTGGCCAGTCTGACCGCGAGGGGGTAGCCCCGGCTCAGCAGGCCGACCAGCGCCAGCCCTTCCGTCCCACGGTTGCTTTCGATGATCTCGTGGGCCAGCCGGCGGATCGTCCGCGCGATTTCGGTTGGCCCCAGGAGCAACTCCGCGCTCATAGAAAACGCCTCCCCGGGGCCGGGCAGGCGTTGAGTTCATGATGCCATGACAGGCCGGACAGCATCCGGCGCCTCCTCCCTTGGCAGCCTCCCAGGACCGCCTTAAAGGGCTGCAAAGAACGTAGCGCAAACCCTGCGTGCTCCGCAAATCAGGTTAACCGTAACGAAAGGGCGTGCATATACTGGAATGCGGGCAGTTCGGAACCATCGCGAAACGTTGTGGCCACCCCGGCTCGATCACTCTGGGAGAGTCCTTTGACTACACTTTCGGCCAGCCCAGCACCGGCCCGGGAAGCGGACGTCCGCGAACGCATCTTTGCGAGCGCACTTCGCCATTTCTCGCAAAAGGGCTTCGCCGCCACCTCCCTGCGAGAGGTCTCGATCGACGCCCAGACGACGAAGCCGATGATCTACTACTACTTCAAGTCGAAAGAGGGCCTCTACGGCTCGATCGTCACCGAGATCCTGGAGGAGATGGCCGGGGCCATTCGCGCCCACCTTCCCACGCACGCCCCCGCCCGCGACCAGGTCATCGCCTACGCCGAACGCTACCTCGACCACTTCCTCGCCCAGGAAGAGATCATCGCCCTCGTCCTCCGCGAGGTCTTTGGCCTCGGCGGCGCGCCCATGGCCGCCTTCGCAGAAACGCTGGGTGAGCGGGTCAGACAACCCCTCGACGAGGTCATCCGCTGCGCCATGGAGTCGGGGGCCTTCCGCAAGGACCATGTCTACGACTGCGCCACCGCTATTACCGGCATACTCAACATGTTCATCCTCGCCCACGTCTTTGGCGGCGCACCGATCGAGCGCGACGCGCCCCTTCAGCAGGTTCGCTACTACATCGCCGGCCTCGAATCACCGGTTCTTGCCAGTTAACCCTCAAGTTTCGGCGCACCCTGGCCGTTTGTAGTACTGAGGGCTATTCCGTGGCTGACACCCAGGTCATCGACTACTACACCGTGCTCAACCTTCCGCCCAACGCCGACTTCACCGGCGTGCAGAACGCCTACGCCCGGCTTTCGCGCGAACTGGCGACTATGGGCCACGTCGATGAAGGCTCCTCTGAGGCGCTCCAGCGCCTGAACGAAGCCTACGCCGTCCTCTCCAAACCCGAGACCCGCCGCGAGTACGACGTCGTCTTCCTGGCCAAGGAGCGGGCCGCTGAGGAGCGGGCCCTGACGAGCCTTCTCCGCCGCCGGGCCATGATCCAGTGGTCACTCATCGCTGGCCTGGCAGGGATCGTAACGGTACAGGCGAGCGTGCTCGCATACCTCTTCCACGAGCCCCTCGGTAACGTCCTCTCGGTGGTCTTCAGTCCGCTGGGTTAACCGGCCGCCGCTTCGCCGGCCTGCGCTTCGGCGTACGGCATGATCGTGTCCAGCATGCTGACACGGCTCTCCAGCCGCTTCTGCAGCCCACTCATCAGCCCCAGCACGCGGAAGATGAGCAACATGTCGGGTGGGATCTGGGTGACGGGGTTCGCCTGCATGATCCGCGCCATCCGCTCGTTCACTTCCGGCATCACGTCGGCATCGACGTACGGCTTCGCCTCCGGTCCTGACGACTCGAAGAACGCTCGCCCCAGCGCCACAAGCGACTCAGGGTTGTTTGACTTGGTCTTGAAGCCAATCGCCCGGAAGGCCTCGGCCATCGCCGCGTCGTCCTGGCGCATGATTGCCAGGGTCAGCCGCGCGTAGTTCATCCGGAAGGCGTCATCCAGGTCTTTGGAAAGGCCGAAGTCGATGAACACCACCACCGGCCCCGGCAGGATGAGGAGATTCCCCGGGTGCGGGTCGGCGTGGAAGAACCCGTGCACCAGGATCTGTTCGCAGTACGCCTCCGTCATGATCAGCGCCACCTGGTTCGGGTCGATCCCCGCATCGAGCAGCCGCGGGATGTCGGAGATCTTGATGCCATCGATAAACTGCGATGTCAGCACCCGGCCGGCCGAGTACGTCCAGAAGACGTTCGGGACGCGCACATCGCGGCGGTGGGCGAGGTCACGTTGCACGCGCTCGGCGCTCTGCCCCTCAAGGACGAAGTCGAGTTCTCGCGGGGTGTATTTGCAGTACTCGTCCATGAGCACGCGGAAGTCGAAGTTCCGTTCGATCCGGGCGAGGAAGCGGACCAATAGCCGGAGGTTGCGGAGGTCGGTCTCGACCACCCGCTCGATACCCGGGTACTGCACCTTCACGGCGACGTCGTCGCCCTCTTTCGTCAGCGCCCGGTGGACCTGGGCGAGAGACGCCGAGGCCACCGGTGTCCGTGAGAATTCGGCGAAGATGTCGTCCGGGTGGGCGCCGAGTTCGCGCGCTACCTGGGCCGCGATCTGGGAGAAGGGCCGTGTCGGCACCTGGTCCTGCAGCCGTCCGAGGATCGAGACGTATTCTGGCGGGGCAATGTCGGCCCGGCTACTGATGAACTGGCAGGCCTTGATCAGCAGGCCTTCCATCTTCGATGCCACGCGGTAGAGCCGCTCCGCGTTTCGCTCATGCTCGAAGGTGTAGCGGCGCTCGCGCTCGGCATCGCTGATGCCTTTCTTGCGCTGGACGCGTTTATACCGCAGGTAGATGACGGCGAAGTTCCAGCTCACCATGGTGAACCGGCGGACTCGCGCGGGCAGCGGAAGCGGCCGTGCGCCGGTGTAAGACGATGCCATCGAACTCAGAGTACCGGACGAATCGTTAAGGCGAAGAACAACGGTAAACGGGCCGGACATGGCGTCCGGCCCGTTCTCCTCGGGTTAGCTGTGGCGGTCAGGCCTTCAGGCCGATGTCATCGACCTTCCATGCGCCCGTGGCGTCCGGGAGCCACCTGGTCACAATCACGCCGCCAGCGCCGCCCGCATTCTGCATGGCAATTTCGACCACCTGGTGCGCGCCATCTTCGCTCGCCGCGCCGAGCTCGAAGCCTGTCGGCGGTGGGCCGCCGGCGGCCTGAACCTGGGCCTGCATCGCCATCGCCTTGCCCATCCCGGCCGGGGTGAAGGCCATCATCAGCCCGGCGATGTTCTGCGCGATCAGGTCCTTCGCAAACTGGTCTGCGGTCTCTTTGAGTTCGGCCATGGCTCGTCCTTCTCCTCTGGTGCCGGGCATTCTGGTACTCCTGGCCCGTCGTGGGCACATCCTAAGCGCGCTCTACGCTCTATCCAAGTTGACCGGCCGGTAAACTTGGGCGGAGGTGCTGTCCATGTCCGGGTGGCCCGTTTCGTGACGGACGGTACAATCGCCTGCGATCCTCCCCCTGCAGGTGCCGGCCCCACAATGTCGAACATCGACACGGTCAACGCGCTCATCACCGCCATCAACTTCGACCGGTTCGACGAAATCGAGGCGTACCACGCGCCCGATGTGCTCTTCACTTCCTTCCGGGGCCCGGTCTTGCGAGGGAGCGTTGCCGTGGCCGACTGGCACCGCCAGTTCCTCCGCGACTACGCCGATTGCAACTACAGCGAGCTCGAGTACATCGAGGACGGCGATACCGTCGTCGTCCGGGCGACGCTCGAGGCGAAGGGCTACGACTGGCGGGCGTTTACGCAGCGCGTCGTCGAGGTGTTCCGGTTCGAGCAGGGGGAGATCGTCGAGCGTCGCCTCTACGGTGCACTCCGTGACCTCGAGTTCGACAAGCCCACGAACGCCGCCATGGAGAACGCCCTTGGCTATCGCGGCGGCACCCCCTCGGGGACCCGCAAGGCCTTCCAGGACTTGGCGGCCGCCTTCGCCGCCGGGGATATCGAGGCAGCGCGTGGGTTCTTCCACGACAAGCCCGTGCTGATCGACGGTGTCTACGGCCTGGCCGCCGGCTGGGAGGCGATGACCGCCCTGGCCGAGAGCCGGCCCCAGCCGTTCTTCGGCGTCGAACGCGTGACCGCGGTGTTCGCTGGCGACCACGTGGCCGCGGCCGAGCTTGCCGTCGAACCAGCCCGCCCTCGCACCGTCGAGTGGCTCCGTTTGGTGGATGGCAAGGTCATCGTCCTCGAGGTCTACTGGATGCTGCGGGAGATCGGCATTCAGCCCGATGAGAACTACGCCCGTGACCGCCACCAGCGGCAGGTGATCCTGCCGATCTGAGCCAGGCAGCGAGCCGCGCTCTACTCCAGGATGGCGATATCGACCGGCGGCCGGAGTTCAGCGCACTTCGCCAGCACTTCGTGGATCTCGTTCGTTTCGAAAGCCTGCATCAGGGCCGCGTCGGCTGCGTCGCCGCGGTCGATCCGGGGGATGGCGAGCTGCATGAGGAGGTAGTCGAAGCGCGGCGCCCACTTCCGTGCGCCCAGGCGGGCGGTCGTCGAACAGTTGTCGATCATGAAGGCCACGCCCTTGAAGTGCATGTACGGGTTCAGCGAATCGACCGCCTCGATGATCGATTCGTTCGCGATCTCTGAGTAGGGGTGGCCCTTCGCCTTTAAGAGGTCGACCTGGGCCATCATCGTGGCGATGTAAACGCCGGCCGTTACGGGGTTAATCGGCGACGGAAAGCTACCCCGCCGGGCGCGCACCCGCTCGCCAACCTGCCACATCGGGGTGCCGTCGATCTTGCCCATGGGATACCGGTCGAAGCGCTGGTTCGCCATCACCACGCTCCGGATCTCGTTCCCGGAAGACACTTCGTCGTAGATCTCCCAGAGCACTTCGTAGGCCGGGTGATAGGCGGCGGAGTAGGCCCGGGCGAACGCCGCCTTCTCCTCTCCGTCGAACGACTGGTAGACGGCGAGGATGCCGTGGTGGCTGATCATCTTGCTGATCGGCCCGGTGACGCTCTCGACGGAGTTGATGAAGGCGTCCTCCGCATTCATCCCGCTGGCGGCAAAGTGGCGGTAGAGCACCTCGACGATCCCATGCACGGCACCAAGCAGGATCCCCCGCTCGCCGAAGATGTCGGACCGGTACTCCGACTCCAGGGTCGTCTGGAAGGTGAAGGGCGACCCGAGCGCGACCGACCAGCCAAGGGCGATGTCCGTGGCCCGGCCGGTCACATCCTGGTGGACGGCGAAACTCGAGTTGATCCCTGCGCCATCGACGTCGGCGCCCTGTTCGTACAGCCGCCGCACCGATGGCCCCATGCCCTTGGGGCAGACACCGATGACGTTGATGTTCGGGGGGAAGGAGGCGCCTACGTTCTTGAGGTGGCCCACCAGGAACCCGTGTGACAGGCCCAGGGTGGCCCCTGGCCGGAGGGCGCCGAAGATCTTCTCGTACTCTTGCGCCTGTGCTGCATCTGCAATCAGGAGCAGGACGAGGTCGGATGCCCTGATCACTTCGTACATTTCGCCGAGGCTCCCGTCGGAGCGCTTGAACCCCGCCCGTTCGGCGGCCGGTATCGAACTCGACCCCGCCCGCAATCCAACGACGACCTTGATCCCCGTGCCGTCGAGCGAGTCGCGCAGGTTTTGGGCCTGGGCCGGTCCCTGGGACGACCAGCCGATGACCCCGATCTGGCGCACGCCCTCGAAGGCCCGCGGCAGGTCGCCGAAGAGGTGGCGGCCGCCCTTGACGATCGATTCGTCGGCCTGGCCGAGATGGAGTGGGTCGGTGGCGAAGACGGCAGAAGTGAAACCCGGCATGAGATCCTCATTCGGCGGCCACGGGTTGCCCGGTGTCGTGGCGGCAGCGTGTCTGGTTCGTGTGTCTCGCGATGGTAGGAACGTGCGGGATCAGGAGCAACTTGGCCGATCGTCGCGGCGCATCGGGGCAACATGCGGTGGGGCGCATTTGGTACGCTGTGTGTGACGAGCTGAAGGAGGGCGCCGTGCCAGACGATGACACCATAGCCATGACGGAGAGCACCCGCCGTGACCTCGAGCGGCTGGGGATCACGGGCGATATCGCGGCAGGGGGCCGCAAGATCGAGGTCGTGCCGGACGCGGATGCGCGCGAAATGACCGTCATCTGCCTCCCGGGCGACCGCAGCGACTACTTCGACGACGACGTGCTCGCGGTCTGCGAGCGATGTGGCGTGCAGGTGCATCACCGTCCGCATGTCCCGCTCGGCGCAATCATCATCTGCGCCTACTGCTACAAGAAGGACGTGGTGACCAAGGGCTACCCTGACCTCGGCCTCCCGTCCTAGCGCTTTGTGGCCAAGCGGCCTACGGCCCACAATGTGGGGCAAGGCGCGCGGGACGCGGATCACCCCGGGAGGCATGGGTATGGACTTGAAGTTTGGTGCACGGGAGGAGGCGCTGCGTGCCGAAGTCCGGGCGTTCCTCCACGAAAGTCTCCCCAGTGACCGGGAGACCGAGGGCTTCGGCAGCCGCACTGACGCGGCCTTCGAAGACGCACGGGAGTTCAACCGGAAGCTGGCGGCGCGGGGCTGGATCGCGCCGGCCTGGCCGCGGGAGTATGGCGGCCTCGGCGCCAGCATTTTTGAGCAGATCGTGTTCAACGAGGAATTCGGGTACCACGGCGCCCCGGACACGGGCACGCGCGGGTTCGGCGTGGGGATGATCGGGCCGACGCTCATCATCCACGGAAACGAAGCGCAGAAGAAACACTACCTTCCGAAGATCACAAGCGGCGAGCACATCTGGTGCCAGGGCTACAGCGAGCCCGGCTCAGGGTCCGACCTGGCGAGCCTCCAGACCCGGGCCGTCCGGGACGGCGACGAGTACGTGATCAACGGCCAGAAGATCTGGACCTCCGGCGGCCATCGTGCCAACCAGATGTTTACGCTGGTGCGCACGGACCCCGAGGCCCCGAAGCACCGGGGCATCAGCTTCCTCCTCATCGACGACATCAAGAATGTGCCGGGGCTAACGATTCGCCCGTTGGTCAACATGGCGAATCGCCACCACTTCAACGAGGTCTTCTTCGAGGACGTTCGCGTGCCGGCCCGCAACCTGATCGGCGAAGAGAACCGGGGCTGGTACGTGGGCATGACGCTGCTCGACTTCGAACGTTCCGGCATCGGAACGACTGCGTCGCAACGCAAGACGCTCGAGTCGCTGGCGGACACGCTCCGGGGCGCCCCGGCCGACGTCCGCGCGAAGCACCGTCTCAAGCTCGCCGACTTCGTGGTCGCGAACAACGTGGGAAAGTATATCGGCTACCGTATCGGCCACATCCAGGCCAAAGGCGGCGTCCCGAACTATGAGGCGTCCGTCGCCAAGATCTACCAGTCGGAGCTTGGCCAGCGGATATACAATTTCGGGGTGAACATGCTCGGGCTGGCCGGGCAGTTCGTCCCGGAAGAGAGACGCGCTCCCCTCGGCGGGGCGCTCCCGGAGAACTATCTTGGCTCCGTGCCATCGAGCATCTATTCCGGCACGAACGAGATCCAGCGCAACATCATCGCGACTCGCGGCCTGGGCTTGCCGCGAGGCTAAGCGTCCGGCACGTTCACCGGGTCTTGACGTAGGGTGATAGGTAGGGTACTTTACGGGTATGAACGAAGAACGCGAAGGCTACGACGGGGCTAGCCGCCCGTCACACGGCCACGGCACCCGGGAACGCCAAGTGCTGGAGCTGCGAGAGGCGGCCATCGCCTACGAAGCGTCACCTGCCCTGAGGGTCGTACGGGGGACGGGAGCCAACGCGGCACTTCCGAAAGGAGGCGGCAAGATGAAAACCAGCGTGTATCTCGATCCGGTCGATGTCAGCCGGCTGAGCTGGCTTGCTGATGTCGAAGGCCGCCCCCAGGCCGAGATCATTCGCGACGCCATTCGCATCTACCGGCCGCAAAACATCGACCGTGAATTCGCGGTGTTCCGCGGCGTAACGGCCGAAACGGCCAGTGCGGTAGACCTTGCCCAGGAGGACATCGAGCGGCTGATGGAAGGGTTCGGGGACGATGGGACCGCTGACAACGATCGTTGACGCGGGCCCCATCGTCGGCGTCGCGACGACGGCCGGCCCGGTGGCGCTCAGGATCCGCGAGATGCTGCGCGCCGCTCCCGGGCCGCTGATCGTCCCGGCGCCCGTGACCGCTGAGGTCGATTACCTGCTGACGAAGCAGGCGGGGTCGGCGACAGCGCGCCGCTTTCTCGAGGATGTGGCCTTCGGCCGGTTCGAGGTGGCCTGTTTGGACGCCCCTGAGTACGCCACCATACTCGAGCTCGGGGCCCGTTACGCAGACCTCGACCCGGGACTGGCCGACCTCTCCGTCATCGTGCTGGCCCATCGCTTCCAAACGAAACGCGTGCTGACCATCGATCAACGGCATTTCCGGGCGATGACTGCGATGGACGGCCAGCCGTTTACCCTCCTGCCGTACGACGCCTGAGGTGCGAGACTGGAGGGACGGCCGGCGCAGCCACGGAGGGGAAAGCCTACCCCGCGCCCGCTGGACTTGCTTCCAGCCGAGCGCTGGCGTACGAACAGACGACACATCGAATTGGACAGGTGACTCGTGGACTTTGACATCCCTCAGGACATTCAGGATCTCTTGGTAGAGATCGACGAGTTCATCGAGCGGGAGATCAAGCCGCTCGAGCAGCAAGACGACAACATGCGCTTCTTCGACCACCGTCGTGAGTATTCGCGTACGGACTACGAGCATGACGGCGTCCCCCGCAAGGATTGGGAGGAGTTGCTCGCCGAAATGCGGCGCCGGGCAGACAAGGCCGGCCTCCTGCGATACGCCCTGCCGAAGCGGCACGGCGGGCGGGACGGGACGAACCTCGGGATGGCGATTATTCGCGAGCATCTCGCGGCGAAGGGCCTTGGCCTCCACAACGACCTGCAGAACGAGTCCTCCGTCGTGGGCAACTTCCCGAGCGTGAAGATGTGGGAGAACTTCGGCAGCGAGGCTCAGAAGCGCCAGTTCCTCGACGGTATGTTTAACGGTGAGACGCGGGTCGCCTTCGGATTGACGGAGCCGAAGCATGGATCGGACGCCAGCTGGCTGGAGACGCGGGCCGTGCGGGACGGCGACGAATGGGTCATCAACGGCCAGAAGCGGTTCAACAGCGGCATGCACGCCGCAACGCACGACATGATCTTCGCCCGCACCTCCGGCGAAGAGGGGAAGCCGAAGGGCATCAGCTGCTTCATCGTCCCCACGAAGACAGAGGGCTTCTCTGTCGATTTCATGTGGTGGACCCTGAACATGCCGACCGACCACGCGGAGGTCACCCTCAAGGATGTCCGCGTCCCGGCTGACTCGATGCTGGGTAAGGAAGGCGACGGCCTGGCTCTGGCAAACGTCTTTACCCACGAAAACCGGATCCGCCAGGCGGCCTCGGGGGTGGGCGCCGCCCAGTACTGCATCGACATGTCGGTCAAGTACGCCCGCGAGCGGATCACCTTCGGCCAGCCGCTCTCCAGCCGCCAGGCCATCCAGTGGCCCCTCGCCGAGCTCCAGACGGAGACGGAGATGGTGCGCCAGCTCGTGCGGAAGACGGCCTGGGAGCTGGACCACCGCCACCACATCGAGATCAGCGACAAGGTGGCGATGTGCAACTACCGGGCCAACCGCCTCGTTTGCAACGCCGCCGACCAGGCGATCCAGGTGCATGGCGGCATCGGCTACACGCGCCACATGCCATTCGAACACATCTACCGCCACCATCGCCGCTATCGCATCACGGAAGGTTCCGAAGAGATCCAGATCCGGCGCGTCGCCCAGGTCATGTTCGGCTATGCCCAGCGCGGCATCGCCGGGGAGCACCCGGGCCGGGGCGGGTAGCCGCGAACGCCACGCTGACCGCAGAGGAGGACGCGATGGGACACCTTCAGGCCGCGACGGCTACGGTCGAGGACGTTTGCGAGCGTTTGGACGGGGACGGGTACGCCATCATCGAGGGGGTCTTGGCGCCCCCTGAGGTGGCGTCCATCCGGGAGGAGCTCCACCGCATCCTCGCCGCCACGCCCCAGGGCCGCAACGACTTCGAGGGCTTCAAGACGCAGCGCATCTATGCGTTGTTCGCGAAGACCCGGATGCTCGACGGCCCGGCCACCCACCCGCTCGTTCTGGGCGTGCTTGACCGTGTACTGGAGCGCTACCAGTTGAGCCAGCCGACCGCGATCTCGATTGGCCCGGGGGAGACGGCCCAGAACCTCCACACCGACGATTCCGTCTATCCGCTCCCCCGGCCCCACCCGGAGGTTGTGGCGAACTGCATGTGGGCGATCGACGACTTCACGGCCGAGAACGGCGCCACCAACATCCTCCCTCGCAGCCACCGGGACGCGCCGGTGCCGGAGGACCGCTTCGACTATTCGCAGACCATCCAGGCGGTCATGCCCGCTGGCTCGCTCTGCATCTTCGTGGGTTCGCTGTTCCACGCCGGGGGGGCGAACCGCAGTGACCGCCCCCGTCTCGGGGTGATCCTGGAGTATTGCGCGGGTTGGCTGCGCCCCCAGGAGAACCACTACCTCGCCGTGCCCCGCGAGACCGCGAGAGAGCTTCCCGAGCGGCTCCAGCAGCTCCTGGGGTACGAGGTCCACGGTCTCCTCGGCAACGTGGACGGCCGCCACCCACGCCGGGTGCTGACCGCCGAGGCTTGATCTACCGGCGGAGCGCCCGCCCTACGGCTTCGCCGTCCGGACGAGCGCCTCCTGGGTCACGGACACCACGAGTCGGCCATCCCGCCGGTACATGCCGCCGTTGATGAGCGCCCGGGCGTTGCGGCCAACGGTGCTCTCACTGCGGTAGAGCAACCAATCGTCCCAGCGCGCTGGTTCGTGGAACCACATCGCGTGGTCGAGGCTGGCGCGCATCTCGCGGCGTTCCTCCTCTGGCCCATCCTTCCACGACACCGTGCTCATCAGGCCGTCGTCGCTAACCCAGACCACGAGGGCCGTATGGACCAGCGTGTCCCCAGGCGGCATGTCGCCCTTCGGCCGCATCCACACAGCGCGCCGGCGCTCACCGTGGGCGTCCGCGCCGCCCATCCGCTCGTGCCGCTGTTCAACCGGGTATTCGGCATACCAGCGGCGGTCCTCGTCGTCGCCGTGCCGCTCCACCCACGCGGCTTCGAGGTCAGGTAGCGCCTCCGGCCCGGGAAGTGGCAGCGGCGTGAGCTGGAAGTCGTCTCCCCCTTCGGGTGCCACGAAGCTGGTCGATACGCTGAAGATCGCCTCGCCGGACTGGTAGGCGACGACATCCCGAGAGGTGAAGCTTCGTCCGTCTCTGATCCGGTAGACGGTGTAGCGGATCGGGGCGTCGTGGTTCCCGGGCCGCAGGAAGTAGGCGTGAAGAGAGTGCAGATAGCGCCCGTCTTCCACAGTGCGTCCTGCTGCCATAACCGACTGAGCGGCGATCAGCCCGCCGAAGAGCCGCCCCTTGCCCGGGCCCGGGGACCCGAGGAAGAGGTCGCGGTCGAGCTGCTCCAGTTCGAACTGCTTGAGGAGACGGGAGAGGTAGCCGGGTTCGATCGACATGCTCGCACATAGTAAGCGCGGCGGCCGTGGCGCGCCGCAGGCAGCTGCTCAGCCCTGCCAGCTTGGGTCGCTGATTCTCCGGTTTCCGTCTCCCCACCGAGGCATGCTCTTGGGCGCATTCGGGTCGAGGAGTGACCGGTGCACGTGGTGCGCCACCCAGCGCACGTCCGTCCGTTGCCGGCGGTCGTCCCGGATCTGCCAGACACGCTCTCTGAACTCGGGCGAATCAAGGCCCACTGCGGTGTTCGCGATCGCCCTCAAGCCCTGGTGCGGCCCCGCCATGATCGCTTCAACCAGAACGCCGCGCATCCACTCGCGTTGTTCTTCGTTCAGCCGCGCCTGGCGGATCGCGCTGAGGAGCTTCTCTCGGACGTAGCCGGAGTGCCAACAGAACGGGTTGGCCGCTAGGAATGCGAGCCCTTCCTCGATCGCGGGTCCACTTTCGCCGCGGATTCCTGCGATCACGCCCTGGATCTCTACGGCGGCGGGCGTGTCCGAGCGAGCCAGGCTCACCCCGCTCCCGTCGAGCGCGCGCCTGATTTCGGCCACACGCTTCTGCCGCTGCCGGACCACGGTCGGCGGCAGTTGAGCGCTTGACGCCAGGCGGCATCGCTCCACTATCCGTCAAGAACTCCGTGTCTCGCAAAGTGCCCCTCTACGGCACCCGAGATCAGACGGCGCGCCGTCCGCCGCCTTCAGCTCCTTCGCCGCCGCGGCCCGCACCCGTGTCCCCAGCGGGTACCCCACGTACTGGGTCAGGAAGATCGTGATCTCGTCCATCTCCTCGCGCGTCAGGGCGCCCTTCATCGCCGACTTCGTCCGCCTCAGCAAAGGCCAACCCGAGGGTCCGGAGCCGCGCGTTACGGAGGGCGCTCAGCCGGATGATGGGCGGAGGCCCGGTGGCAAAGGGCAGGCACACCTCGGAGGACGCCCTCAGGGCGGTGATACGACAGTGCCCGGTCGTTGTCTGGCGAACATAACATCGGTCCGGCACGCGAAAGTATCTCCCGATCACGCAACCTCGGCTTAATTCCATTTGCGCTCGGGCACGTTCGGGACAACAATCCGACCACACTGCATACTCCCAGTGTGGAGGCTTCGATGGCCGGTCAGAATGGATTATCGGGAACGCGGGGCGTGGTTCCCGCGGCGATGGTCGTCCTCGTGGCCCTCCTGCTGATCGTTGCGGACAACGCGCGCACGTGGCCGGTCGCCCGCGCTGAAGCCCTCTCCACCGATGTCACCGTTACCGTAACCGGCCGAACCTCGGTGACGACGCCTGCGTTCACGACAGCGCTAGCGGGCGAACTGCTCGCCGCGTTCGTCACTTCGGACGGTCCACGAACCTGGCGCAGACGATGACGGTCACCGGGGCTGGCCTCACCTGGACGCGGGTTAACCGTGCGAACGTGCGTGCGGGCGCCACGGAAATCTGGGTGGCGCCGGCGCCAGCGAAACTCACGAACGTCACGGTGCGCGCCGTCCAAACGCGGACGAACTTCGATTTGGCCCTGACCGTGGTCGCGTTCCGCGGCGCGGCGGGGGTGGGGGCGAGTGCGACGGCAAACGCTGCGACCGGGGCGCCCACCGTGACCCTGACGCCCCAGGCGAGCGGTTCCTTTCTCTTCGCTGCGGGGAACGATTGGGATAACGCCATCGCGCGGGTCCTCCCGGCAGGTCAGACGATGGTCTCGCAGTGGCTGGCGCCTGCCGGCGATACGTTGTGGGTTCAACGGCAAACCGCGACCAGTGTCGCAGGGACGCCAGCGGCGCTCTATGCGACTGCTCCCACGACCGACCGCTGGAACATGGCAGCCGTGGAGATTCGCGCCACCGACGTCGGCCCCGATATCACACCGCCGTCCATTCCCGGGACACTGACGGCCACGGCCAGCGCGACGAGTATCGCTTTGGCGTGGGGGCCGTCCACGGACAACGTGGGAGTCGTAGGGTACGACGTGCACCGGTCTTCGCTGGCGGGTTTCACTCCCGGCCTTGCGAACAGGGTCGCTCAGCCAACGGCCAACGCGTTCGCCGACGCCGCCCTCGCGCCGGGTGCCTACTACTACCGCGTCATCGCAAGGGATGCAGCCGGACTTAGCGGACCACCTTCCAATGAGGCCGTGGCGACCGTCCTCGGACCGGACAACTCGCCTCCCGGCGCGCCGGGGACGCTGACGGCGATCGCGGGCAATGGGAGCGCCGCCCTCGCCTGGGGCGCCGCGACCGACGACCGGGGAGTAGCGGGATACGATGTCCACCGTTCTTCAGTCACGGGTTTCACTCCGGCACTCGCGAACAGGGTCGGTCAGCCAACGGCCAACGCCTATGCCGACGCCTCGCTCGCGCCTGGCACCTACTACTACCGCGTCATCGCGAGGGATGCCGCGGGAAACAGTGGCCCACCTTCGAACGAGGCGACGGCGACCATCCTCGGACCGGACACCTCACCGCCCGGCGCGCCGGGGACGCTGACGGTCGTCGCAGGCAACGGGAGCGCAGCCCTCGCCTGGGGCGCGGCGACCGACGACCGCGGCATCGCGGGCTACGATGTCCACCGTTCCACGGCCCAGGGATTCGCACCGGCTGCCACAAACCGCATTGGCCAACCGGCCGGAACCACATTCAGCGACACTGGACTCGCGGCCGGGACGTTTTACTACCGCGTTATCGCACGGGATACAGCCGGGAACACTGGCGCGCCCTCAAATGAGGGCGTGGGCGTCGTGACTGGACCGGCCGATCCGCGCGCCACAACCGGGGAATGGGGAGCGGTAGTCAACACGGGCACCCTCATGCAACACGCCGTGCTCATGCCGAATTCCAATAAAGTGCTCTACTTCACGTCGGGAGGGGACGCCCGGGTCGTTGATTTGACCTCCGGACTGATCACTAGCGTCCCGACGCAAAGTAGTAACCTCTTCTGTGCCGGTCACGCCATCCTGTCCGACGGACGCGCAATCGTTATCGGAGGGGATGACGCAGGCCAGACAGCCGCCGGGATCCGGGACACGAACATCTTCGACGTGACGAGCATGTCTTGGACCCGGGCCGCCGACATGGCGTTCGCCCGCTGGTATCCGACGGCCACGACGCTCCCTGATGGCCGTGTGTTGGCGATCTCTGGTTCGAACAACGGCTGCCTGACCTGCTTCGTGACGAAGATGGAGATCTACGACCCCGCCACGAACACGTGGACGCCGATGGCGTCGAGTTCAGACCAGAGCATCGAGTACTACCCGTTCACGTATGTCCTGCCGAACGGCAAACTGCTGTTAGCTGGCGCGTCGGAAAACCCCACCAACACGCAGACCCTGGACTTCACCACCCAAACCTGGACGGTCGTCGATTCACGGATTATCGACGGAGCTTCCGCGGCGATGTTCGTCCCGGGGAAGGTGCTCAAAGCCGGGACAGCCTCGGACGGAAACTACCCGGCCACCCCTTCCTCCTCCGCCGCGTGGGTCCTCGACATGACGGCGGCGAACCCTTCTTGGACTCAGGTGGGGTCGATGGCCAACCCTCGTGCTTTCATGAACCTCACCAATCTGCCCGACGGCACCGTGCTGGCAACGGGCGGTTGGCGCACGGCGGACGGCGTTATCGCCGCAAATGCGGTGCGCGCCGCAGAGGTCTGGTCGCCCTCAACCGGGCAGTGGACAACCCTTGCCGCTGAAGCCCGCCAGCGGTCGTACCACTCCGTGGCGATGCTCTTGCCCGACGGGCGGGTCCTCTCCGGCGGCGGTGGCAACGATGCCGCAGTCCCCACGGAGCCGAACTATCAGATTTTCTCGCCGCCCTACCTCTTCAAAGGCCCGCGGCCGGCGATCGGGTCGGCGCCCTCCCAGGTCACCTGGGGGCAGACCTTCACGGTTTCGACGCCCGATGCGAGCCGAATCGCCAGCGCCGTGCTGATGAGCCCATCTTCCGTCACCCATGCGTTCGACGAGCACGCCCGTTCGGTGCCGCTCACCCTCACGGCAGGTACGAATTCAGTCCAGCTCACCGCCCCGCTGAACGCCAACCTCGCGCCGCCCGGGTACTACATGCTCTTCATCGTCGATACCAACGGGGTGCCGTCGGTCGCAAGCTGGGTGAAGGTCCAGGCGGTGGCCGATGGAGTGGCGCCTGGGGCTCCTGGCACGGCTTCGGCCGCCGGAGGTGTCGGCACGGCCAACATCGCCTGGGGCCCGGCCATCGACAACGTCGCCGTCACCGGATATCGGGTCTATCGATCGACCGTCAGCGGGTTCGTCCCCAGCACAGCGAACCAGGTGGCCGCGCCCGCGGGTCTGACCTACACGGATTCTGGACTGGCCGCCGGAACCTACTACTACCTGGTTGCGGCCAGCGACGCCGCCGGCAACGTCGGGCCATCCTCGAACCAGGTCAGCGCGGTCGTTACCGCGCCGCCGCCGCCGCCGCCGTCATCCCTCTCGGTCGATCGGACCGTGGCGATAAACCTCCGAGGTACAGCTGTCACGCCCACGTTCAGTACGGCCGAAGCAAACGAGCTGCTCGTGGCCTTCGTGATGTCGGACGGGCCGGGTACCGCAGCCCAGTCTGCCACGGTCAGCGGGGCGGGCCTCGCCTGGACGCTCGTGAGACGGACGAACACCCAGTCCGGGACCGCCGAGATCTGGCAGGCGATGGCGCCCGCCGTGCTGACCAACGTGACCGTCACCTCCACGCTCGGCGCTGCCGGATTCGACCAATCACTGGTCGTCGTGGCCTTCAAGGGCGCCGCCGGCGTTGGCGCGAGCAATGGAGCGTCCGGCACTACCGGCGCGCAGTCGGTGGCCCTGACGACCACAGCGTCCGGGTCGCTCGTCTACGCCACCGGCTTCGACTGGGATGGAGCGGCCGCCCGGACGGTCGGCTCGGCCCAGTCGCTGGCCCATCAGTCGCTTGTGGCGAACATCGGCACCATGTGGGTTCAGCGGTTCATCGACCCGATTGCCGGGACGGGCACCATCGTCACGTCGAACACCACCGCGCCGACGAATCACCGCTGGAATTTCTCCGCCGTCGAAATCGTGGCGCGGTGACGACCGTGTTGCCCACCGGCAAGTCTCCCCGTCCGTCACGGATTAGCGGGACATGCCTCAGCGGGGCGCCTCTGGAGCGACCGCCGGTGAAGCTCCTTGGGGTTCACGCGCCGCTGTTGGCTTTAAGCGCCTCCGTCGCCGCGGCCCGCACCCGTGTCCCCAGTGGGTAGCCCACGTACTGCGTCAGGAAAATCGTGATCTCGTCCATGTCCTCGCGCTTCAGGTCGCCCTTCGCCAGGCCGGCGCTGAGCTGGAGGCGGAGGATGCTGTCGATCCCGTGCGCCGCGGCCACACCGATGATCATCAGCCGCCGGTCCCGCATCGAAAGCCCCGGCCGCTGGTAGATGTCGCCGAAAAGGTCGCCATACATCGTCGCCTCGAAGTCCGTCGGGTTCTCCGACGCCTTGAAAGGATAGACCTCCTCGAACTTCGCCTTACCGCGCGCAATCGCTTCACTGTCTCGCATCTCGATGCACCTCCTGAGGCCGCATCCTACCCGTTGCCAGTCATGTGGTGTCCCGCGACGGCGCCCCGCCGCTCTCGGCTCTGCGCTCTCGGCTCTCGGCTCTCGGCTCTGGGCTCTGGGCTCTGCGCTCTCGGCTCTGGGCTCTCGGCTCTCGGCTCTCGGCTCTCGGCTCTCGGCTCGATTTCCGCTAGACTCCCCCCGCACCAAGGAGGCGACATGGCTGACAGCGACATCGACGCCACTACCCCGAAATACCTGCGCGATAAGTACGCCATTATCGGCGTCGGCGAGACCCCCTACACCCGCGGTATGGGCCGGACCACCCGCTGGATGGCGACCCAGGCGGTCCGCAACGCGATGATCGACGCGGGCATCAAGAACACCGAGATCGACGCCATGCTCAGCTACCAGGTCAACGACTCAGTGGCCTCCACCACCGTCGCCGGCGACCTCGGTATCCGCCTCAACTTCTTCATGGATGTCGTGGGCGGAGGGTCGAGTACCGAGGCGCTGATCGGCATCGCCATCGGAATCATCGAGGCAGGGATGGCGAAGACGGCCGTCGTCTTCCGCTCGATGAACGGCTTCACGGCCGTCCGCATGGGCGGCTCTGGCCGCGGGGGAGCGGCCCTCAGTGGCGGCGCCCTCCACTCCGCCATCTACGGCATCACGAGCCCGGCCCAGATGTTCAGCCACACCTTCATGCGCCATATGTACGAGTACGGGACGACGCCCGAGCAGGTCGCGATGGTCAAGGTCCACCACAGCCGTCACGCCTCGAACAACCCCAAGGCCTACTACAAGACACCGCTCGAGGTCGAAGATGTCATCAACAGCCGCATGATCGTCAAGCCGCTTCACCTCCTCGATTGTTGCGTCGAGACCGACAACGCGACCGCGATCATCATCACCCGCGCCGAAAACGCCTACAACTACCGGCACACCCCGGCCCGCATCCTCTCCGTCGTCGGCCGCTGCACGAAGCCCCGCGGCGACCAGCACTATGAGGCTGGGCCTATCTCCCGCGTCGCCGGGCATTATGCCAAGGAGCTCCTCTGGCCCAACGCCGGCGTCGGCCCCGAAGAGATCGACGTCACCGGCTCGTACGACGCCTTCACCTTTACCACCATGCTCCAGCTCGAGGCCTACGGCTTCTGCAAGGAGGGCGAAGGCGGCATCTACGTCAGCGATGGCACGATCGCCCTCGGCGGCAAGCGGCCGAACAACACGAGCGGCGGCCACCTCTGCGAGGGCTATACCCACGGCATGAACATGGTCATCGAAAACGTCCGCCAGCTCCGGGGCGAGATCGACGACTACTGTCCGGTCGTCGATGGCGTGCGCAAGCATACCTATGACTACACGCCGGGCGGCCACTGCCGTCAGGTGAAGGACGTCAACATCACGGCCAACCTCGGCTGGGCCAACCCCGCCACCGGGTCAGCCCTCGTGATGCGGAAAGGTTAGGGAGTCCCCATGGCTGAAGCGCCCGTCCTCACCGGTTCCTACCTTGGCATGAACGTCGCAGTCACCGACATCGATGTCGAGAACCTCGAATACTTCCGCCACTGCGGCGCCCACGACTACCACCTCCAACAGTGCGTCGATTGCAGCCTCGTCCGTTACCCGCCCACCACCGCCTGCCCCTGGTGCACCCAGCCCGAGGCGCGCTGGGTCCCCGTCGAAGGCAAGGGCGTGGTCTATTCCTACAGCGAAGTCTGGCACGCCATCATGCCCCAGTTCCGCGACCACCTGCCCTACCACCTGCTCCTCGTCGAACTCGATACCCAGCGCGGCCAACCCACTGAGCACGAAGCGATCCGCATCTGGGGCAATCTCGTTGACGCAGAAGGCAACCTGGCGCCGCCCGAGGTGATCAAGAGCGTCGGCATCGGTACCCGCGTCCGCATCGTCTACGCCGACGTGGGCGAAGGCTTCGCCCT
>JBJXGC010000333.1:0-5590 GCA_046154545.1 Dehalococcoidia bacterium | reverse complement strand
GGCCTGTCCGTAGCGCGCGCGTGAGCAAGCGCCGCGATGGTAGCCGGGGCGAGGAGGTGAGCGCTCACCGGCATCGCCCCGATCACCATCCCAGCACTCCTTCACAGTCGTGCTACTGGACGAGGCGCGCCATCAAACCGCCCGCTCCACGCCTTCGCGCAAAACGTTGAACCCCACCCGCACGAACGAGTGGCTGTTACCCGCTGTCTCACGCCTTGAGCGCGGTCACGCAATGGGTCAGCCGGTCCGGTAAAGTACGACGAGCGCACGACGGCGCTACGGGTCCTGCGCTTTGAGTTGGGCGAGGAGCGTCCGCACTCGCTTCTCCAACTCTGGCGCGAGGGCCGTGACGATATCCCAAACCGCGTCGAGGTCCACTCTGAAGTACTGGTGGATAACGACATCCCGGAAACCGGCGATGGATTTCCAGGGAATCTCGTTGTCCATTGCTCGGGTCTCCGATGAAACCGCCTTGGCGCCTTCGCCCGCCACTTCCAGGCACCGGATCACCGCGGCGGCGAGCATCTCGTCCCCTTCGAGTGACTGCCGCGTTGAACCCGCGGTCCACGCCTGAACCCGGACGAGCGCATCAATCATGTCCTGCAGCCGGAGCGCGTCCCTACGCGACACGGTGCAGATCGCGCTCGATTGTGGGCGAGAGTTCAGGACGAAGCATCGCGAGGGTTGCGACGTCTACCCTGCAGCCGAGGATCTCCTCGAGGAAGAACTTCAGGTCCATGTACGGCTGGAACTTCGTCGGCCCCTCGAATTCGACGAGGACGTCGAGGTCGCTATCGTCGCGCGCTTCGTCGCGGGCGACCGAGCCGAAGATGGAAAGCGACTTCACGCCGAACCGGGCGAACTCGCCTTTGTGCTCGCCGAGGACCCGTAACACGTCGTCTCGCCGCATGCGCTCAGTGTAGCACCGGCACCGGCACTGGTAGGATGGGTCGATGGTCACGACCGCAGTCGTCCCGATGGTCCTCCAGGGCCGCTTCGTCCGGCTGGAACCACTCACCCCGGATCATGTGCCGGCGCTTGTTGCGGCGGCGGATGGCCCGCGCGACACCTACGGCTTCACCTGGGTACCCGGGGACGAAGCCGCGGCCCGCGACTATGTCGAGACGGCGCTCAGGTGGCAGGCCGAAGGCACGGCGATCCCGTTCGCCACGTACAGCCTCACCGCAGGCCGCGTCGTCGGGTCCACCAGGTTCGCCAACATCTCCTACTGGGACTGGCCCCCGGGCAACCCCAACCAGCGCGGCCCGGAACTCCCGGACGACGTCGAGATCGGCTGGACCTGGCTCAGCGCCGATGCCCAGCGCACGCCGGTGAACAGCGAGGCGAAGCTCCTCATGCTGACCCACGCCTTCGAAACCTGGCGGGTCCACCGGGTGAACTTGAAGACCGACGCCCGCAACTGGCGTTCGCGAAACGCGATCGAACGGATCGGCGGGAAGCTCGACGGCGTCATCCGGGCCCAACAACCGGCCTTCGACGGCACGGTTCGTGACAACGCCTGGTTCACGATGCTGGCCTCCGAATGGCCAGCGGTGAAGCTGCGGCTCGAGCAAAAGCTGGCCTGATCGGGGCTCCCGCTTGCCGGGCGCCGCCGCGGTCTGTATGAAGCGTGATCAACACAACGCAGGCAGGCCAGAGACATGTCGTTTTTCGAACTCCGCCAGTACACCGCCACGCCGGGCAACCGCAAGGCGCTTGTGAAGATGATGGAAGAGGAAGTGATTCCCTTCCAGACCGAGGCAGGGATGGTCATCCTCGGCAGCTTCGTCTCCGAAGAAGACGAGGACACCTACGTCTGGGTCCGCCGTTTCCGGACGGAGGCCGAGCGCGAGAAGCTCTACAAGAAGGTCTACGAAAGCGCCAGGTGGAAGGACGACATCGGCCCCCGGATCATGCCGCTGATCGACCGCTCGGGCATCAACGTGAAGCGCATCCTCGCCACCCCGCGCTCGCCGATCCAGTAGGACGCGATGGCAGGAGCGCTCGATGGTGCCCGGGTCATCGACTTCGGTCAGTACATCGCCGGGCCGCTGCTTGGCATGCTCCTCGCCGACCAGGGGGCCGATGTCATCCGCATCGACCCGCCCGGCGGGCCTCGCTGGGAGAACCCTGCCAACCGCACCTGGAACCGGGCCAAGCGCAGCGTCGTCCTCGACCTGAAGGCCCCGGCCGGGCAGCGGGCGGCTCGTGAACTGGTGCTTGCCGCCGACATCCTGGTCGAGAACTTCCGGCCGGGCGTGATGGACCGCCTCGGCCTCGGCCATGAGGCGCTGTGCGCCGCCAACCCGGCGCTGATCTACTGCTCCCTCCCCGGCTTCGCCTCCGACGACCCGCGGGCCGGTGTTCGCGCCTGGGAGGGCGTCGTTGGCGCCGCCACCGGCACCTACACCGCCCGGCTCGAGGGCGGCGAAGGGGCGCGGCCGGTCTACACGGCCATCCCCATCTCGTCCGCCTATGCGGCCGTGGTGGGGGCCGCGACGGTCGCCGCCGCGCTGGTGGCGCGGGAGCGCGATGGTCTCGGCCAGCGGCTGGAAGTGCCGCTGTTCGACGCCACCTTCACGGCGATCGGCCTGGTCGGGCAGCGGTTGCACAGCGGCGCCCAGCCGGCGCCGCGGCCCTTCGCCTGGGTGCGCCAGTACCGCTGCCAGGACGGCCGCTGGGTCCAGTTCCACGCCGCCAATACCCGCTTCGTGGAGCAGTTTGTGCGTGCGGCCGGGGTCGAACACTGGCGTGAGGACGGGCTCCTCGACCGCCTCAAGGTGGCGACCGACCCCGCCCTGGGGAGCCTCCTCCTCGAGCGCATGACGGGACTCTTCGCCACCCGCCCGGCCAAGGAGTGGGAAGACCTCGTGAACGCTGCGGGCACGCCCACCGCCGTCTGCCGTGAGTCCGCGGAGTGGCTCGAGAACGAACACGCCCGCGCCTCCAGGGCGATCATCGAAGTGGACGACCCCGTCCTGGGGCCGATGCTCCAACCGGGCGTGACGCCGCGTCTCGACGGCACGCCCGGCGCAGTCCGCCGGCCGGCCCCGCTCCCCGGAGCGGACACGGGCGCGGAGTGGGCATCGAAACCCGCGCTCGCGCCCCGGACGGCGGCGTCCGCGCCCTCGGCGGCCGGGCCGCTCGCCGGCGTGAAGGTGCTCGACCTCTGCATCATCCTCGCGGGGCCGACCTGCGGCCGCACCCTGGCGGAGTTCGGTGCGGACGTCATCAAGATCGACGCACCGGGGCGCGAAGGCGGGGTGGCCTTCCACCACGACGTCAACCGGGGCAAACGCAGTCTCCTCCTCGACATCAAGAGCGAGAGCGGCCGCGAGGTCTTCTGGCGGCTCCTCGAAGACGCCGACGTGGTCGTCCAGAACTACCGGGCGGGTGCGCTGGAACGGATCGGACTGGGCTACGAGGCCGTGCGTGCGCGGCGGCCGGGGATCATCTACGCCTCGCTCAACGCCTACGGCCACGGCGGGCCGTGGGAGCATCGCCCCGGCTGGGAGCAGCTCGCCCAGGCCGCCAGCGGGATGCAGATGCGCTACGGCGGCGACCGCCCCGTGCTGGCGCCCTTCCCCGTGAACGACTACGGCACGGGCGTGCTCGGGGCCTACGGGGTCATGCTCGCGCTCCAACACCGCCAGCGCACGGGTGAGGGCCAGCAGGTGCGGTCCGCCCTTGCCTACACCGCCGGCGTCCTCCAGTCGGCCTTCCTCCAGGACTACAAGGGCAAGGCGTGGGATGAGCCGCGCGGCCAGACCGCGCTGGGCGAATCATCGCTCAACCGGCTGTATGAGGCCGAGGACGGCTGGTTCTTCCTGGCGGCCCGGGAAGCGGACGTGCCCGCCCTGGCCGCGGCCGAAGGGCTGAGTGGCCTGGACGCTGTCAGTGCCCGGAAGCGCGACGCTTTCCTCGCGGACCGTTTCGCCCTGGAGCCGGCCGATACGTGGGTGGCCCGCCTTGCCGCAGCGGGGGCCGGGGCCCACCGCGTGACGACGGTCCCGGAGATCATGGCCGACCCCTGGGTCCTCGCCCACGGCC
Organism: Dehalococcoidia bacterium; assembly: GCA_046154545.1. Taxonomy (GTDB): domain Bacteria; phylum Chloroflexota; class Dehalococcoidia; order Tepidiformales; family Tepidiformaceae; genus JBJXGC01. Next base: position 1,540 of record JBJXGC010000333.1, on the reverse strand, counting down.
TCAGCCTCGTCCGCGAGCACGAAGGCGTCGGCCTCATGACCACGAACGGCCCTGGCCAACGCCTCTCGCGCACGCCAGCCGTGCCGGGCGCCCCCGCCTCAATCCCGGGCGCAGACGCGCGGTCAGTGTTTGCTGAGTACGGGCTGGAGGATCACTTCGAGAACCTGGTGAAGGCGGGAGTGCTCCGCATCGAGGGGCCGTAACGCGGTCAGGCGAGGGCGGCCTGGCGCACATCCGGCGAAGTCTCGGTGATGAGGTCGATGAGCGCCTGACTGCCATCGACGCGGAAGTACAGGGTGTAATCGGATTCGACTAGGACGCGCCATTCCCGCTGATCGGTGTCGTCGGGGGTATAGCGAAAGACCCGGACATTGTCGATGTCGGGATATTTTCGGAGGTAGGAAACCAGTTCTCCGATTCGCTCGCGCTTCTCCGATGGAAGGCCAAGGTAGAATTCGCCTGAGGTGTCGGAGAGCCGTTCTTCTAACGGCACCGTGGGCGCCCTCTTGGCCGCCGTGCGAGTCGCGTTCATCGAACCTTATCCCCCGTTAGGCCTGCCGCCTCGTTCCTCGAGTTCGCTCAGCGTGCCACCCGTCTGGCCGCCAAACGCGAGCGAAGCCGCGACGACATCCTTCGGCTCCACCCGTAGCCGTGATTGTACCCGATAACCGCGCTGGTTGATCTCGTCCAGCGCTTCGAAGGCCAGAGAGTAGTCGTCCTGGGCGATCGCCCCAATACGGCTGACCCAGAGGCTCTGAGCGGCGAGCAGTTCGGCGAGCTGGTCCTTGCCATCGAGGCCGGATTCCCGGATCGCCTCCTTCGTCTCCAGGTACGACACCCAGAGCGAGTCGGAAAGGGCGATCCGGTTGTTCGCGAGCAGGAGCTGCCGCCACGGCCGTTCGGAGACGGCCCAGGCGATATCGAGCACCCCGACCACGGCGGGGACGGCCGCCGTAACCGGTTCGCCGGCGAGCAGGAGCAGGATCATCGCGGCCGCGGAGGCGAGGAGGAGGACGACGCCCATGACCGTCGTGTAGACCGCCACACGGAAGTTGATCCGGAGCCGGTCCACGGCGTTGGCGTACGCGTCCGCGGAGACGCCCGCCGGGCCTCGTGCTGGCTGCCCCATTCGTCGGTCTCCCTAAACTTTGCTTCTCCGAACATACCATTCGGACTAGCGAAGCATCGACGCCGGCAGCCTGAAAAACACCAACCTGAGCGAACGTTGACTCCGAGTGCGGTTATCGTCCATCTCTTTGACAAACAACCGCGGTTATGGATTCCGCTGAAGGACGAAATCTCGAGATTTCAGACATTCGCCTCATCCAGTAATCGCGCCCTACCCCAGGAAGGCCTTCACCTCGGACACAAGCTCCGCCGTCTTTTCGATCGGCAGCATGTGGCCCGCGCCCGTGATCGTGACCAGGTTCGACTTCGCGATCGCCTTCTGGAAGACGGGGCCGTAGGCCGGCGGCGTCAGGCGGTCGGAGTCGCCCCAGAGGATGAGCGTCGGCGCGGCAATCCGGTAAGCGCGCTTCTT
>JBJXGC010000316.1:0-7394 GCA_046154545.1 Dehalococcoidia bacterium | reverse complement strand
CGCGGCGGTGTCGATCGGGGCCGCTGGCCGCGGCAGCCAGCTGACCACTGCCGACCCCTCGATCGCCCGGGCGACGGCGTGGCGGACGGCCCGGCCCACGGCCCGCTCGTCCCGGAAGCGTACCTCGGCCTTGGCCGGGTGGACGTTCACGTCCACCTCTTCGTCCGCCAGGCGGACGTTGACCGCGGCCAGGGGGTGGCGGCCGGAGGGCAGCTGCGACTGGTAGGCATCGACGATGGCGAACGTGAGCGGCCGGCTCTGGACCCAGCGCCCGTTCACGAAGACCGAGATAGCGGCCCGGTTGCCCCGGTGGAGCGAGGGCGGCCCGGCCAGGCCGGAGATGCGGACCCCCTCCTCTTCGTGGTCGAGGACGAGCATCGACCTCGCCGTGTCGGCCCCGTAGATCGCGGCGAAGGCGTGGCGGAGGTCGCCGTCCCCGGCCGTGCGGAGGAGCGTGCGGCCGCCGTTCACCAGGGTGAAGGCGATGGCCGGGTAGGCAAGGGCGTAGTGGGAGACGAGCACGGTCACCTGGCGTGATTCGGCGACAGCAGAGGCGAGGAACTTGCGGCGGGCCGGGAGGCGGGCGAAGAGGTCGCGGACGGCGAAGCTCGTCCCCGCCGGGGCGGCGCGGGCGGCCCGCCGGACGACGCGGGCATCGACGAGCAGCGCCTGGACGCCGACGGGCTCGGCCGCCGAGCGGGTGATGATCTCGACGTCCCCGGCGGCCGCGATCGAGGGGAGCGCTTCGCCCCGGAAGCCCAGGGTATGGACGTGGGCGAGGTCGGCGAGGGCGCTGATCTTGCTGGTGGCGTGCCGTTCGAAGGCGAGGTCCACCTCTTCCGGCGAGATCCCGCGGCCGTCATCGACCACGCGGATGAGGGCGACGCCGCCATCCTCTATCTCCACGGTAATCCGGCTGGCGCCGGCGTCGATGGCGTTGTCGAGCAGTTCGCGGACGACCGAGACCGGCCGTTCGACCACCTCCCCGGCGGCGATCCGGGCGGCTACTTCGGCGGGAAGGACGTGAATCCCCCGGGGGCCGCGGGCGGGTGGCGCCGGCGGGCCGGAGGCTGGCGGGGCTTCGGGCGCGGTCACCGGCGGACCGTTTCGGCGGACTTCTGCAGGGCCTTCAGTTCGTACAGCTTCTGGATCGCCTCGATCGGAGTGAGTGCATCGGGGTCGATGGCGGCCAGCGCCTCCTCCGCCGGTGATGGGCCCGAGAAGAACGACGGCTGAATGGCGCCGTGACCGTTCGACGCAGCTACGGGCGCCGCGCGAACCTCACCGTGGCGCGCGGCCTCCAGTTCGACCAGGAGATGCTCGGCCCGGGTCACCACGGCTGACGGGAGGCCGGCCAGCTTCGCGACATGGATGCCGTAGGAACGGTCGCTCGGGCCGGGCACGATGCGGTGTTCGAAGACGACTTCCGTGCCCTCCTCGTGCACGCCGACATGGGCGTTCTGGACGCGCGGCAACACGTCGGCGAGGTGGGTGAGTTCGTGGTAGTGGGTGGCGAAGAGGGTGCGCGCCGCCACCTCCTTGCGGTTGTGGAGGAACTCGACGACGGCCCGGGCGATGGCCATGCCGTCGAAGGTGCTCGTCCCCCGGCCCACCTCGTCCAGGATGACGAGCGATTGCGGCGTGGCCTGGTGGAGGATCTGGGCCGTCTCGACCATCTCCACCATGAAGGTCGATTGGCCGGCCGCGAGGTCGTCCTGGGCGCCGATCCGCGTGAAGATACGGTCGAACAGGGGCAGCTCCGCCTCGATTGCCGGGACGAACGAACCGGCCTGGGCCATCAACGCGATGAGCGCCACCTGGCGCAGGAAGGTGGACTTGCCGCTCATGTTCGGGCCGGTCAGCAGCAGGACCTGGCAGGCGCCGTCGAGCACGCAGTCGTTCGGCACGAAGCGGCCGGGGCCGAGCGCTTCCTCGACGACGGGGTGGCGCCCGGCGGTGATGCGCAGGGTGGTCCCGTCACCGAACGCTGGCCGGACGTAGGAGCGCTCGGCCGCGCACTCCCCCAGGGCGAGGGTCAGGTCGATGGCGGCCAGCGCCTCGGCCAGCTGCTGGATGGCGGCGAGCCGGGCGACGAGGGACTCGACCAGCTGGGCGAAGGCCTGGCGTTCCAGCTCGACCAGCCGTTCGCGGGCGCCGACGAGGTTCGACTCGTGCTCCTTGAGCTCCTCCGTGACGTAGCGCTCGGCCCCCACGAGGGTCTGGCGGCGCTGGTAGTGGGCGGGCACGTGGCTGCTGTTCGCCGTCGAAACTTCGATGTAGTAGCCGAACACCCGGTTGTGCCCGACCTTGAGCGAGCGGATGCCCGTGCGGTCCCGTTCGAGGCCTTCGAGGCCGAGGAGGAAACCGCGCGCGTCCCGGGTCATTGCCCGGAGGGAGTCGATCTCGGGACGAAAGCCCGTGCGGATGACGCCGCCCTCGTCGAAGCCCGCCGGTGGGTCAGGGTCGAGCGCATCGTCGAGGAGGAGGAGCAGGTCGGCCCCGGCCGCCAGCCCGGCGAGCGCCTCGTTGAGCAGGGGCGGCAGCTCCGCCCGGCGGAGGACGGCCCCGAGGTCGAGGGCGGCGCGCAGCCCGGCGCGCAGGCCATGGAGGTCTCGGGGGCCGGCCGAGCGGGCGCCAAGGCGGCCCCCGAGCCGGCCGATGTCGGCGATCCCGCGGATCACGGCCTGGGCCTGCTCGCGCTCAATCGGGTGGGTGGCGGCCCAGGCGACGGCGTCGTGGCGGCGGGCGAGCGCCGCCGGGTCGCGCAGCGGCCGCGTCAGCCAGGCCCGGAGCAGCCGCGAGCCCATCGACGATTTCGAACGGTCGAGCACCTGGAAGAGCGACGAGGTGTGCCCCGGCGCGGGCAAGACATCGAGGTTGCGGAGGGTGCGCTGGTCGAGCGTGAGGACCTCGCCCGGGGGCAGTCGGCGGACCCGCTGGAGCGTGCCGAGGGCCGCCGGGTAGGTCTCCTTCAAGTAGAGCAGGAGATGGGCGAGGGCGGCTGCCTCTGCCTCGCCGTCGAGCAGGGCGTCGCGGGCGTGTTCACCGAACTGGTTGGCGAGGGCCGCCTCGATCGCCGTCTCGCCGGGGAGTGGGCGTGGCCGGATGGTGCCGGTCAGGCCCGGCGGGAGGTCGAGCGGGTCCTCGACCAGGATCTCGGCCGGTGCTGCCCGGAGCAGCTCGGCGGCGGCGTCGTCACCCCGGGCGATCCGGACTTCTCCGGTCGTAATGTCGGCCAGGGCGGCCGCCGCGCCTTCCCGTCGCAGGACATAACTCGCCAGATAGTTCGGGGCGCTCGGGTCGAGTGATCGTTCGGCCGTGACTGTCCCGGCGGTGACCACACGGACGACGTCGCGGGGCACCAGGCCCTTCACCTCCGACGGGTCCGCCAGCTGTTCGCAGATGGCGACCCGGTAGCCGCGGCCGACGAGTTTCGCGACGTGGCCGTCGATGCTGTGGAAGGGCACCCCGGCCAGGGGGACGCGCAGGTCCTTGCCCATCGGCTTACTGGTCAGGGTGATCTGGAGTTCACGGGCGACCAGCTTCGCGTCGTCGTCGAAGGTTTCGTAGAAGTCGCCCAGGCGGAAGAAGAGGACGGTGTCCGGGTAGCGTCCCTTGAGTTCGAGATACTGCAGCCGGATCGGTGTGGACACCCGCCGATTGTAGCGGCAGTCGAACGGATGTGCGTGCCAGGACGCTCTCCGGTCACCGCCGCGGCCTGACGGTCGTGGCTAGGATTCGGGCTCGTCGGCGTCCTGGGGTGCGTCCGTCGTTTCGAGGCCGGCCTGGCGGAGGACGCGATGGGCGGCCCTGGCCGTGTGGGCATCGGCCACCCGCCGTCCGATCCTCGCGACCCAGGCGCCTTCGGCGCGGGCGGCCTCGTAGCCGGCGATCACGGCCTGGGCGCGGCCGATCTCGGCGGCTGTCGGGGCGAAGGCGGCGTTCGCCGCCGCCACTCCGGAGGCGTCCGGGAGGAGGATGCCGGCGAAGCCCCAGTGGGCGAGCTGGGTGGTCTCGAGGGCGCTGGCCGCCACCATGGGCAGCCCCTCGTGGGCGCGGGCGGCAGCCACGACCTCGCCCCGGGCGAGCGCGAAGCGGGGGCCGTTCTCCTCGCCCCTGGCGCCGGTGTCGAAGGCGTAGCCTTCACCGTCGAAGAGGAGCCCCGCCACGCGCGGCGCCGCCTGGGCGATATCGCGCGCCCGCAAGAGGCCCCGGGCCGTGTCGATCACCGGGTAGGCGGCCACTGTCCCCGGTTCTATGCCGCGGCCGTATTCGAACTCCCGAAGAATCACGGCGAGGTCGCGCACATCCTGCGGTTCGACCGCGTGCGGGAGAAAGACGCCGCTGAGCCCCACGGCGACGAGGGCGTCAAGGTCGTCACGGAGGAGGTGCGTTCGGGGATGGTTGACGAAGACGAGGGCGGACTTGGCGGCCGCCCGGGCGCGGGCCACGCCCTCGCGGGCGGCCTCGCGCAACTTCCGGGTATCGCCGTCCGCATCGGCGACCGTGAAGGCGAGGGCGTCGGCTTCGGAAGCGAGGGCCGCATCGAGCCCCTCGCCCGCGGCGCCGATGGTGACGATGCTGCGGAGCCGCATGCTAGGTCCTTCCGCCGATGTAGCCGCCCACGACCACGGCGGGTGGCGGGCGGAGGGCTTCGATGTTGATGTCCTGGCGCAGGGCCATGATCCCCTGCAGGTGATCGAGGACATGACGATACATCAGTTCGGCGATCCACTGGCAGGTGAGCGGCCCCCAACGGGTGTCGTTGCGCCAGCGCGTCCAGGTCTGGTCGTTCATGTCGCGGAAGATGAGAAGCTCTTCGTCGCGCATCCGCATGATCTCGTTCATGGTCCCGCTGGCGGCCTCGTTCGGGCGGTAGCGGCGTTCGTGCCATTCCCGGCGGCTGTAGTCCAGCGGGTCGAGCATCTCGGGCACGGTGGCCCAGCGGAGGAGCGGGAGGTAGACCTCCTGCTCCATGTCGCGAAGGTGGCAGAGGTGTTCGTGGATCGACCATTCGTCCGCCCCCGGGCGGTAGGCGAGCTGGTCGTTGCTGATATAGCGGATCGCCCAGGCGAGGTCGTCCGTGGCCAGGCGCAGCCGGGCGGTGAGTTCGGATCGGTAGGTGGCGGTCTCGCTCATATCCTTCGGCTCCTCCCGGGCTGGGGTTAGGCGTCTTCTTTTGTGGGCAGGTCTTTGGCCTTCTCGGTGTAGCGGCGGGCGTAGCGGCCGATGTCGGGCATCGGGCCCATGGCCGCGTCTACTTCTTTGCCGAATTTCGCCTCCGCCTCGGCCATCTTGTCTCCGTCCGTGAGGTGGCGGGCGAACTTGCTCAGGGCGCGGACCATGACGGGTTTCCCCTTGCAGGCGCCGCAGTGTGGGGCCGCGACCTCAGCCGACATGCTCCGTGCAAACACTTCCGTCCGCATGCCACAGGTCTCGCAGCGAAATTCGTAGAGGGGCATGGGCGAAGCATAACATGGCGGTCCTGTTAACGGCAGGGGAATTGCTTAAGGGACTATCCGGATACTCGTTTACGACCGCCCCGGCGACACTGCGTCCGGGAGGAGAGAGATGCGGATCGTCTGCGCATGGTGCGACCTTGTCCTGGAGGAAGGGCCCGGGCCGGCCTCCCATGGCCTCTGCGAAGGCTGCGCCATGCTCTGGGAGGCGCGGATCGCCGCCACCCGCAGGCCCGCGCGGGGCTGCCGCAAACGCCCCGCGCCGCCCGCTCGCCGTCCCCAACCGCCCGCCGCACAACTGGCCTTCTGGTAGCTGAGCCGATCGGTGCGGGCGAGCGGCGGCTATCCCAACCCTACGCGTCCAGGCCCTGCAGGTAGTGTTCGGCCGATATCGCGGCGGTAGCGCCGTCGCCGCAGGCGGCGATGAGCTGGCGGGCAGCGGAGGTTCGCAGGTCGCCGGCCACGAAGAGCCCGGGTAGGCTCGTGCGCATCTCCAGATCGACCACTGCGTGGCCGCCGCCGTCCAGTTCGGCGAGGCCCTGGAGCAGCCCGTTGTTCGGCGTCTGGCCGATGAAGATGAAGATGGCCGCGACCGGCAGTCCGCTGGTTGCGCCCGTCTTCACGTCTTTCAGCCGGAGACCGGTGACCTCTTTCTCGCCCTCGATCCCTTCGACGACGGTGTCCCAGGTGAAGGCGAAGCGGGGGTTCGCGCGGGCCCGGTCCTGGAGGATCTGGCTCGCCCGCAGCCGGTCGCGGCGGTGGATAAGGGTGACCTTGCGGGCGTAGCGGGTGATGAAGAGCCCTTCGTCGAGGGCCGCGTCGCCACCCCCGACGACGGCCACGTCCTGGTCTTTGAAGAAGGCGGCGTCGCAGGTGGCGCAGTAGCTCACGCCCTTGCCTGTCAGCTCCAGTTCGCCGGGCACGCCGAGGCGGTTGTACTCGGCGCCCGCGGCCATGATCACGGCGCGGGCGCCGTAGGTCTCATCAGCGGTCGTGAGCCTGAAGCTCCCGTCTGGCTCGCGCTGGAGCGCGGTCACTTCCTCGTAGGCCGTCTTCGCGCCGAACCGCTCGGCCTGGCGCTGGAACGATTGGGCGAGGTCGAAGCCGTTCACCCCGTCCGGAAAGCCGGGGAAGTTCTCGACGATGTCGGTGGTCGCGATCTGGCCGCCGGTCACCCGGTGTTCGAAGACAAGGGTGTTCCGGCCGGCCCGGGCGGAGTAGATGGCGGCCGTCAGCCCGGCCCCGCCGGCCCCGACGATCGCCACGTCGATAGTCTGCATCTGTGCATCCCCCCGGGGACAGAAACGCCCCTGACCGAAAGGTGAGGGGCGTCCGTTGGTGGTTCGAAACGGGCCTGGGGTCTAGACGAGGGCCTCGTCGATCCGCTTCTTGAGGTCGTTCTTGGGGCGATAGCCGACGATCGTGCCCTTCAGCTCGCCACCCTTGAAGATGAGGAGGGTGGGGATGCTGCGGATGCCGAACTTGGTCGGCACCTGGGGGTTTTCGTCGGTGTTCATCTTGAAGAAGCTCACCTTGCCGGCATACTCGTCGCTCAGTTCGGCGACGACCGGGGCGACCATGCGGCAGGGGCCGCACCAGGGGGCCCAGAAATCGACGAGCACGGGCAGCTCGCTCTTGACGACGTCCGTATCGAAGTTGGCGTCGGTCAGTTCTCGGACATTTTCAGCCATTGTGAGAGGAAGTCCTTTCGCAGGCCCCGTTCAGGGTTGACAGTTCGTCTGCCTGCTGTAATCTGAGTTAAATATACCCCCCAGGGGTACCTCTGTCAATGGCCCGCGCCGACAAGATCAATCCCGAAGAGCGCCTCCTCGACCGCCTCGCCAGGGTCGAGGGGCAGGTGCGTGCCCTGCGCAAGATGCTCGAAGAGCATCGCGAATGCCCGGACATCCTCACCCAGCTGCGGGCCGCCCGCTC
>JBJXGC010000315.1:0-3709 GCA_046154545.1 Dehalococcoidia bacterium | reverse complement strand
CGCACACACAGGTACTGATAGCAACCTCAGCGGGCGGGAGGGCCGGATGCCGGCGGCGCATCCTGCGGTACCGCAACCGCCGCCCGAACCGCCAGTGCCGCGGTCCGAGCCACCTCGACTGACCGGGCAACGGCCGTCACGTGAGCAAGCTTCCGGCCGGGGCGAGGCTTTTTTGCGTAGTCGTGAATAACGATGCTTGCCGGGCGCCAGGGGGCTTGGTCCGGCGCCGTATAGCGGTGGTCGCCGAGGATGTTCGCCATGGCTGCCGGCCATTTCTGGTCAGGAGCGCTGAGGGACAGGCCGGTCAGCGCCCGCGCCATCTGGTCGAATTGACTCGAGACGCAGGCATCAATCGTGAGGTGGCCGGCGTTATGGGGCCGGGCCGCAGCCTCGTTCACCAGCACGGAGCCATCGGGGAGTGCGTAACACTCGACGCAGAGCAGCCCGATGAGGCCGGCTGCGTCGCCGATCGCGCGGGCAATAGCCTCGCCCTCCCGCGCTGCACGCGGAGGGATAGCGGCCGGCGCCCAGGCGAGGTCGAGCACGCCATCCCGGTGGACTGTCTGTATCGGGGCAAAACAGACGGCCTGGCCGGCCGCATCGCGAGCGAGGATGACGGCGAACTCATGCTCGAAGGGGACGAACGCCTCAGCGATAGCGGGCCGGCGGCCGAGGCTCGCCCACGCCTCTTCGGGGTCGTCGCCAGCCGCCACCCGCACCTGGCCACGGCCATCGTAGCCGGTCTCCGCGAGCTTGAGGAAGACGGGGAGGCCGAGCTTCGCGGCTGCCTGGGCCGCATCGCCTGGCGCCAGCACGGGCTGGTAGGCGCCGACAGGGATGTGATGGCGCCGGAGGAATTCACGCTGTTCGAGCCGATTTTGGGTCCAGCGGAGGACGCCGGAGCCCGGGCGGACGACCGTGACCTCCTCTGCCGCCGCGAGTGACCGCCACGGCACGGCCTCCGTTTCGATGGTGAGGACGGAAACGCCCGCGGCGAACGCCTTCACCGCCTCCGGATCGTGCCAGTCCCCGACGGTTTCCGCGTCGGCGGCGAGGCCGGCGGGGGAGAACGGTTCGGAGGCGAAGACGTGGACGCGGTAGCCAAGGTGCCGGGCGGCAACCGCGAGAAAGCTCCCGAGCTGACCGCCACCAACGATGCCAATGGTCGCTCCTGGGGCCAGGGGCGTGTTCATCCAAACACCTCCGCCATGACGCGGGCGGCCTCGGCCTGGACGAACGCGGCCAGCCGTTCGCGGAGCGCGGCGTCGCCGATGGCGAGCAGGCGGACAGCGAAGAGCGCGGCGTTGACAGCGCCCGCGGGGCCGATCGCCATCGTTGCGACCGGCACGCCGCGGGGCATCTGGACGATGGAGAGCAACGAATCCAGGCCGTTCAGGGCCTCGCTGCGCATGGGCACGCCGATCACCGGCAGGAGCGTCTGGGCGGCCACCATGCCGGGCAGGTGGGCTGCCCCGCCCGCACCGGCAATCAGGACGCGCAGGCCCCGGGCCTCGGCCTGGGTGGCGTACTCCGCCAGGAGGGCCGGGGTACGGTGAGCCGAGACGACCCGGCATTCGAAGGGCACGCCGAAGGCCTGGAGGCGCTCTGCCGCTTCTTTCATGGTGGTCCAGTCGGAACTGCTGCCCATGATCAGGCCGACGAGCGGTTGGCCTTGCGGCGTCACGTCGGGATGGCCTCTACGGCGAACACCCGAAAGGCGCCGGGGAGGTCATCGCGAGCGGCTGAGCCAGCGTTCCCACCACTGCTGCACTTCGCACGGTGAGCGTTGATCGCCTCGAGTGCGCCGCTTTCGCTGCTGAAGACGGCGCGGCCGGCCGGGCAACTGCAGCTGAGCGGGACCCAGCCCTGGTCGGTGCGGACGTGGACTTCAAGCATGGTGATACTTCCCCCGGGAGAGCAGGTGGAGCCGGCCAGGGACGGCCGGCGATGACGCAGTGGGCGTGAGGGGACCGGGCGGTGACTATTCGCCCTGGCCCTTGGAGTACCCCGGCTCGCCGTCGAACGTGCAGAGATGCTCGGTCTTAATGAAGTCGAGGCCGGCCCCGGCCACGCGGTCGAGCAGGGCCACGATCGCCCGGTGGTCCGTCGCTTCCTGGCCCTGGACGAGGAACCGGCAGCGCCAGTGGTCGGTGCAGAAGGTCTCGGGGATCCCGCCCGGCCACACCTTCACACCGCGGTTGCTGACCATCGTGAGGGCGAGACCGTCAGCCTGGCAGGGCTGAAGGCGGGCGGCGAGGGCGTCCGCGGTCGTCCCTGCGGCATGGACGAAGACGTCTATGCCGACGGTTGCCTTCTTGGCCTGCGGCCGCGGTTTGAGGGCCGGCGGCACGAAGCGGGCGCCATCGGCGTAGAGCGCGGGCTGAAGGGTCTGCGGGGCCTTCCCCAGCCGTTCGATCACGGCCCGGGCGAACTCCTTCGTGCCGACCTTGCGCGTGCTGGCGGTGGCGTCATAGATGTCGTAGGTGTGGATCCCATCCTCGATGGCCGAGAGCCAGGCGTTGTGGGCGCGGGTGGCGATATCGGCCTGGCCGATGTGGACGAGCATCATCACCGCCCCGAGGAAGAGCCCGGAGGGGTTGGCCAGGTCCTGCCCGGCACGGCGGGGGGCGGAGCCGTGGATGGCTTCGAACATCGCACCGTGCTCGCCGATGTTGGCAGACCCGGCGAGGCCAACGGACCCTGCGATCTGGGCCGCCACATCGGAGAGGACATCGCCGTAGAGGTTCGGCATCACCAGTACGTCGAATACTTCGGGCGTATCGGCCATCTTGGCAGCGCCGATATCGACGATCCAGTGTTCGTTTTCGATCTCCGGGTACTCGGCCGCGATTTCGTCGAAGACCTGGTGGAAGAGGCCATCGGTCAGCTTCATGATGTTGTCCTTCGTGAAGCAGGTGACCTTCTTGCGGCCGTAGGCACGTGCGTATTCGAAGGCGTAGCGGACGATCTTCTCAGAGCCGGGCCGGGAAATGAGCTTGAGGCACTGGTAGACCTCGTCGGTCTGGCGGTGCTCAATGCCGGCGTACAGATCCTCTTCGTTTTCCCGCACGATGACGAGGTTCATGCCCGGGTGACGGGTGGCGACGAACGGGGCGTAGGCCACGCAGGGCCGGACATTGGCGTAGAGGCCAAGGGTCTTACGGACGGTGACGTTGAGGCTCTTGAAGCCGCCCCCCTGGGGCGTCGTGATCGGCGCTTTGAGAAAGACTTTCGTGCGCCGGAGCGAATCCCACGACTCAGCGGCGATCCCGGCGCTGTAGCCCTTGTTGTAGCAGGCCTCGCCGATCTCGATGGTCTCGATGTCGAGGCGGGCGCCCGCGGCGTCGAGAATATCGAGCGTGGCCTGCATGATCTCGGGACCAATGCCATCCCCGTGGGCGACTGTGATTGGCGTTGCTGTCACTTCGGCTCCTCTGCCTCCGGCTGTCGCGGTGGGCAAGGAGATATTAGCTCCTATAAACCGGTCTGACAAGACCGGTTTTGTTAAGCCTGCTATGAGTTACAGGTCGAGCGTGGTGGCAGGCGCCGGCCGGGACGCTTCCTCCTCCTCCGGGAGGGCGGGCGTGGCGCCGGGGCGGGGCCTCGCGAGCAGCCGGAGCAGTTCACCAATCGCGTGGTCTCGCTCCATCTCGTGGCGCAGCGGCTGCTCGGCGTGGATCTGGTAGCGGTTGCGCCGGCCGACCTTCTC
>JBJXGC010000310.1:0-5338 GCA_046154545.1 Dehalococcoidia bacterium | reverse complement strand
GGACGATGGGCGTCGGCCTTGGCCAGGCGATCGCGGCCGCGGTTGTCCACCCCGGCAAGAAGATCATCAACGTCCAGGGCGACTCGGCCTTCGGCTTCGGCGGGATGGAGATCGAGACGGCCTGCCGTTACCGGCTGCCGATCACGACGATCATCATCAACAACAACGGCATCGGCGGCGGCCCGGGCGAAGAGATGCCCCCGGACAAGATCCCGGTGAGCGCCTACACCCCGAACGCCCGCTACGAGAAGCTCGCGGATGTCTTCGGGGGCAAGGGCTACTTCGTCACCGAGGCCTCGCAGCTCGAGCCGACGCTCAAAGAGGCGCTGGCCCACGACATGCCGACGATCGTGAACATCATGATCGACCCACGGGCCAACCGGAAGCAGCAGCAGTTCGCCTGGCTCACCCGCTAACCCGGGAGGGACAAGGCGCAAGGTTCAAGAAGGGGGGAGGCCTCGCGGCCTCCCCTTTTTGTGTGCGAACGCGAAGACGCGTGGTCAACGGCGTTTGAGCAGCTGATCGTAGTCCGCGTGGTGCCAATCCAGAACCAGAGGATCTCGTCCTGCCGGCGAACGCCAACGGCTCTGTGGCCACCGCCAACACGGGCTGACCAGAGTCCCTCGAAACCGGCAAGCTGCTTGAATCGCAGGCTGGGGTGCCATGGGTCCACCGAAAACGCCTGAAATGCAGATCGCGCCTGGCGTCTAACGTCGGGAGGCAAGCGTTGCAGCATGTCCCAGAAACGCTCATCCGTTCGTGATTTCAAATCTCGTCCGGGTCGAGTGCCGGGTTCGGCCTGCGTCCCATTCGCGAAGTGCCTCATTCGCCAGTCGCTCAAGCACGCGCTGAGACTCTGGTCGCGCGAAGAGCTCATCCCAGGCTGCGTCGGCTTTCATCTCATCCAACAAACGCACCGCCAGGCGATCCTGCTCATCCTCGGGCAGCGCGCTCGCTCGGTCGATCAGCTCTTGCATCAACCTGGTTGGCATGCTCCACCTCATCGTCTCGAAAGTTGGGAAGCCGTCGGCCCGAAAGCGCCTCCGGCGCGTTCGCCACAGCTCATTCACCAGCGCCTGACAGATCCATGGCGGAAGTGGGATTCGAACGGCGAGGGTCTAGGCCTCGTGGGTGTTTAGACCACACCGTTCAACCATTTCTGCCATCCATCGTTCGCGTAGAGTAGCAGCCCAGACCGCCGAACGGCGATCGTCCGACCCGGCCACCGGCCGCTTCATCTCGCGCGACCCGATGGCCTCGCTGCCCGGCTGGGGCGATAACCCCTTCGGCTACGCGGGCGCGAACCCGGTCAACTTCACGGACCCGAGCGGGCTCTGCCCCGCCTCCCCCGCCTTCCCGAACGGCGCGCCATATTGCTATACGGCGGGCGTGGCCAGTGACGGTGTTGTGGTGCCGGCGGGGGGCGCGCTAGCGTCAGCCGCCAGCGACGCGACCGCGAGCGCTGCCGGGTGTCTGGACCCTGTCGGCATCCTGGATGTAGGAGGGAGACCAGGTAGAAATCTCTGCGGCGCGCCTATCGGAAGAGGCGGTGGGGGCAGCACTGGCGGCGGCAGTGGGGGCGGCAGTGGGGGCGGGAACGCCAACGCGTCGCCGGGCCGGGGCGGCGGGGCGAGGCCTGGCCCTGTTACTTACACCGCCAGTACCTTCGCTTCTAACCTCGCTGTGATAAAAGGCCCGCGGCCGGCGGGCGCTCAGGCCCATCACGTCCTCCCGAGAGCTTTCGAACCATTCTTTCGACCGGCAAACATCAACATCCACGACCCTGCTTGGGGGGCTTGGGTGCCACGGGGCCTGCACCTCGGGCAGGCGTGGGCGTATAACCAGAGCTGGGCGAAGTTCATCTCAAGGAATCCCGCGAGGACCGAAAGCGAGATCTTAGCCTTCGCGAGAAAGACCATGTTGGAGGTTTACGGCGTTGACTTCAGATGAACAGGAGTACATGTTCCTTCTGCCGTCGATGATCGGTGGACAGGCGGAGCTTGTCGGTTATTCGGGCGGAGCGGAGCTCCCGTGGGAGACGTACGAGCGGATTTGGAGAGGCGAGATCGCCGTTCCACCCGATCTCGCTTTCAGGAATGCCAAGAAGGCAAAGCGGCTCTACGATGTCATGTATTCTTGCCTACCGTTGATGCTAGTGTCGCACAAATTGGCAGACTCTCTCCGCTCTAGTGGTTGCACAGGATGGACTAGTTCCCCGGCGCCAGTTTGGGTAGATAGCGCCAACATGGTTTTGCTCGAAATCCTCATCGTCTCTGGAAGGTTCTCTATTGAGGATTCGCGAATCGATGACACCGCGAGAACGACGATAGGAGAAGACGTCTCTACGGACATTGCCGCATCGCACTGCGGGAGCAATCTTCTGGCGGTGTCGCGCCGCGCACGCGCAGTCATGCAGGCCGTGAACATGCGTAGCGCATATTTCGCGTCCCACGTCGATCTTCCTTACTTGGCCAGTCCGCTGAGCCGCACGGGGGATAGCGCCAGAACAGGGCCATGAGACGCACACCGGAGCAGCGAAGAGCCATCGTCCCGATCTTGCGGGCGGGGGCGGAGCCGCCGTCGGGCGAGTACACGGAGCGGGCACGGCCTGTTCTCGAAGATCTGCACAACCATGGCTTCGAGGTCGATCGGATCTCTGATCTGTATAACTACGCTTACGAGTACGGGCACGTGATGCCCCGCTTGCTGCACTGGCTTCCGCGAATCGACGATCCCGACATCAAGAACGAGCTGGCGCGAGCGATCACCGACAAATTGATGCGCCCGCAGGCCGCGCAGACCGTACTGGACGAGTTTCCCCGCGCGCCGGTTGGTTCAGAACTGCAATGGGTCCTCGGAAACACTCTGGCAACCGTCGCGGACGATTCTGTCTTCGACGAAGTAGCCGCCATCGCGCAAGATCGGACGTTCGGCCAGGGACGCGGCCGTGTCATCGCCGCCCTGGGCAACATGAAGAAAGCGGCCCACCGCGAAACCGCTATCGACATCGCCATCGCAGCGCTCGCCGACGAGGACCCATGGGTGCAGGCCGAGTCGCTCCGCCTTCTGACCCGCCGCCGTGCCAAACGAGCGCGTCCCCAAATTGAGGCGCAGCTTCGAACCCTCAACGGGCCGTTCGAGAAGGAGATGCGCAAGGCGTTCGTGCAGGCGCTGGCGCGGCTCGCGTAGCTGCAGGCCCGGGCGCCGCCTACGTTGTGGGCGCGCCCTCGTTCGCCCCAACCCAGCGGTCCAGAACCGCCCACTGGTCGAGGAGCCAGGCGGTGAGGGCTTCGCGTCCCTCCGGGATGGCCGCCGCCGGGACCCGCCGGAAGGCGATCCGGAGTTCGCGCCCTATCAGTCCGCCGGCGGCGATGCTCGCCTTGTCGAGGAGCGCGAGTGAGTTCAGTTCGGCTTCGCGGGGGAGCAGAGCGACGCCAGCACGGGCCTGCAGTACCTGCGGGCGCGCTACTACGACCCCGCCACCGGCCGCTTCATCTCCCGCGACCCGATGGCCTCGCTGCCCGGCTGGGGCGGCAGCGCCTACGGCTACGCGGCCGTCAACCCGGTCCACTTCACGGACCCGAGCGGACTGGCCGTGGTCTGGAGCGAAGCGCACCAGAAATGGATGGACGACGCGAACGGGGCGCTCTGGACGGAAGCTACCGGCTGGTACGATCCGAAGAACGGCGCCAGCTGGACCGCGACCTCGGGTTGGGTTGACCCCAACAGCGGCATGGTCTGGGTGAACGGCGCGGCTGAGACATCGAGGGTCCAATGCGCCGGGAGCGCGCAACGCCATGCAACACGGGCTGGACGGGAACGGAGGGGTCACCCACGGGCTGTCCGCTCTGCGGCGGCTCGCGTCTGACCGCAGCCGAGCGGACGGCCGCAGGCGGCGGAGGTGGGGGTGGGACACCACCGCCCACATCGCAGTTCGGCACACGCGGCCACGAATATAGGAATGTATCCGAGCCCAAGCTACCAGATCTGCCGCCCGGGAGGGCATACCGCACATACGATGTGGCTGGAATAAGGAATCCAGCGCGCATCGTGGTAGAATGGGATTTCTCCGGATTTGGGAAGGGATATGTCAACTTCGGACACTATGAGGCCCAGTGGATTAGATTTGACTACTGACATACGACCGCTAGACTTCACTGACCGCCAAGTGTACTTTGATGGCCAACTCATTCCTCACCCTTGCGTCATCGTCGCAGCCCGCTCTGACCGACGAATTGTAGACAGCATCAGATTCAGCACAATGTCGGCGCGCTGTCCTGACATTGCGGTGGCTATGCTCCCGGATCGCGAGTGTGATCAAGTAGACCTCATACGGGCCGTATACAGTGCGGTCAGCGCCCCAAGGCTATGGCGGATAGGCCATTGGGAGGCGTTGACCGACGCACTGCTCATTCTGGGAGACGAGGATGTGATCCAACACGCCGATGGAATTGTCCTTGTTGTCGATGGTACGTTGTCGTCCTTCGTGCCCTCCCTCGATCACCATTATGAGTTTATCTCGCGGCTTGTGGAGGCCGGTTCGCATCTGGACAATTGGGACGCTGGTCTTCAGGTGGTAATTCGCCTACCGACCGCCGAGGACTGTCAGGCGCTTCGGAGCACCTACCCGGAGGAGTTGTCCCGCAGAATGATCTACGCGGCACCGTAGCCAGACTCGAGTCCGTGACCGTGGCGCCGCTCCGAGGCGCGTCTCGACTCGACACCGTCGCCCACGCGCCCTCTCACATCGCGACCCAGCGGTCCAGCTCGGCCCACTGTTCGAGGAGCCAGCCCGTGAGGGCCTCCCGTCCCTCGGGGATGGCCGCGGCGGGGATGCGGCGGAAGTGGATGCGGAGTTCGCGGCCGATGAGGCCCCCGGCGGCGATGCTCGCCTTGTCGAGGGCGCCTTCGAGGCCGGTGTGGGCGCAGAAGACGGCGTCGGCGCCGCGGGCGGCTTCGAGGAGGGCGAGCGTGCCGCCCAGGCGGGGTGGGAGGGTGTGCTGGAGCCGCTGGGCCTGGGCGAGGAGGGCCGCGTCGCCACCCTGTTCGAGGCGGCGGATAACCTGCGCCCGCTTGGCCGGACTGTAGAGCGTGCCCTCGGGGAAGATGGCGACGCCGTCGCCCGGTCCGAGGCCCGCGGCGAGCTGCCGGACGCGCTCGATTTCGCTGGCCGAGTCGTCGCTGCGGCCGCGGACGAAGCAGTTCGGGAGGCGGTTGCCGAAGAGGTCGAGGGCGGGGTCGCGGAGGAGGCTGCGGTTCATCACCCAGCGCAGGCGGAGGCCCTTCGCGCCCGCGACGAAGACGGCGGGGATGAGGTTATCGACAACGCTGACGTGAC
>JBJXGC010000291.1:0-13262 GCA_046154545.1 Dehalococcoidia bacterium | reverse complement strand
ACCAGATCCGGTCGCTGGAGCGGACCATCGAACGCCAGCTTGTGGGGACGACGAAGAAGGAGGACCTGGATATCTATGGGCTCTGGCGCGATGGCGACCAGGCCTGCGTGCAGGTCTTCTTCATCCGTGGGACGCAGATGATCGGGCGGGACAACTTCGTCCTGGAGGGCGTGACAGACGAACCCGACAGCGCCGTCCTCTGCAACTTCTTGCTCCAATTCTACGAAAGCGCGCAGTACATCCCCAAGCTCGTCGTCGTGCCCGTAGAACCGGACGAGCGAGCGACGATTGAGGAACTCTTGAGCGAGAAGCGCGGCTCCAACGTCGAGGTGCGGCTCCCGGAGCGGGGCGAAAAGAAACGGTTGGTCGAGCTGGCGGACGACAACGCGAAGGAAGCGCTGCTGCTCATGAAGGTGAAGTGGCTGACCGACCACTCAAAGACGGAGCAGGCCCTAGAACAGCTGCGGGAAGAGCTGTCGCTGCCGGAGATCCCCCATCGCATCGAATGTTATGACAACTCGAACATCCAGGGCACGAGCCCCGTCTCGAGCATGGTGGTCTTCGTCGATGGCAAGCCGATGACCAGCCAGTACCGCCGCTTCAAGGTGAAGACCGTGGTGGGCGCGGACGACTTCGCCACGATGGCCGAGATCATGACGCGCCGA
This sequence comes from Dehalococcoidia bacterium, assembly GCA_046154545.1. Taxonomy (GTDB): domain Bacteria; phylum Chloroflexota; class Dehalococcoidia; order Tepidiformales; family Tepidiformaceae; genus JBJXGC01. The sequence goes on along the minus strand of JBJXGC010000291.1, from coordinate 12,597 downwards.
TTCAAGCGCGCGGGGAGCGGAGTGAGAGGTCCCAACACGGCTTCGGACGAGGTAGGCGCTGGCGGTGACGACCCGTCTCATCCCTCATCCCTCATCCCTCATCCCTCCCCCGACGGCTGGGACCTGCCGGACCTCGTGATCATTGACGGGGGGAAGGGCCAGCTCAGTGCGGCCGTCCAGGCGATGCGCGAACTCGGGGTCTACGAGATCCCGGCGGTCGGGCTGGCGAAACGGTTCGAAGAACTCTTCCTGCCCGGTGAGGACGAGCCGGTCGTCCTCCCTCGCAGTTCGGAGGCGCTCTTCATGGTCCAGCGCATCCGCGACGAGGCGCACCGCTTCGCCATCACCTTCCATCGCCAGGTGCGGGCGAAGAGCGCCATCCAGAGCGCCCTCGATACGATCCCGGGCATCGGGCCGAAGCGGAAGAAGGCGCTGCTGAAGAAGTTCGGGACGGTCAGGGCGATCCGCGAAGCGAGCCTGGACGAGATCGCGAGCACGCTCGGCTTCACGCGCGCGCTGGCGGAAAAGGTGAAGGAGGGGCTGTGATGGACCAGACCACGCCCGATCCTTCGGTTGCATTCGACGACCTTGTCGCCCGCCTTCGGCGCTCACCACGCGTTCATGGCCTCGTGCTTCTCGGATCGACGGCGCACGGAGCCCGTACACCAGTGAGCGACTTCGATCTCCTGGTGCTTGTCGATGGCGCTTCCGTACCATTGTTCAGCGGTACCACCTGGGCTGGTGAAACCCTGGTCGACCTGCTGTTCATTTCGCCGGCCGAGCTCTCAGCGGCGGTCGAGCGGTCGATGGACTCCTCTCTCTCGGAGGCCGATGCCCGGTTGGCAAGGTGGCTGACGACTGGCGAGGTGCTCGAAGACCGGGGCGGTGACATCGCCTCGGCCGTGACGAAGCTCGCGCAAGCCCCCGCCTTCAAGGCGACGTCGTCCGATTTGCGGGCCAGGTGGGACCACGACTGCTACAACCTCGCCCAGAATCGGCGATATGCCAACGCCCGCGACGACCTCTATGCACGGGCTTTCCACTTGCGTCTCACGTATGGACTCGTCGACCTCATGGTCAGTTACTTTTGGGCGCGGGACATGCTGTGGAGTGGCGAGAAAGCGGCGATCCGCGAATGGCGGGCCAACGACCCCGCGTATCTCGACGAATTCGACCGATGTCTGTACGAGCGAGACACGGCGCGAAGATTTGCGGCTTACGAGCGGCTGGTGGCGCTCACATGGCTCCCCTATCGGACACCGTGGTCCACAGGCGAACTCAGCATCGTGCCGGCCCAACGAGGCCAGGCAAGCCTCGCCGACTGGGACAAGGCACTCGCCATTTGGCGGGACTTGATCGAGTGACCCACCATCGCCAGGGTCCTCGACGGGAACGTTCTGGACAGGCGTCGGGCGTGCCCAACGTATTCCCCAGGTAGCGGGCGCGGCCGCGGTCCCGTCCGGATGGCTCCCAAACGAGGCCCTTTCGGCCCCTCCTGAGGCAATCGGCCCGGCGCATGCTCCTGGTGCCACGAAGGAGGATCACCATGCGCGTACTCGTCGCTCTAGACCGCACTGAACGGGCCGCTGAGGCAGCCCGGGCCATCGCCCGCTGGGCAAGCGAAGCAAAGCCCGAAATCCATCTCCTGCACGTCATCCACCCCGACCACATCCCCGAGACGGCGGCGCCGAGAGGCTTCGTCCACTCGCTCACGCCCGGCGGCACGGTGGCAGGACAGCCGCTCGATGCCCATGAGCCGTATGCCCGCCTTGCGGAGGACCGCTCCCAGGCCCTCGCCCGGGCCACAGCCGAGTCGGATGACTTCCTCCATGAGATCCGGGCGACCTACTTCCCGGAGATGGCCGTCTTCATGCATGTGGCGCCCTCCGAGCACACAGCCCGGGAGATCGTCCGCCAGGCGAAGCTGATCGGCGCCGACTTCGTCGCGATGGCGTCGCGCGAGCGCAGCGGCCTTGGGCAGCGCATCTTCGGAAGCGTGCACGAAGAGGTCGTCCGGGCATGCAGCGTCCCCGTCCTGGTCGTCGGTCCGGAGGTCACGGCCGGCGCGAACTGACGAACTGATCCGTGCCGGGGGACTACGTCCCCCTGGTCTGGCGTCCCCGGGTTGTGGTCCCCCGGGGGCGCCTTCAGTTTCGCCAACGGAAGCCTCGTGCGCCTGGCGTTCAGGCGTTCTCTGCCCGGCCGCTGAGCGACTCGATCCGGATCCGGAAGAGGATCGCGTCGGCGAGGGTGGTGCGGTGGCCGTGGCCCGCAGTGACACTCATGAGGCTCCCCTCGAAGGCCTTGAGGAGGAGCGTACGGGCTCTGAAGCGGTCGGCCTCCAGCTCGAGTTCCTCCCACTTGCCGCGAATGAGGACGCTCCGCCAGGTGGCCGGGTTGCGGACATCATCAACCTGGAAGGCGACGTGGGGCCAGCGCCGCATGAGGGCGATCTTCCTGCCCGCAGCAGCGTGCCCGTAGATGCAGCCATCGGCGAAGGCGTAGCTGATGGGGACGAGGTAGGCCCCCTCCGCATCCCGCATCGCGATACGTCCGATCCGTCTCAGGCGCAGGAAGCGCTCACATTCGGCCAGGTCCATTTCACGAAGCGGCACGGCAGACCTCCCATGGTGACACCACCACAGTTTGCCCCGGTGTCCATGGCCCCGGGGAGGCCCATCGGTCGTACGATTGCGGCCGACCGGACGTTGCTGACCACTGCTCCGCCGCTCAATGATGGGCCGAGACCACACAGGAGTACCCACTTATGGCAGCACATGCCCGTCCGATCGTTGTCCCCTTAGACGGATCGAAGAATGCCGAGGTTGCCATCCCGGCCGCCGCCACCCTGGCGCGGTTGTATGGGGCGCCGATCCAGTTCGTCCATGCCCTTGACGAAGAGGTGGAGCGCGAGCCGGACGTCGATCGCGCGCGTGAGGTTTTCGCCGCCTACATGGACGGCCTGGTCAAGCTGTCGGGCCTGGCGGATCATCCCCACACCGTCGATGTCGTCCGAGGCTCGGCCGCGCGGGCGGTGCTCGACTACTCCGCCCAGGCCCGGATGATCGTGCTGGCCACTCACGGCCGGGGCGGCCTGAAGGCGAGCTTCGTTGGGAGCGTCGCCGACAAGATCGTGCGGGGGGCGACGGTCCCCGTGCTCGTCGTGCCACTCGGCAGCAAGGCCCGGATCGAAGCAGACCCGATCGTTGTCGCGCTCGACGGCTCAGAGGTCGCGGAAGGCGGGTTGGCCGTCGCCCGGGAACTTGCCGGCCACCTCGGCGCGAAGGTCGTGCTGGTGCGGGCCTACAGCATCCCGCCGCCCGCCGGCATCGAGTTCGTCGCCTACCCGGTCGATCTGACGACCAGCCTCCAGGAAGCCGCCGAGGCGTACCTTGCGGCGACGGCGAAGCCGGGGGAGCAGACCCTCTGCCAGCTCGCTTCGCCGGTCGATGCGATTATCGAGGCGGCCGACCACGTCAACGCCGGCCTGGTGGTCATGACGTCGCATGGGAAGGGGGCCGCCCACCGCATTGCACTCGGCAGCACGACCGACCGGGCGATGCACAGCATCCGGCGCCCGCTCCTCGTCGTTCCCGTGAGTGCAGCCCAACAGAAGCAAGGGGCCAAGAAGGAGCCCGCCGGCACCTCAGCCTGACGATGGGACACGGGCCGGTGCGCTTGACAGCGGTTCTTGAGACGTAGTATCAATACTCGATACTCGATCTCAAGGCCGCAAGATGGTCCGCCGGCTGCTCCTCCTGGTGACCTCCGCGCTCCTCATATCCGGTAGCGGCGCCGCCTGCGGCGACAGCGCCGGCGGCCCGGGCGCGTTCGGCGTCGTCGCCACCATGTCGCCAGTTGGGGCGCTCGTCCAGGCCGTGGCCGGTGGCGCCATTGATGTCGTGATCCTGGCGGGGCCGGGGATCGACCCACACGAGTACGAACTCACGGCACGAGATCGGCGGGCAATCGAGCAGGCGAAGCTGGTCTTCCGCGGCGGGCTCGGGATCGACGACTTCCTCAACCAGGCGATCGACGCTGGCTCGGCAAAGGTCACTACGCTGACCGACGGCCTTCGTCCGGAAGAGGGCGGCGCGCCGATCAAGGACCCTCACGTCTGGCACAATCCGCGCTACGACCAGTACATGGTGGCGAGGATCGGGGAAGCGCTGGCGACCGCCGACCCGGCGAACGGCGACGGCTACCGGCAACGCGCCAGGGACTACGTGACGAGGCTCGCGGCGGTGGACGAGGAGGTGAAGGCGATCCTCGCCGCCATCCCGGCGGAAAATCGGAAGCTGGTGACGAACCACGACGGCTTCGGGTACTTCATCGAGCACTACAACCTCACGTTCGTGGGCGCAGTGATCCCCGCCCAGACCACGCAGGCGGAGCCGTCGGCGAAGGACCTCAGGAACCTGGTCGAGCTGATCAAACAAGAGGATGTGAAGGCGATCTTCGCCGAAAGCTCGATCGACCCCAGGGTCGCGCGCCAGATCGCCAGCGACACGGGCGTGAAGATCATCGACAACCTCTACGTCGATACCCTCGGCCCACCGGGTTCTGGGGCGGAGACCATCGACGGCATGCTCCTGACCAATGCCCGGACGATCGCCGAGGCGCTGAAGTGACGCAGGCACCACCGCCCGGCCAGCACCGGTTGACTATCCACGGCGTCGAAGCGGGCTACGGCACGACGTTCATCCTTCGCGACATCAGTTTCGAGGCCCACGGCGGCGACGTGGTCGGCCTGATAGGGCCGAATGGCAGCGGGAAGAGCACTCTGTTGAAGGCGATCGCCGGCGTGCTGCCGATGCGTGCAGGGGAGGTGCGGATCGACGGGGCGCCTCTGCGCGCGGTCGCCGAGCGGGTGGCGTTCGTACCTCAGCGCGAGGACGTCAACTGGGACTTCCCGGTGACGGCCTTGGACGTTGTCCTGATGGGCCGCTACCGGCGCTGCGGCTGGCTCCGTCGCCCCGGGAGCCGGGACCGCCGGATGGCGGCTGAGGCGCTGGACCGCCTCGGCCTGGGGGGGATGGGTGGCCGCCACATTAGCCAGTTTTCCGGCGGACAGCAGCAACGCATCTTCCTGGCCCGGGCGATGGTCCAGGAACCCCTGGTAGTCGTCCTCGACGAGCCCTTCACCGGGATCGACGCTGAGAACCGGGCGGTGTTTCACGAGACGATCCGCGACTTTTCGCGCCGGGGAGCGATCGTCCTCATGGCCACCCACGACCTGGACGAAGTGCACGCAACCTGCTCACACGTCTGCTGCCTCAACGGCCGCCTCATCGCGTATGGGCCGGCCGCGGCGACCTTCACCCCGAAGAACCTGCGGGCGACCTTTGGCGGGCGCGTGGCGGTGTTCGCATGAGCGCGTACGAGGCGCTGGTCGAGCCCTGGACCTACGCGTTCATGCAGCGAGCTCTCCTCGAAGTGGTGGTCGTTGGCGTCCTCTGCGGCATGGTTGGCAGCTTCGTCGTCTTGCGAGGGTTGGCCTTCATCGGCGACGCCCTGGCGCACGCGGTGTTTCCCGGCGTCGTCCTCTCGTACCTGGCGGGCCGCAGCATCCTGATCGGCGCCTTCGCGTTCGGGCTGATCACGGCCGTGGGGGTCGGCATCCTCTCCCGCAGCCGGCGGGTGAGCGAGGACTCGGCGATCGGGGTCCTGTTCGCCGCCTTCTTCGCCCTGGGCGTGGTCCTGATCAGCAGGCAGGCAGGGTTCAAGAAGGACCTCGGGTCTCTGCTCTTCGGGAACGTGCTGGGCGTCTCGCAGCAGGACGTGATCGTGACGGCGGTCGTCGGGGCGGCCGTCCTGGCGATCCTGCTCGTGCTGTTGAAGGAGCTGACGCTCGTCGCCTTCGACAGCACGATGGCGCGGGCGGTGGGCTACCCGGTCTTCGCGCTCGACCTCCTGCTGTTGCTGCTGGTGACGGCGACGATCGTCGTCAGCCTCCAGGCGGTGGGGAACATCCTCATCCTCGCACTGATCGTGACCCCGCCCGCCACGGCTCGCCTTTTGACCGACCGGCTGGGGCGGATGATGGCGCTGGCGGCGCTGATCGGCGTCCTGAGCGGCGTGGCCGGCCTCTTCGCCTCCTACCACGCCGACACGGCCGCAGGTGGGACGATCGTCCTGACGGCGACGGCGTTCTTCCTGTTGGCGCTGGTGTTCGCGCCGAACCATGGCTTCTTGAGCGGGCGCATGCAGGCACGCCGCGGCCGCCATCACGTGCACCATTACCACCCGGCCGACGAAGGGATTGAGGCACGCTGACCGGCGGAGCCATCCAGTGTGTTGGCTGCCCTGGCCGCCCGAACGGGCGCGAGTTTGCGATTGCCGCCGGGCGAGGCATAGTACGGGCAGACCGGCATACCGCCGCCAGCTGAGGAGCCCGCCATGGCACCCGATGAACTTCAGGAACGGCTCGTCCCGTTCATGCGACATCACCTCAACGACCCGTTCGCGAAGGTGGTCATGTGTGAAAACGCACCAGGCCACGCCGGCTTTGGCTACCTGTTCGACATCCAGTCCGAAGGCAAGCTGCTCCGCTACTGGATGCGTCTGCCGCCGCCGAACGTGAAACTCGAAGGGACCGCCGACGTCCTTCGCCAGGTCTCCGTGCTGAACGCGCTGGACGGGACGGACGTGCCGCACTGCAAGGTGCTCTGGAGCGGCGCGGACGAGCAGTGGTTCGGCCGGCCGTATTTCGTCGTCCAGCGGCTCGAAGGCGATGTCTTCCGGGGCGAATGGATCGAGAAGCTCTCACTGGACACACGGCAGAACTTCGCCCGCCAGGTGATGACCGCGATCGCCGGGGTCCACCGCGTGCCCAAGGAGAAATGCTCCTACCTGGGCGACTTCTGGGGCTTCGAGTTCGACGTCAGCCGGTGGGACCGGTTCTACGAAAAGGCGGCCGACCAGCACCTCCTCGCCCTCCAGCCACGGGTGCGCCAGCTTCTCCTCGACAACATCCCGGCCTCCACGAACATCGGCATCTATCACGGCGACTTCCAGTACGCGAACATGATGAGTTCGTGGGACGGAAAGCTGCTCGCCCTCATCGACTGGGAGCTCTGTGGGATCGGGGCGACCCTCAACGATGTGGGGTGGATCTGCGCCTTCAACGACCCGTCCGCCTGGGCGCACCGGGTGATGGTGCCGGGGATGCCGCACGCCGATGAACTCGAGGCGATGTATCGGGAGGCGTGGGGCGCCGACCCGGGCAATATCAAGTGGTTCAAGGCCCTGGCCGTCTACAAGTTCGGGATCATCACCGGCTTCAACCTGATGCTGCACCGCCGAGGGAAGCGGCCTGACCCATCCTGGGAAGAGACCGCCCTGAGCATGCCGTCCAACATGGAGTACGCCCTGCGCATGCTCACAGGCTGAGCGCCAGCCGCTACAATGGAACCATGGCACCGGGCACGAGGATGACGCTCGAAGAGATGGAAGCAGCCTTTCCGGACGAATGGGTCTTGGTCGTTGATCTTGAGCCGCCGGGAAGCCCTGACTTCGTCTCCGGCTGCGTCATCGGGCACGGCACCGACGTAGACGTACTGGAAGAACAGGCCAGGGCCAGCGACGGCCCACACGCCCTTGTGCCTATGTGGGGGCCGATTTCGGCTGCGCAACGGCCAGCGTTTGCGCTTTGATCACCCGTTTCGATAGGCGCCGTCCGCTGGTGACGGTCCTGACGGCGATTCGGGGACCCCACGGTGTCCAAGTACGCCCGTTCGCCATCGATACGGGCGCCTCGTTCACGACATGCGACCCGGCGCTGCTCCTGACGGTAGGTGTAGTCCCTTCGGACGTGGTTGAGACCCGGTCGATCGCAGTGGTGGGCGGGACCCGCGACACTCCGCTCTACCGTGTTACTGAGGTCAGTGCGCTTGGCGTTTCAGCGAGCGGCCTCCCTGTGGCCGGGATCGTCATGCCACGACGTTTGGGCATCTACGGCCTCCTCGGCCTCGACTTCCTCCGCGACCGCCGCCTCACAATCGATTTTCGAGCGGGGACCGTCGAACTCGATTAGCCCGGGTTGCGCTCCATCGTCACCTTGCCCAGCTCGATCACTTTGTCGATACGGACGACGGCGGCGACACCTTTGCGGTCGGGGTCACGGTCCAGTTCGAGCTGGATCGTCCGGGCCATGACCGCGTGGCGCGTTTCGCCGGCGGCGTGGAGTTCCGCGACGCCGAAGAACTTCCAGAGCTTGCGGGCCTGGGGGTTCCAGTACAGGAAGGTCACCTGGGGGTTCTCCTGCATATTCTTCAGGGTCGTCCCGTGGGCACGCTCCCAGAAGGCGATGTGCTCGTCATCCCAGACCATGACGCTCCCTTTGTGGGCGAGGTCGGGCATTCCGGACGCGCCAGCAGTCCCCACGACCACGGCCGTACCGCCCACGAGCGCTCCCGCGAACGCCTCTTTCATCTCATCGGTCAGTTGAACCGCGGCCATGTGTGTTCCGTCCTTCGTGAAGTGATGCTACAACGCGGCGCCGCCGTATCGCATGGCCGCGCCGCCGCATATGCTCTGGCGTCGGTTGAGGGAGGGGTGCCATGGCCCAGGAAGCCACCGAACAGCTCGTCGATCCGGCCGCGTTCGAGCGCTACGTGAACGCCAACGTGCCCGGCGGGTCGGGACCGATCGCCGTCGAGAAGCACACCGCCGGCTTCAGCAACGAGACGTTTTTCGTGACACGCGGCGGGGAACGCTGGGTCATGCGCCGGCCACCGGCGGGGCCGCTGCTCCCGACCGCCCATGACGTCGTCCGCGAGTACCGGTTCCTCCACGCCCTCTACGGCAAAGCGCGGGTGCCCCGCCCGGTCCTCCTCTGCGAAGACCCTTCGATCATCGGTGCGCCGTTCTACCTGATGGAGCGGACCGAGGGAGTAGTGGTCCGCACGGCCCTCCCCGCTGCCTACGACACGCCCGGCGGACGGCGGCGGATGGCCGAAGAGATGGTGGACGCGCTGGTCGAGCTTCACGCGGTCGATTGGAAGGCGGCCGGGCTCAAGGGGCGGGATGAAGGCTACGTCCAGCGCCAGGTCGATCGCTGGGCCTCCCAATGGGAGCTGACCAAGCCCCGGACGCGCGACCTCCCCGGCCTCGACGCCATCACGGCCTGGGTGCGCAGCCACCAGCCTGCCCACGTACCGCAGACCGTCGTCCACGGCGACTACAAGCTCGACAACGTGATGTTCGCAGCCGGCGAGCCTCGACTGATCGCGATCTTCGACTGGGAGATGGCGACGATCGGGGACCCGCTGGCCGACCTCGGCTATTTGCTGAACGGGTGGACCACGGAGCCACCGCCACCCGGCTTCGAGCACCACCCACCCGTCTCGGCCGGGCTGACGGAGCGGGAGGGCTTCCCGACGGTGCCCGAGATGACGGCGATGTACGAAGCCCGCAGCGGCCGCTCCATGCAGCAGTTCCTCTTCTACCGGGTGCTGGCCCGTTACAAGCTGATCGTCATCCTCGAAGGGCTGTACATGCACTACATCGAAGGAGCGGCCGCGAACCCCGGGGCGGCCGACTTCGAATGGCGCGTGCCGATGATGGTTGCGGCGGCCCAACGGCTGATCGACCAGGGAGAATGAGATGACTTTCAAGAAACGCTGGGCACTCTCCGTGCCCTACGAATTCCCCATCGGGGCGCACATCGCGCTCGCCCAGGAGATGGAGGGGCTCGGCTACTCCGACGCCTGGTCGCTCGAGGTGGACGGCGCCGACTGCTTCGGGCCGCTGGCAGCCCTCGCCCAGACCACCACCATGCGCCTGGGCACGGCCATCGCCAACGTCTTCACCCGCGGCCCGGCAACGCTGGCGATGTCGGCCGCGTCGATCGCCGACCTGGCGCCCGGCCGGTTCGTGCTGGGGATCGGGTCCGGCTCACAGCCGATCGTCGAATCCTGGAACAACCTCAAATTCGAGCGGCCCGCGACCCGGGTGAAGGAGATGGTCCAGTTCCTCCGTCCAGCGCTGGCTGGCGAACGCGTCGTGTTCACGGGGAAGACGTTTTCGGTCGATGGCTTTCGCCTCAGCCGGCCGCCTTCACAGCCGGTGCCGATCCATGTCGCCGCGCTCCGCGAGGGCATGCTGCGGGTGGCCGGCGAGGTAGCAGACGGCGTCTGCCTGAACTGGCTTTCGGCAGAAGACGTGAAGAAGTCCGTGGCTGTGGTGCAGACGGCTGCGGCGGCCGCCGGGCGCGACCCGGCCTCGATCGAGGTGACAGCGCGGCTGATGCTGAACATCGACGGGCCCTCGGCCGAGCATGACGTGGCCGTGCGCCGCCACATTACGGCCTACCTGAACGTGCCCGTCTACCGTGAGTTTCACCAGTGGCTCGGGAGGGCGGCGCTGCAGGGGATGTGGGAGAGCTGGGCAGCGGGCGACCGCAAGGGCGCCGTGGCGGCCATCTCCGACGCCACCGTCGATGAGCTGATCATCCGCGGCAGCGTCGCCGACCGCCGCGAACACGTGAGGCGGTACATGGCGGCCGGCGTCGATACCGCCTTCCTTCAGTTTTCGACGATGGAGCCCGACCCGGCCCGCCGGGGAGAGCTGACCCGGCAGGCGCTGCGCGATCACGCACCGGAATAGCGCGGCCGCCAGACGCCTGCCTTAACCTTACCCATCCACCGAGTTCAAGTATCTTCACGAGCAGGCTGCCATTACGGCCAAATAGCGTTATCGTGTGCCCAAGATTGGTCGGCGGGCCAACCAGGAGGAGCGAACAAGGATATGCGCCCGGTGAATGGCACAAGGCTGGTGGCTGGCATGATCGCGGCCGCTTTGGCGCTCGTGCTGTTCTTCCAGGCGCTGAACCAGTTCTCAGGATAACGGCTGCGATCCGGCAGAAGTTACGCACCGTTTACAGGTCACGGCCACCCGCCCGAACGGGGTCGTTGACCAAACGCTAATCCGATTGGACACTTTCGGGAATAAGGAGAGACCAATGCTTCGAATGCGGCCCCTTGCGATCGCCCTCGCCCTTGGCGCTACCCTGGCGGTGACCGTGGTCGCCACAGGCGCCGGTGCAAAGACGGGACGACAACACGAACTCCCGTTGAACCGTGGGTTCGAAAACCGGCTGGCGATGCCCGCGCTCCTGCCCAACAGCAAGGAGAACACCAGCGTCATCGCCCAAAACAACGGCACCGCGGCGGCCACCATTGCGATGGACATCTACACGCCAGCGGGCGTCATCGTGCCTTCGGCCAGCCGCGTTGAGACGAATGTGCCCCCGGGTGGGACGCGGACGTTCGCCCAGGCAATCAACACCGGCCTGACGCCCGGCTTCCGGGGCGTTGGTGTGCTTTCCAGCGACCAGCCGATCAACGCCCTGCTCGTGCGGGACATTGAGCAGAACGGCACGGGCCGCAAGGCCTACTCGATCCACAACGCGTACGGCACTGGCGGCAACCTCGTCACCCTGCCCTACATCGCCAATAACGTCGCGAGCCAGTACCAGACCCGCTTCGCCATCGCGAACACCGGGACGGCCCAGGCCTGCGTCACGATCGCCTACGCCTTCGAAGGCGGGGGCGGCGCCAACGACGCTCCCAGCGGTCAGTCTGGCTGCGCGAGTGGCTATGCCGTCCCCGTCGGCGGCCAGGTCGCCTTCGGGCCGTCGGCCGTCAGCGCCGAAGCCACCCAGGCCATGCCCTCGGCGACCGCCGGCAAACTGATGTCGGCGACCGTCACAGCCACCGGGTCCCCCGTTACCGTCGCCGTCGATGCCTACGTCACCACCGGCGAACGGAAGCTCGGCTCCTACGACGGCTTCCTCGTGGGCGGCGCTGGCTCGACCACGGACGATATCGGCACCTCGATCATCATCCCGCTCGCACTCAAGACGGGCGGCTACTACAGCCAGATCCTCGTCTCGAACCCGAACGCCGCGGCCGCGACCGCCCAGATCGTCTACAAGGGCAACACCGGCACCTACACCATCAACCTCGCCGTGCCGGCCAACGGGACCGCCAACCATAGCGTCTACAACACCGGCAGCCCGATACCGGAAGGGTTCGTTGGGGCAGCGACCATCACCTCAGACCAGCCCCTCGCGGCGGTGCTCTTCCGCGCCAAGAAGTTCACGCCGACCAGCGAACTCGACGAAGACCTCTACACGGCAGTCAGCGGCGTCCCGGCTGACCGCGCCACGACAACGGCGAAGCTGCCGCTGATCTTCCGGCGCATCGGCGGTGGTGGCGGCCTCTCGGGCTACAACACCTGGGTGAGCGTGGCGACGGCCGACGGTGGAAGCGCGAACGTGACCCTGAACACGGTCACTGACACCTCGAGCACGCCGTCGAGCTGTGGCGCCTCGGCTAGCTACACCACGACCAAGACGGTCGTTGGTTCCTTCATCTTCTATCAAAACCTCGATGCCGATAACGGACTCGGGGCCAACCCGACCTGCCTCTGGGCAGGCATGACCATCACCTCGGACAAGCCCATCATCGTGATCGCGGACGCGACCAACGACCTCACCACGGGCGACAACGACGGCCTCTACAACGCCTTCGGGAGTTAGCGGGCCCACAGGGAAAGTGAACGAAGGCCGGGTGACAATCGTCACCCCGCCGT
>JBJXGC010000283.1:0-16512 GCA_046154545.1 Dehalococcoidia bacterium | reverse complement strand
ATCCAACCACCGAGTCATTGGCCGCCCGGCCAGGAGAGCGCCAGGCAAGAGCTGGACGACGACGACCCCTGGGCGTCGTTCATGGCCGAACAGGAAACGGAGGAACCACTCCCTTTCGGTTCACCAGCGACCGTGACGCCAGGCGCGCCGGTTAGCTGGGCGACATCCGCGCCTGGACCTGAGAACGACGAACATTCCGCCGTGCGCCCCGCCGCGGCGCCGGCCGGGGGCGCCACCCGGCATGCCTTCGTGGAGGGCGACGCCGAGCAGGACGCTCCCCTGACGCGTGACCTTTGGGCGCGCGCATTCAGCGCTGCCAATAGCCCCGCAGCAGCGCGGCAGCCTGGACCGGACGAGGTTGCGCCACCGGCTGCCCCGCTGGAGCCGGCGCCGTCCGGCGCCAGCGACGCGGACGCCGACGAGCCTGATGCGCCGCTGACGCGTGACCTCTTTGCGCGCGCATTCAGCGCCGCCGACAGGGCTGGCGAGGTCGAGCAGCGGGCGGCCGAGATGGATCCGCCAGCGGCGGTCCTGGAGCCAGAACCGCCGGCATTCGAAGCGGAAGACAGCGACGACCTCGATTCGCCGCTCACCAGAGACCTCTGGAAGCGCGCATTTAGCGCTGCCGACAGACCTGGCGAGGTCGAGCAGCCCGCGGCCGAGATGGATCCGCCAGCGGCGGTCCTGGAGCCAGAGCCCCCGGCATTCGAAGCGGAAGAGGGCGATGACCTCGATGCGCCGCTCACCAGGGACCTCTGGAAGCGCGCATTTAGCGCTGCCGACGGACCTGGCGAGGTCGAGCAGCCCGCGGCCGAGATCGATCCGCCAGCGGCGGCCCTGGAGCCAGAGCCGCCGGCATTCGAAGCGGAAGAGGGCGACGAGTTCGATGCCCCGCTCACCAGGGACCTCTTTGCGCGCGCATTCAGCGCCGCCGACAGGGCCGAAGAAGTCGAACAGCCTGACCCAGATGAGGCTGCGCCGCCGTTGGCGCGCCCGGCGTGGGACCCGGCGACTCTCTGGGCCCGCACGTCCCCGAACCACGGGCCCTCGCGAGCGGCGGCGAATCTCCCGCCACCGCCAGCCTGGGAGCCGGAGGATGACACGGCAAGCCCGGCCGGCCCCCACCGAGCCACCGATGGGTACGCGGTGAGCCGCCAGTGGGAAGACCGTGAGCCGGCCCCCGCCGCCGAGGTCACGACGGAGGACGACCCGTGGGCGGCCATCGTCGCCGCCAGTGGCTACGACGACCGCGGCCCGGATGCCGCCAGCGTCTACCTCGGGAAGCGTCCTGAAGCGAAGAGCGAGGAGCTGACAGCGGCGCCGATTGTCACCAGGTATCCCGAGCCTGAGCCGGCGGCGCCGGAGCCGGCAGCGTGGGCGGACGAAGCTCCAGCGCCACCGGCACCGGCCCTCGACATCCCACGCTGGGCGGAGGCCGAATCGGACGACGACACCCTCCTGCGGGCCTTCGAGGCCCACGCCAGCCAGGCCGTAGAGGACGACCCCGAGCCCGCGGATGACGCGGCGATGGAGGCCTTCGAGCCGCTCTTCGGGAAGCTCGCCGCTGAGCTCGTCAATGAGACGGAATCCATCGCTATCAGCTCGCGCACACAGGCAGCGTCCTGGACGCCGCCGTCGGCGAGGCTGACGCCCAGCGACAGCATGGCGGCGTCCTCGCCGTTCGGGCCGGCTGCTCCACCGCCGGGCTGGTCCGATGCGGGCCGCGTGGGATTCGACGATACCTTCCCGCTCCCCGGCGCCTTCGCCGGGTTCGGCGAGGATGAGCTAGCCGTGCCCGCCGCCAACGCGAACCGGGGACGCACACTCATCCGGGAGCTGGTGGAGACGGGGCTCCTGGCACTCCTCGTCTTCCTGGCCGTCCGGGCGAGCTTCCAGAACTTCAAAGTCGATGGCAGTTCGATGTTCCCGACCCTGAAAGACGGGCAGTTCCTGATCGTGAACAAGCTGGTCTATTCCGAGGTAGACGTCGATAAGATGAGCCGCTTTCTCCCGTTCCTCGACCCCGGGGCCGAGCCGAAGCGGCACGTCTTCCACGCACCCGACCGGGGCGACATCATCGTCCTGATCGACCCCAAAAAGCCTGATACGGACCTCATCAAACGGGTCGTCGGCCTCCCGGGAGAGACGGTGGAGATCGTGGACGGGCGGGTGTACATCGACGGGTTCTTGCTCGATGAGCCGTACATCAAGACGCCGTGGCACGACAACCGGCCCAAGGTGGCCATCCCCGAGGGGCAATACTTCGTGATGGGTGATAACCGCGACAACAGCCTCGACAGCCGCAGCTCCCAGGTGGGGCTCATCCCGAAGGACCTGATCATCGGCAAGGCGCTGCTCTCCTACTGGCCCAAAGCGCAGTTCGGGCCCGCCCCGAACGGCTCGCCGAAGATCACGGACACGCCGCTCCCTTCCATCGCAATCCCGACAGAGGAACCGCAAAAGGCGGCGGCCGGGCGGTAGGTTCGTGGGTGGCGGCTACATGGTCCCCTGGCGTACCTTCCGGGGGTGACTATCGACCTTGAGCAGCAGCTGGCCGAACGCGGCGCCATCCTCCGCGGCCACTTTCAGTTCGCAAGCGGCCGCCACGGCGACACGTACATCGAGAAGTTCCGGATCCTGCAGTGGCCGGACGTGACCGGCGAAATGTGCCTCCGAATCGCCGAGCATTTCCGCGGGCGCGTGAACCTGGTTGTTGGCCCGACAACGGGTGGGATCATCCTTAGCTACGAGACGGCACGCCACCTCGGTCTCCGCAGCCTCATCGCCGAGAAACGGGACGACGGGGCAGCGGGCCGCGAGTTCAAGCGCGGCTTCGAGATCGGCCCGGGCGACCAGGTCCTCGTGGTGGACGACGTGCTGACGACGGGTGGAAGCATCCGCGAGGTGGTCGACGCGGTCCGCCAGCGGGGGGCCACCCCTTGCGGCGTGGGCGTGCTTGTCGATCGCACCGGGGGCAAGGCCGACTTCGGCGTCCCCTTCTTCGCCTGCCTCAGCATTGATGTGGCCTCGTGGACGCCGGAGGAGTGTCAGCTCTGCCGCGACGGTGTCCCGCTCACGGTGACGTAGCACCGCCCGGCAGGCACTTCGCTGGCGATTGCGGACGCGCCGGGGCGGGGGCTGCCGTACAATCTCGGCGTGCAGTATGTGAAGCCGGCAGGGAGCAATCCGTCGTTCCTGCTCAAGGCCCTGAGCGAGGCCTCGGGCGAGCTTCGCCAATGCTTCTACGGCGTGAGGCGATCAGTGCTCCTGCGCGCCGCTGGAGGCCAGGACGAACCCTGGACGCTCCTTGGCCTCGCCTGCCACATGCGCGATGTCGAACTCGGCGTGAACGAACAGCTCCAGACGATCCTGTCCAAGCGCGGCGAGCCGGAGATCCGGCACGTCGGGATCGACGACATCCCCTTCCGGGAGGACTACGAGGACGAAGACGAGGACGAGGTCCTCGAGGAGTTCCATTACTACCGCCGCCAGACGGCCTATCAGCTCTGGGATATCAGCGAGCGGGAGTGGGAGCGGGCGGGCATCCATCCGTACCGGGGCCGGGTGACGGTGCTCGAACTGGCGCGCGAGCTCTACCAGCACGATCTGGAACATCTCTGGCAGGCGCGCCGGATGGTCGAAGCGGCGGAGTCGGCGCGGCGGTGACGGGGCCATCCAGGCAACCACCGATCCGCATCGTCCCGGCATCCCCGGGGCAGCGTGCTGCAGACCCCACGGCCCCGTTCGCCGCGTTCTTCGCGATCGACCGCGAGGCGGTCAGGAGCGAAGCCGCCGGGCTCGGCATCACGGTCAGGCCAGGTGACACCCTCAGGCTGCTCATGGACGACGGCCAGGCAGGCGCCCTCGCCGCTGCGCTGACGCGGCGGGGCCTTCCTTCAGGCGCGCTCCTCAGCCGCTTCCTACAACCGGAAGGGTCCTGGCGGCTGCGCACGCGGACGCTGGCGCTCGACCGGCCCCACATCATGGGCATTGTGAACCTGACGGAGGACTCGTTCTCCGGGGACGGGCTCGGCACCGGCGTAACAGGGGCCCTGCGGCGCGCCCAGGAGTTGCGCGATGCCGGGGCAACGATCATCGACGTGGGGGCCGAGAGTGCGCGCGCCGACCGGCCCGTACAGGATGAAGCGGCCGAGGCGGCCGTCGTGGGGCCGGTGGTTAACGCCCTCGCAGGCGAAGGGCACATCGTCTCGATCGATACGTATAAGCGAGCCGTTGCGGAGGCTGCCCTGGCGGCCGGCGCGGAGATCGTGAACGACATCAGCGGTCTGACGCTCGGGACGGATGCCGCCCGCTGCGCGGCGGCGGCCGGGGCCGGCTACGTGCTGAACTACAGCTACAGCGTGCCCAAGCGGCGTCCCGACGCACCACCGGTCTACGAGGACGTCGTGGCGGAGACCCTGGCCTGGATGTTCGAGCGGGTCGCCACGCTACGCCTGGCCGGGCTGGCGGATGGCCAGATCGCGGTCGACCCGGGCATCGCCTTCGGCAAGAGCCACGACGAGGACATCCAGGTCCTCCGGCGCCTGGGAGAGCTGACAACCCTCGGCCTCCCCCTCCTCCTGGCCCACTCGCGCAAGAACTTCATCGGGAGCATCAACGGCGCCCCGCCGCCGGGCCGTGACCTCGAGACGCACGTTGTTTCCGCCCTGGCCTACGGGCAGGGGGCGCGGATCTTCCGGGTGCACGATGCGGCCGGGGCGCGGCGGGCGCTCGAGATGGCCGCGGCCCTCGCGAGCCGGGCTGCGGGCGCCTTTGCCCCGGACCCTGAGAGCTGGCCCTGGCGGGCGGGGGCGAACGTCTCCCACATGACGGTCGCCAGCCCGGACAAACGCGCACCGGCGGGACAGCGCTGGTAGGTGGCGGTCAGTCCTCGCGTTCGGCCTGGAGGTCGCTGGCACGGCGCTCGCGGCCGGCCTCGATGAGCTTCTCGAGCGCCTTCGCGATGCGAGCGAGTTCGGCGTCGTCGAGCGACTCCATCAGGCCGGCGGCATAGTCCATGGTCTCCTTGCGCAGGGACGACACGGCCCGGCGGCCGCGTTCCTCAAGCCAGATGCGGATCCCGCGGCGATCGTTGGGCGAAACCTCGCGCCGCAGGAAGCCTCCGCGCTCAAGACGGTCGAGCAGGGCCGAGACTGAGGGCCGGGTGACATAGAGCCGGTCGGCGAGGTCAGCGTTGGAAAGACCTTCTTCTTCGGCAACCCAGTTCAGGAGACGAAGCTGAGTGACCGTGAGCCCTTCGGCATCCCAGATCCGGAGGCGCATCGCATCAAGCAGGGCGCTGGCGCCGTAAAGGCCTAACACGGCCGCGTCGAGAGCCGGGCGGGGGGCCTGATTGGACATCGGCGAGCCATCTCCAGACCGGCGTAGTGGCAGGATCTGGGGCGCGGTGCGTGCCGTCAAGCGAATTCGACGGTCCTTAGCACCGCCCTAAGGTTTCTGCTACATTTCGCGCATCGGAGGTGGGTCATGAAATTCGGCATCTTCTACGAGCACCAGCTCCCCCGCCCCTGGGACGACGGGCAGGAGCTCAAGCTCTTCCAGGACGCGCTCACCCAGGTCGAACTGGCCGACCGGCTGGGGATCGACCACGCCTGGGAAGTCGAACACCACTTCCTGGAGGAGTACTCCCACTCCAGCGCGCCGGAGATCTTCCTGGCGGCGGCGAGCCAGCGGACGAAGAACATCCGCCTCGGCCACGGCATCGTGCTCATGCCGCCGGGGTACAACCACCCGGCCCGCATCGCCGAACGGATCGCCACGCTCGACCTCGTCTCGAACGGCCGCGTCGAATTCGGCACGGGTGAGTCAGCCTCCCGGGCGGAACTCGAAGGATTCCGGATCGACCCCACCGAGCGGCGGGCCATGTGGCGCGAGACGGTGGAGCAGGTGGCGAACATGCTCGCCATGGACCCGTACCCCGGCTTCGAGGGCAAGTACTTCTCGATGCCCGTCCGCAACGTGGTGCCGAAGCCGGTGCAGAGGCCCCACCCGCCGCTCTGGGTGGCCTGTTCGAACCGCGAGACCATCCACCTCGCCGCCCAGCTCGGGATCGGGGCGCTCACCTTCGCCTTTGTCGATCCGGCCGAGGCGAAGCACTGGGTGGACGATTACTACGAGACCTTCAAGAACGAATGCGTGCCCATCGGGCACACGGTGAACCCGAACATCGCGATGGTCACCAGCTTCTCGGTCCATCCCGATGAGGCGGAAGCGCTGCGGCGGGGACTGGACGGGTTCCGGTTCTTCCAGTTCGCCCTCGGGCATCACTACAGCTTCGGCGAGCACACGCCCGGCCGCAGCGACATCTGGAAGAAGTACCTGGCCGTCCGGGACAAGCTGGGCACGGAGATGATGGGCGGCGGCACGGGCGGCATCGGCACACCGGACCAGCAGCGCGAGCACCTCCGTCAGTTCGCGGCCGCCGGCGTGGACCAGACGGTCTTCATCCAGCAGGGCGGCAACAACCGCCACGAGCACATCTGCGAGGCCCTGGAGCTGTTCGCGGCGGACGTGATGCCCGAGTTCAAGGAGCACGAGGCTGAACGCCTGAAGCAGAAGGCCGAGGACCTGGCGCCGTACGTCGAGAAGGCGTTCCAGCGCAAGCAGTTCATGAAGCCGCTGATCGACGCCGAGATCCCCTCGTACCAGGCGTATGGCTTCAACGTCGCGGAGGAAGACCTGGCGAAGATGCCGGAGGCGAACCGGCGGCGGGCTGAGGCGATGCGCCGCCTGCGCGAGATCGCCCTCAAGTCCTGAGGGCGAGACTGCCGTAGGCGCAGCGCGGCTCGGCCGGCCGCTGAACGGCCGAGCGCGCACGTCGCCGCGCGGGTGGGGCGGGGCTGGCGGCGGCGTGTCCTGACCGGGAAGGCAAGCCCTGGTTAAGAATCGGCAGGGTGTCAGCGTCCTCACCGGTGGTATCCGCCGAGGTTGGTAGCCTGAGTGCGGTTGACCCGGGCGAACCCTTAGTGCGCCAGTGGCACAGGAGTGCCGAACATCAAGGCACTAAGGCGTCCCGCCAAGACAGGTCGCCCACCAGGGAGTTCCACCATGCCATCGCCCCACATGCGCAATTGCGTCCACTGCAGCGTGCCTTATGACTGGCGGCGGTCCGGCAGCAGCTCGTTGAAGATGACCTACTGCGGCGTCCTCTGCGAAAAAGGTGACCTCGGCTTCACCATCGAAACCCTGCTCCAGCCCGTCCGCGTCATCCAGAAGGAGTGGCGCGAACTCCTGGCCGCCTGACCTCCGTAACACATTCTTCCCATTACTATCGATTCGCTAGTAGCGCGAAAGCTGGCAACCTTTTACGCTGTTACTACGTTCTACAGAGCAGTGGGGCGTGAGGGAGAAAAGCGATGGAGACACCCATCGGTCCGGGGCCAACCGGCATCAGCTTCAACAACATCAAGGTATGCGCGCGCTGTGGCCTTCGCTACGACTGGCGAAGGTCTCCGAGCACGCTGAAGATGACCTACTGCGGCTCCCTCTGCGAAGCCGGCGACCTGGGTTTCACGCTCGACGCCCTCCTCAAGAACGGCCCCATCATCCGCGCCACCCCGGCCGAAGTGGTCGATACAGCGGCCGTCTAAGGAACCGGGACTTCCAGCGCAATCTCCGCGCCCGGCCTTACTCGCTCACCATCCGACTGACACGCAGCAGGAGCGCTGCCGCGGTGTCGGCTGTGCGGCGCACCACCTCGGCAGCAGGCAGGACTCCGTCCACCAACCCCGAGGCCTCGCCCGCCCAGTTGAGGGCGGTCGCGGGGTCACTCGCCAGCTCTTGGAGGAAGGCGGCCGGGGGTCGGCTCGCCACCAGGGCGCGCAGTTCCTCGTCGCGCCCCCTCCATTCGGCGGTGAAGCGGTTGCGCATCGCCCGGCCGATGACGTTCCCGGGCCAGGTGAACGGCGCAGGGATATCCAGCAGCAGGTCGGCCGCGGTGTCCCCGCCGTCGCTCTGGACGATCGCGTCCTTCTGCGCCTGCGTCCCTGCGAACTCGAACGTCGCCTTGAAGCGTGTCCCCATCACCACGCCCGCGGCGCCCATCGCCAGGGCGGCGGCAAGGCCTCTCCCGTTCGCCACGCCACCAGCCACCACGACCGGCGTATCGCCGGCGATATCGATCACCTGGGCCGCCAGGCTCAGGGTGCCGCGATAGCCTGTATGCCCGCCCGCCTCGTTCCCCTGGACGATAACCGCGTCGGCCCGCCCGGCGATCGCCCCTACCGCCCCCGCATAGTCCTGGACCTGGACCAGCACCAGCGCACCAGCGTCCTTGAAGCGGCCGACATACGGGGCAGCGTCCCCGAACGAGAGCGTCACGATGCTCACCCGCTCACGGAGCGCGAGCTCGACGAGTTCATCGCGGAAAGGCGCGGTCTCGAACGTCACGAGATTCAGGGCAAATGGCCGGGCGGTGAGGTCACGGCAGCGGCGGATGTTCAAGGAAACCCGGTCCGGCGGCGTGGCCACGCTCCCAAGGGTTCCGAGGGCGCCCGCGCCGGAAACGGCCGCCGCTAAGTCCGGGCCCGCGTCCGCCCCCATGCCCGCCTGGATGATCGGGTGGTCGATGCCGAGGAGCCGTGTCAGCGCCGTTTGAAGCATGGGGTCACTCCGAGCCGTGCGGGCCGTTCGCACAGGATTCCGCTACGCTACACGCCACCCGGGCATTGGAGGAGTAGATGTCGCTTCGAGGCAGGTCCGCCATTGTCGGCGTGGCCGAGTTCAAACCCACGCGTTACACCGAGGGAGCTACCACGCTCGGGATGCTGGCGCAGGTCGCCCAGGAAGCTATCGCCGACGCCGGGATGGAGCCGGGCGAAGTCGATGGGCTCTGCGTCGAGGCGTTTGCCGAGGCGCCCTTCGAAGCGCCCGCGACGGTCGCCGAGTACATGGGCCTCGATATCCGCTTCGCCGAGATCGTGGACCTTGGCGGTGCGAGCGGGGCAGGCATGGTGGCGCGGGCGGCCGCGGCCATCACCGCTGGCCTCTGCGAGACGGTCGTCTGCACGACCGCGACCCGCCGCGAGAAGCGGACGACGCAGGGCCCACGGCGGAGCGCCGGCTTCAGCGGCCGCCGCATCGACCGCACGCCCGTGAGCGAGTTCGACACGCCCTACGGGGCGATCGGCGCGAACTACGGCTACGCGATGATCGCGAACCGCTACATGCACGAGTACGGTGTCACGCCGGAACAGCTCGCGAAGATCGCCGTTGCCCAACGCTACAACGCCTGTCACAACCCCGACGCCCTCTTCTTCGGGCAACCGATCACGGTCGAGGACGTCCTCAATTCCCCGGTGGTCGTGGACCCGCTCCATCTCCTCGAAATCGTGATGCCGGTGGCGGGCGCCGCCGCTGTCGTCGTGACCAGCGCGAAGCGCGCCCGGCGCCTGAAGCGGCCGGCGGCCTACGTGCTCGGGGCTGGCGGCCACACGACGCACCGGAGCATCACCTTCGCGCCAAGCCTCACGACCTCGGCCATCAAGCGGTCTGCCAGCGACGCGTTCGCGATGGCAGGCGTCCGGCCCAAGGACATCGACGTGGCGAGCATCTACGACTGTTACACGATCACGGTGCTCATCTCGCTCGAAGATGCGGGGTTCTGCAAGAAGGGCCAGGGCGGGGCGTTCGTTGACGCGCACAACCTGCAATTCGACGGCGACTTCCCCCTGAACCCGCATGGCGGCCAGCTCTCGTTTGGACAGGCGGGCGCCGCCGGCGGCATGTCGCACGTCACGGAAGCGGCGCGCCAGGTGATGGGGCGGGCGAAGGGCCGCCAGGTGAAGAAGTGCGAGTTCGCTTTCGTCAACGGCAACGGCGGGATCATGAGCGACCAGGTTTCGCTCATCCTTGGGCGGGCGCGATGAGCGATGAGCCGGAGGCCAGCCCCTATAGCAAGCCGCTGCCTGAGCCCAACGAGGTCACGCGCCCGTTCTGGGAGGCGGCGCGGCAACACCGGCTCTGCCTGCAGCGGTCGAAAACGACCGGCAAGTACGTCTTCTACCCGCGAATCAGGTCGCCCTTCGGAGCCGGCGACGAACTGGAGTGGGTCGATGTCTCCGGGCGGGGGACGGTCTATTCGTTCACGGTCGCGCGGCGGCCGACGGCGGCCCAATGGGCGCCGGACGTGCCCTACGCGATCGCGATCGTGGAGTTGGACGAAGGCCCCCATATGACCGCGAACATCGTGGGCTGCGACGCCGGGACGGTGAAGATCGGGATGCGAGTCGTGGCCGACTTCGCGGACGTCACCCCGGAGGTGACGCTCGTCCAGTTTCGCCCGGCGGACCCCCTGCCGGGGTGACAATGCGGTGGACGGGCCGGGAAGAGGGCGTTAATGCCGGGTGGTATCTGCCGATATCTTGATCAGCAGACAGTGAGGCAGCCATGCAGAAGTTCTTCCTGGTAATCGACTCCAACGAAGAAGACGGCTCGAAGACCGTGAAACAGCTGACGGCGGTGATCCCGGGCGCTGAGGCAACCTGGGCGCCAAGCGCGGAGGCCGCGCTGGCCTTGCTCGAGAGCCAGCGCCTCGTCCCCTCGCTCATCTTCGCCGCCCTGGAACTGCCGGGCATGACCGGCCTGGAACTGCTTGGGGAGATCCGGACGCGGCGCTGGCTGGAGCGGGCGCCGGTCGCCATCCTGAGCGAACTCGCCTCGGACCGGCAGGTCATCGCCAGCTACCGTCTCGGCGCCTGCGCGTTCCTGGCAAAGCCAGTCCGCCCCCATGAGCTACGCGAGGCGGTGCGCGACTTTGGCGTGCCGGCGGTCCGGCTCAGCACGGGCGGCGTGGTCGAAGCGGGCAAGACGGGCCTGGCGGCAAGCGCCGCCTGAGGCAGCGGGACGCCCCTCACCTGACCATTTCGCGCAGGGCGAACTGGACCTCGGCCGCCCGCTCGATGTTCTCTTCGGGCGAGCCCTGGACGGGCATGAGGTTCACGTGGCGGGCGCCTGCCTCAACGTACGGCATGATCGCCTCGGCAACCGCCTTCGCCCGCCCGTAGGGCGTGTAGCGCTCGAAGCGTTCGAAGGGCAGCCGGTAAGTGCTCTCCATCCCCTTCGCGACCATCTCCCGGGCGCGGCCGCGGTCAGCGTCGATCGCCGTCCAGAACTGCATGCCCATCTCGATGGCGGCGCCCTCGCGGCCCGCGGCGGCGGCGGTTTCGTCGATCAGGGCGCGGCACTGGGCGAACCGCTCGAGCGACTGCCAGATGCCGGTGTAGCCATCGCCCCAGCGGCCGGCACGGCGGAGGGCATGGTCACTGCGGCCGCCGACGAAGATCGGGACGTGGCCCATCGGCTTCGGATAGACGGTGACGTCGTGGAGGTCGAACTGCTTGCCGGTGAAGGTGACGTGGTCTTCGTTCCAGACGCGGCGCAGGATCTGGAGCGCCTCGTTCGTGCGGGCGCCACGGGAGCGCGGGTCGATGCCGCAGCTCGTAAACTCATGCGGGTCCTCGCCGCCAACGCCGATCCCGAAGACGAACCGCCCGAGGCTGAGCTGGCTGAGGGCCGCCACCTGGAGGGCAACGGGGATGGGGTGGCGGAGGGGCAGGAGATAGACGGCCGTCTTGAGCTGGATGCGCTCCGTCACGGCTGCCACCGCCGTCAGCGTCTGGAGGCCATCGAACCCGAAGCCGTAGAAGGTCACGTGGTCACCGGCGAGGAGGCCGTCGAGCCCAATCGCCTCGGCCCGGCGGGCGGCGTCGAGCGTCATCGTGCCGGTCGTGTTGGCGCGGAGATCCCAGCCGCGGATCATGACGGAGACGTGGGGCGCTTCCATGGGTTGCTCCTTTGCCGGCCTGGGCCTGCCGCAGTGTAGCCGCGGTGCTTGTGAGACGCAGCTCACAGACTGCGGGTTTCCCCGGGTTGACGGTGCTCACGATGGATGCGGACTATGGGCGAATGAAGAAACGCCTGCTCCCCGGCCTGTTCGCCCTTTTCGCCCTGTCCTCGCTCGGTCTGTTCGCCGCCTGTGGTGGTGACGACGATGACACCACGGACAAGACGCCCACCACCGCATCAACGAGCGAGCCCAAGGGCGAGGGGACCGCGGCCAGCGGCACCGGCCAGGCGACGGCCGGCGCGACCACCGGAGGCGGCGAGATCACGGGCTCCGGCGCCGACGAGTTGAAGAAGCTCTCCGCCGAGGCCGGCAAGAAAACATTCAGCGCCAACTACGACATGGACGTGGTGAACACGGACAAGTCAGTCACGAAGCGGAAGATCACCGTCGCCTACAAGTCGCCAAAGCTCTACACGCAGCTGGAGACGACAGATGGCCCGAAGGACGAACTCGGCTCGTTCATCATCATCGACGACGGCAAGAACAGCTTCCTCTGCTCCGGCTCGGGAAGCGGAAAAGCCTGCATCAAGTCCAAGAGCGATGGCACGGCTGAAGACTTCTTCAGCCTGAACAGCCTGATCGGCGATGTCGAAGAGAAGACGGTCGTCACGAAACTGAAGGACGAGACCATCGCCGGGGTCGCCAGCAAGTGCTTCAACATCAAGGATTCGACCACCGAAGGCGTCGCCTGCTTCGGCAAGGACAACGGCATCATGACCCGTGCCGACCAGACGGACGGCACCGGCAAGACCACCATCAAAGCGACAAAGATCAGCACCAACGTGGACGACAAGCAGTTCGAGCCCCCCAAGGACTACGTAGTCACTGACCTCGGCGGCTAAAGCTCCGCGGCCCCGCCCAGGCCCCGGCATTGCGCCGGGGCCTGGCATCGGCGATAGTCGGGCTTACCCTCGCTGGTGGGTTCGCTGCATGTCTCAACAGTCCCACGGCCCTGCGCGGCCACCGATGGTCTTCGACCGGGCGTTCCTGACGGGCGTCGAAGATGTCACCCAGGTCGTCCTCGTGCGCCACGGCGAACAGTACATCGCCGACGCCCGCTCCGGCCCATTCGGCGAAACCATCGACCCGCCCCTGAGCGAGCGGGGAAACCGCCAGGCCGACCTGGTAGGCCAACGCTTCTCCACTCAGCACATCGATGCGGTCTACGCGAGCCCGCTGAAGCGCGCCTACGAGACCGGCCGCCAGATCGCGCGCCACCACCGGATGGAGCCGATCGTGATGGACGACCTGCGCGAGGTGGAAGTGTTTCGCGACATCCCCCTCGATAAGTCAGCGGTCGAGTTCTTCGGCGAGCCGCTCCTGTCGGGTATCCGCGAGCGGATGCTGCACGAGAAGAAGTGGGACATCTACCCGTACTCCGAATCGAGCTTCGAGTTCCGTAAGCGGACGGTGAACTGCATCGAGGGGATCATCGCGGCGAACGAAGGGAAGCGGGTCGTCATCGCCTGCCACGGCGGCGTGATCAACGCCTACGTGGGCCACATCATCGGCACTCCGTTCGACATGTTCTTCCGGCCGGCGCACACGTCTGTAAGTGTGGTCGCATCAGGACACGGAGTGCGGGCCGTCCACTCCCTGAACGACGTGCACCACCTCGAGACCTCCGAGGGCAGCTTCCTCAGCCACTGAGGCCAGGAGCATCGACCGCATGCGCATACTCTCCGGGATAGGGCACTTCTTCACCGCGCTGGCCGGACGGCCCGTCCGGCTCGCGCTGCTGTCGGCGCTCGCAGGCGCCGTCATGCTGGTGCTCGACGTGCTCCTGCTGCGAGATACGCGCCGCGACGAGGGCCGGCCCTAAGTCTTGTGCCGCCGCTGAGCTGACTCGGTCGCCAGGCGGGCGGGGCTGCCCTCCACATGTTCCAGGCCCTGGCTTCGGAGCGCCGTAATCACCAGGTCCAGGTGCGATGGGCCGTTTACCTCGAGGAGCAGGTCGATGACGGCCACACCGATGGGCGCGGTCGGCGACTCACGGTCGTGGCCCACCTCGACGACGTTTCCACCGGCGGCGGCGATGACCTGGAGGACCATGGCGAGTTCGCCCGGCGTATCGGCGACCTCGACTGTCAGGTGCTGATAGCGGCCTGCCTCGACGAGCCCGCGGCGGACGATGCTTCCGAGGAGGTTGATGTCGATGTTTCCGCCGGAAAGGACGGCAACGGTCTTGCCGCTGGGTCGATAGGCCCCGGACTGGAGGGCGGCGACGGCCAGGGCGCCGGCCCCTTCGACGATGAACTTCGACTTCTCGATGAGGAGGACGATGGCCCGGGCAACAGCGTCGTCCGGGACCGAGACGACGTCATCAACGTAGCGCTGGACGAGGGCGAAGGTGCGCTCCGAAGGCCCGGCCACGGCTACCCCGTCGGCGATGGTGCGGAGGGGCGGCGCCGCCGCCGGTCTACCGGCGAGGCGCGAGCGGACGATGCCATCCATGGCGGCGCTCTGGACACCGATCACCCGGATGCGGGGGTTGGACTCCTTGAGGGCGAGGGCAACGCCGCCGAGAAGCCCGCCGCCGCCGGCCGGGATGAGGACCTCGGCAAGGTCCGGCTCCTGATCGAGCAGTTCGAGGCCTAGCGTGCCCTGTCCGGCGATGATCCTGTCGTCATCGAAGGGCGGCACGTGGACGCTTCCCTCCGCGGCGGCAATCGCCATCGCCTCAGCGCGGGCCTCCTCGAGCGAATTGCCTTTGAGGATGACGCGGGCGCCGTACCCCTCAGCGGCCGTCACCTTGGCGAGCGGCGCAAAGACGGGCATGACGACCGTCACACGGATCCCGCGCGCGGCTGCTGCGTAGGCCACCCCCCTGGGCGTGGTTACCGGCACTGGCGGCGATGAGCCCCCGGCCGGCCTCGGCAGCGGTCAGGTGGTGAACGAAGTTGGTCGCGCCCCGGATCTTGAACGAGCCAGTGAGCTGGAGCTGCTCGCACTTCAGCCGCACGGGGACCCCGGCCAGCTCTTCGAGGGTCACGGAAGGCCAGGTGGGCGTCAGGCGGATGGCCGGCCGGATTACATCGTGGGCCGCGCGGATCGCGGCCAGGGAGACGGCGCTCTCATTCATCGCGGCCATGATCGCACGGACGGGGCCACTACGCCGCGCTCGTCCGCCGCCGGCCGGTACCTTAACGCCGCCAGATCTTGCGGCGGCGCCAGCACCAGTTGCAGACGCTGGCGGGCCGGGTGACGCTCACGTAGCCCTCCCGAAACGGGTACATGCGCTCCGAGACGTGGGCCGGGCAGAAGTTGCCCTGGCAGAGCGAGCACTCATGGCGAGGGTGGGGGCCGCAATCCTCGACGCCGCAGAGCCCGGCATGGTTGCGTTCGCGGACGCGACGGCGGTAGGCCATGTGCTGGACGAGGTCGTCCTGCTTCAGCCGGCAACCTTTGCGGTTACAAACAGCTTCGTGATCGCGGATATGGTACGTGTGGGCCCCGCAAAACGGCCGGCCACAATACTGGCAGGTGTTGACCGGGGCCTGGACGCACTTCGAAAACCGGCCGCCGACTTTGCACAACGCCTGGGCCATGGCACCCCTCGAGGCGATCCTAGCAGGGCCGAAGCGATCAGGAGCAAGTCCGAGGTGGCGGGAAGCGAAGGCCCCTGACCGGGCCTACCGCCGGAGGCTATGGCAGCCAGGCGCAGGCGCCGGGCCCGTCGCCCGTCTCCAGGATGCCGGCGGAGCGCCACTCCTTCGTGTCGAAGAGCTGGACCGCATCGCTCGCGTTCGAGACAACGGCGACGAAGGCGCCATCGGGCGAAAGGCAGAGGCCATCGGGACGCGGCAGGACATTCAGGCGGTGCTCCACCTTCATCCGGGCGAGGTCAACGATGGCCACCCGGGCCTCGCCCGCCAGGGAGACGGCGACGCGATGGTCATCGACCGCGATGACGCGGACGGGCTCCCGCCCCACACTCACCCGGCCGACCGGTTCGAGGGTGGAGGCGCGAAACACGCTCAGCGTGCCGCTGCCGGCATCGGCGGTGACGACGTAGGCGCCCACCACGGCCACGCTCTCCGGCAGGTCACCGGTGGGTGCGGTCTGGGCTGCCCTGGCCATGAGCCGCAGGACGCCGTCCCGCGTATCAGTCACGAAGACGGAGCTTCCTGCCGAGACGACGGTGTGAGGTGCGCGCCCGGTGGGCATGCGAAACGTCTCAGTGAAGGACTGGCGGTCTACGACGAGCATGTCATCGGCCTTATCGCGGGTGACGAGCAGGTCCGTGCCCCGGACCGCGAGGCCGTGGGGCTCGCCCTCGAGCTTCAGCGAGCGGAGGACGCCCGGGGCACGAGGCTCGACTTCGACGAGGCCGTTTCCCCGGCCAAGGGTGGCGTAGAGCCGCCCATCGACGAAGACAAGCTCATGCGGCGGGCCGGCGAGGGCGAGCACGCGCGTGCCGGCCCCCGGGGAAAGGCCGATGAAGCCGAGCGACTCGCCCCGCAGGTTCGCGACGGCCACCGTGCCCGTAACCGGGGGTGCGACCTTCCCGCCCCCGCTGGCCGCGGCCCGGGAGATGGCAAACGCCATCAAGGGGATGATGGCGAGCATGGCGGCGCGGTTGAGGCCTTTGAGCATGGCTACTCGATGGAACCCGGGTGGTGGTGGGCCCGGCTCCCTGAGCCGGG
>JBJXGC010000254.1:0-5639 GCA_046154545.1 Dehalococcoidia bacterium | reverse complement strand
GTCTCGTCACGTTCGGTCTGCCGCACGAACTCGTGCGTTGATGCCAGGAGGAGTTGTGAGCTTTCGATCCGCATTGGGAACCTCTCGCGATAGTTTTCGGCATGAAGGCGCGGTCTGCTCCGGGGTTGTCACGCGGTTGCCACGGGGCTGTCACTCGCGTCCGGCCGGACCGCCTCGTGCCCCCTGCCAAACGCCAAAGCGCCTGGCGGGAGTGATAGAGTGCGATCACCCGCCGCAGCGGGCTGGAGGGCGCGCCATGGAGCGCACCGTCAACGTCCAGTTTCGCGAGCCAACGGACTTCGGTGACGTGGAGTACGCCTCGGCCCTGGTGAACGTCACCAACGTTTGCAACCTCTCCTGTACCCACTGCTTCGTCTTCCGGGCCGACAACCCGAACAAGCCGAAGGACAAGATGGACGACGCGACCATGCTCCATCAGCTGGAGACGCTGCGGGATAAGCATGGCATCAAGTCGATGCTCTTCATGGGCGGCGAGCCGATGATCCGCAAGGCGCTCGTGCTCGCGGCGATGCCGCTCTTCGAACGGTCGTCGATCGTGACGAACGGCACCTACGGTATCCCCTCCGTCCCGGGCCACCTGGTGACGGTCTCGCTCGATGGCCCGGAGGAGATGAGCGACGCGATCCGCGGGCAGGGCGTCTTCCAGAAGGTGAAGGAGGCGGTCTTCGCCCGCGACCCCGCCGACGGGACGACCGTGATGCTCCAGATGACGATCACCCGCCAGAACGCGCCGGGCATCGAGGAGTTCGTCGAGACGGTGAAGGAGTGGCCGATTACCGGCCTCGCCTTCACGTTCTACGTGCCGACCCGGGACGACCACACCGGGCTCGGCTGGGACGACCTGCGGGAGCGGGACGAGGTGGTCCGGCGGGTGATCGCCGTGAAGCAAAAGTACCCGGGCCTCGTGAAATCGAACGTTGGCGCGCTCGAGCTGATGTTCTCGGACCGCAGCCTCGAATCGACCGGCGTGCACGGCGAAAACTGCGGACTGCGCAAGACACTGCCCCTGTATATGGGCGAGGGCGGGAACTTCGAGCGGACCTTCTGCTGCTACGGCAACGATGTCGATTGCACGAAGTGCGGCGCCTATGGCGTCTTCAATGGCGCCTATCACCGGAAGAGCGGGACGGCGGGCGACGATTGAGGCGTCGCGGTGGTGCCTGAGCGGCTGCGGCTGGCCGGCCACCGGTGGCTGCTCGCCGCCTGGCGGCGGCTGCCGGAGTTCGGGAAACACGCCGCTATCCGTGCGCTGATCGCGCGCGCCCCCATCGGCGCGGTCGCGATCATCCGGGATGAGGCGGGGCGGCTGCTTTTCGTCCACCAGACCTACCACGCAGGCGCTGGCTGGGGCCTGCCCGGGGGCTGGGTAAAGCGCGGAGAGGAACCGGCCCGGGCGGCGGAACGGGAGGCGCGAGAAGAAGTCGGCCTGGCGGTGCGGGCCGGCCGGGCGCTGGCGGTGGGCCGGGGGGAGTTCGGCGAGGTGCGCATCGCCTTTGCGTGTGAACGGCTGGATGGGCGGTCCCCTTCGCAGAGCGCTGAGGTCGATCGGGCGGAGTATTTCGCGGCCAGCGAGTGGCCGCCGCTCCCAGGGCGGCTGCGCGCGTTCGTCCAGGAGGCGTTGGCGGCCGCCGATGGGCACGCGGACCACGAAGCCTGAGACGGCTCGCCCCGGACGGGGCTCAGGCGCCCCCTGCCGCGCCCACGATGATCCAGACGGGCGTCATGACGATGCCCGCGATCAGCATGTTCTTCGCCGTCTTCGGGTTGGCCGGCTTGATGACGAAGTAGGCGACCAGGCCGCCCAGGAATGAGAAGACTATCGGCGCGAGCCACCAGGCCCCGCTGACGGCCTGGGGAGCGGCCATGGTCGCGGCCGGCTGGGGCGTCGGGGGGATCGGCCGGGGGGTCACAACTGGCGGCGCCGTGTGGGCCGGTTCCTGGCCGAGGCTCACGGCAGGCCGTGGCGCAACCGGTTGCGGCTCGCCGCTGAGGCGCGCGTCAAGTTCCGTCAGCTCCCGGTCGGCACGCACGAGCAGGTCAGGCCGGGCCCGGAACCGGGTGACCAGGGCGCGGACGTCGGCCGGGTCGTGGCCCTGGACGATGCGGTTCTTCAATTCGGCAAGGAGCTGTTCCTGGCGGTCCGCCGTCATCGTCCCGGGACCCTCGATCTCGGTCTTCAGGTCGAAGAGATACGAGGCCGGGACCTGCGGCGGCGGGGGCAGGACGCCGGGCAGAGGCGGGGCGGGCGGCAGCGAGCTGAGCCCTCGGTTCAGGGCCGCGAAGGCGGCCTTGTCCTCGTTCGTGTAGTCGATGCGCTGGACTTCGGAAAGCTCCCGCGGCATGAGGCTGTCCGACACGTTCTGCTCGACCAGCACGGGAAGGACCGGTTTGCCGAGCGCGGCGGCGTACCGGAACTCGCTCAGGCAGGCGTGCGAGTCGATGGCCTCGGCGCTCAGGGCGAAGACGAAGGCGTCACACGTGCGGATCTCCTGGAGGATGCGGTCCCACCAGCGCTGGCCGCCGGAGAGGTCCTGGTCCAGCCAGGTCTCGTGTCCCAGGCTCTTGATGTCGCGGGCGAGGACTTCGACCCGGGCGGCATTCGCCCTGCTATAGCTGATGAATACGGATGTCATGACGGCCAGCCTCCGGAACCAATTCGCGAGCAGTGTAGCGCCCACGACCGGATGGCTTCTACGTCCCAGGTCACAGAGCGTGGAAGTGGCGCCTGCGGTCACGGCCCAACCTCCCGTGCAACGTACAGGCGGGGGCTCCTATACTTGCCGCACGATGGAGCGAGACCCACTGCTGCGGAAGGCCCAGGCTGACATCGTCCTCGATCGGGCGGCGTCCCAACTGCGTGAACTGCTGCGCGAAGCCTGTGCCGAGCTGGACCCGTTCCCCTCGTTCCCGAACGCCTTCTTCACCAACGCGATCGAGTGTGAGGAAGGTTCGGCGGCCAGCGCCGACCGGGGCTGCGTCGTCGTCTGCGAGGACGGGGAGCTGTACGAACTCGAATTCGGGATCGACCACGACGCCATCGAAATGGCCGGGTCGTGGGACCCGGTGACGGCTCGCAGCGAAGTCAAGAAGAAGCTCGAACTCCACCCCCGCGACTACATCGTCTACGCCTACAGCGGGCTCGTGGCGGTGACGGAGGCCTTGATGGAACGCGCTGAAGGGGCCACGGGCCGATGAAACGGCTCATCACCTGGCTGGTGTTCGTCGCCGTTGGCGCCTCAGCTATCTGGACGTACGCGCGGCAGCGCGCGACGCAGCCTGTCGCCGAAGCGCCGGCGCCGCCGGCCCCCCGCGCCCGGCCGCAACCGGTGGAGCCACGAGCGGCGGCCGAGGCCCCGGCGCCCGAACCCGCGCCCGTCCAGGACGTCGTGAGTCACGTTCCCCAGGCGACGGAGGCCGCTCCCGAAGCGGCGACGGTGATGGCGGCGGCCCAGGCGACCGTCGCGCCGGTGGCGGCCCTCGCGGCCGAGACCGCGCCAGAGCCGGAGACGGTGACCGTCGAACCCGAAGCTGGGGAGTCCGCTGCCGAGGCAGCGACGCTGATCGCGCCCCTCGAGGCTCCCGCCGCCGAAGCCGCGCCCGTCGCAGACATCGTGAGCCACCAAGCCCAGGCCACGGACGCCGCTGCCGAAGCGGCCACGGTCATCGTGCCGGTCGGGGCATCGCCCGCCGCGGACACGGCGAGCGTCCAACCCGAAGCTGGGGAGTCCGCTGCGGAAGCGGCCACGGTTATCGCGCCGGTCGAGGCCATCGCCGCCGCAGCCGCCGAGAGCGAGCCGGGCGCCAGTGTTCCTGAAGCAGCGCCGGTGCAGGGCCGCGGCGGCTGGCGGTGGCCCTGGCAGCGCCGCGTCCAGCCGGACGCCGCCCCAACGGACGTCGTCGAAGAGGCGCCAGCTCCCCCCGCCGCAACGTCCGCGTGGGCGCTGGCCGCGCCCGACGCCGGCCCGGATGAGGCGGCATCGGCCATCGACAGCGAGCCAGCGGCACTCTCCATCGATGGCGTCGCGGCGGAGACCGCGAGCCAGGCTGCGCCGAGCACTGAATCCCTCCCCGGCGAATCCGTCGCGGAGGCCGGGCCGCCGGACCGACCGCAGCCCGCAGCCGCCACCGACACGCTTGCCCGCGACCCCGAGTCGTTCCTGGACGAAGGGAACGTCCACTTCAACGTCGCCCAGTACGAGCTGGCGATCGAGTGCTATACGCGGGCCCTGGAACTGAACCGGGACCTGGCAGCCGCCTACTACAACCGGGCGAACGCCTACGGCCGGGTCGATAAGATGGACGCGGCCCTCGCCGACTACGACCGGGCCGCCGCGCTGGTGCCGGACGATGCCGATGTCCTGAACAATCGGGGCATGCTTCAGCTCTACCGGATGAACTACGGCGCCGCCGTCGCCGATTTCACGGCGGCGCTGACGGTGGACCCGACCGACACCACGGTGCTGGTGAACCGGGGCCTGGCCAACCTGCACCATGGTGAGACAGCCGCCGCCCTGATGGATTTCCAGGGGGCTGTTGGCCTGGACCCGGACGACGCCGCGGCCCATTTCGGCGTCAGTCAGTGTTCGGCGGTCCTCGGAGACACGGCACAGGCGCTGAAACACATCGGCCGGGCGCTCACCCTGGAGCCCGCCTACGCCCGTGAAGCCACTTCCGACGGCTTCCTCGCGGGCCTGCAGTCCAACCCAGAGATGTTGCGGCTGCTTCGCGACGCGGCAAGGCGAGCGCCACAGTGAGCGCGGCCTAACGGGCACGGGCCGGAAGGAGCACCCGATGGCTGTCCATTTCGAAGTCGAAGGCCTGGTCGCGGTCGTAACGATCGACCGCCAGGCAGCGCGCAACGCGGTCGATGCCGAAACGGCCGGGCTCCTCTACGAGGCGTTCAAGCGGTTCGATGCGGACGAGTCGCTGGCCGTGGCAGTCCTCACTGGCGCCGGCGGCTACTTCTGCGCCGGGTACGACCTGAAAGAGGCCGCTGGCGTCACGGCCGGCGGCGGACGGAGGCGGGAGGCCGACGAAGGGCCGCTGGGCTGCACCCACCTCCTCCTCGGCAAACCGGTGATTGCGGCTGTGGAAGGGTTCGCCGTCGCGGGCGGGCTGGAGCTGTCGCTCTGGTGTGACATGCGGGTGGCGGCTGAGGATGCTGTCTTCGGCGTCTACTGCCGGCGCTGGGGCGTCCCCCTGATCGACGGCGGTACGGTCCGGCTGCCGCGGCTCGTCGGGCAGAGCCACGCGCTCGACCTCATCCTCACCGGCCGCGGTGTCTCCGGCGAGGAGGCGCGGATGATGGGCCTGGCCAACCGGATCGTGCCGAAGGGCACCGCCCTGGCGGCGGCCATGGCCCTCGCGAACGAGCTGGCGGCGTTCCCGCAGCGCTGTCTCCGCTCGGACCGGCTTTCCGCCTACGAGCAGTGGGGTATGACCGGGCCGGATGCCATCAGGAACGAGTCCGACCGGGGACGAGAGGTCATCCGCTCGGGTGAGACGCGGGAGGGGGCGGCGCGGTTCGCGGCTGGCGAGGGGCGGCACGGCGCCTTTGGCCCGTAACGAAGAAGAAGCGCGGGGCCGGGTGGGGGTTAGCCCACCCGACCCCCGCCCTT
>JBJXGC010000253.1:0-4922 GCA_046154545.1 Dehalococcoidia bacterium | reverse complement strand
CCGGTGTACCAGCGGGCAAGCGGTGTGTCCTGGCTGTAGCCGAGCGCCCCGTGGAGCTGGATGGCCGTGTCCACCACGTGGTAGACCATGTTGGCCAGGTAGACCTTGGCGATGTGGTTCTCCTGGCGGAGGTCCATGCCCTTCTCCGCCTTGTAGGCGATGTGGAGCAGCATCAAACGCGCGATGTACAACTCGCTGGCGCAGTCGGCCAGCATCCACTGGACGCCCTGGCGCTCCTCGAGCATCTTGCCGAAGGTCGAGCGCTCCGTGACGCGCTTGGCGGCCATGTCGAGCGCACGCTGGGCCATGGCGACGTTGTGCATGCCGTGGCGCAGGCGCCCGTAGGCGAGCCGGTGCTGGCCCATGTTGAAGCCCTGGCCTTCGCCGCCGAGCAGGTTCTCGTGGGGCACCACGAGGTCGTTGATTGCGACCTCGGAGTGGCCGCCACCGAGGATGTGGCTGAGCGGGCCTTCGAGTGCCATCGTCTTGATATCGCGCACGATCTTGTAGCCGGGGTTCGGCAGTTCGACGAGGAAGGTGCTGAACTGCTGGTGGCGGGGCGCGTCCGGGTTCGTCTTCGCCATCACGAGGGCGATGTCGGCCACGCTGGCCGCGCTGCTGAACCACTTCTCGCCGTTGATCACCCACTGGTCGCCGTCGCGGATGGCGCGCGTCTGCATGCCCGTCGCGTCGGCGCCGGCCGCCTTCTCCGTCATCGAATAGCAGATGCGCTTCTCGCCAGCGAGGAGCGGCTTGAGGAACTTCTCCTTCTGGAAGTCTGTCCCGTACGTGAGGAGCGTGAGCATCGTGGCGTCGTCCGGGCCCTGGGTGTTCAGCGCAAGGGCTCCGAGGTAGCTCTCCCCCAGCTCCATCTGGACGAGGGCGTTGGCGAGCGGGCCGAGGGCCATGCCGCCGTACTCCTTCGGGATGAAGGGGCACCAGAGGTCCTGGGCGCGGGCCTTCGTGCGCAGTTCGCCGAGGACCTCCTTGTAGGGGCGCCCCGCGTGCAGCTCGTCTTCCGCCGGGACGCAATATTCGTGCACGAACTTGCGTACCTTCTCGCGGATCGCCTTGGCCTCAGCCGGGATTTCGAAGTCGATTGCCATGTGATTGTCCTCCAGGGTGTCTTTCGAGCGTGCTCACGGCGAGGCCCGGCCGATCACGGCGGGGCCCAGACGTGGTTGAGCCCGGAGCGTGTGCCAGCGGCCGCCTCGCGTCAAGCGTCGCCGCCCGTGAATCGTGGCGATGCAGCGTGGCGTCGAACGTGGGACACCACCCGGTGTCATGCGGCCATGCACCGGCTACACTCGGTGCATGGCATCGCAGTTGGAGACAGGTCAGAGGATTACCGTCGAACCTGACAAGTGTGGCGGACAGCCGTGCATTCGCGGTATGCGGATTCGCGTCATCGACATCTTCGAGATGCTCGCGGCCGGCGAGCCGACGGCTCAGATCCCCGAAGGCCTCTCGGACCTGGAGGCTGACGACATCGTCGCCTGCTATCAGTACGAGCTTGGGCGTCTGACTTCGCCGCAGCCCGCCGCATAGGTGGAGCTGCGCGTGCCTACCCCCGCGGCAGCCCCAGACCTCGGGTCGCGATGATGTTGCGCTGGATCTCGCTCGAACCCGCCGCGATCGTCGAGGGCACCGTCCGCATCACCGACCGCCCGAAGGAGCCGTTAATCGGCGCGCCCGGGTCGTCGGCGGCGATGCGCAGAGAGCCGAGGCCGATCATGCGCATGCCGAAGTAGGCGATGCGCTGACTCAGTTCGCTGCCGAACATCTTCGACATCGACGCTTCGTGATTGGGCACCTTGCCTTTGCTCTGCATCCAGACGACCTGGTAGCTCAGGAACCGGGCGACCTCGGCGGCGACGCGGAGGTCGGCGAGACCCGTCCGCACCACGGGGTCATCGACGAGGCGGCCGTGCCGGCCCTTCGTCGCCTTGCCGTACTCCACCAGCTGCTCGATCTGGCGGCGGCTGCCGGCCGACCAGGTGACGCCCGAGCGCTCGAAGTCGAGGAGCGTCGTGGCGACATACCAGCCGCGGTTCTCCTCACCCATCATGTTCGCCGCGGGCACGCGCACGTCTTCGAAGAAGACCTCGTTGAACTCATGGTCGCCCAGCATGTTGATCAGCGGCCGGACGGTGATGCCGGGCGTTTTGGCGTCGATCAGGAAATAGGAGATGCCGCGATGCTTGGGCGCGTCCGGGTTCGACCGTGTCAGGACGTGGAACCAGTCGGCGTGGTGGGCGCCCGACGTCCAGATCTTCTGGCCGTTGACCACGAACTCGTCGCCATCGCGCACCGCCCGGGTCTGAAGGCTGGCGAGGTCCGAGCCGGAACCAGGTTCGCTAAACCCTTGGCCCCAGAGGACTTCGGCGCTGGCGATCTTCGGCAGGTGGTAGCGTTTCTGTTCTTCGGTGCCGTGCACCATCAGGCAGGGGCCGACCATGCTGATGCCCTGGCCGCCACCGCCGGGGACGCCGGCATAGGCGCTCTCCTCGCGGAAGATGGTCTGCTGCATATGGCTGGCGGCGAGGCCGCCATACTCCTTCGGCCAGGCCATGGTCAGCCAGCCGTTCTTCGCCAGGCGCTTCTCATAGGCGCGGTCAGCCTCGTTCGTTTCGTCGCTGCCGTTGCGGGCGCTGGCTGGTGCTGGCACCCAGTTCTCCTTGATGAACGTCTGCACGCGTCCGCGAAACTCTTCTTGTTCAGGGGTGAAGGTGAATTCCATCTGTGCACTCCGATTTCGGCAGGTGCGGGAAGTATGGCAGCCGGCGCCGTTCGTGCCTACCGGGGCGAGACAGCGACCCCACCGGCGTGGTCAGATAGCGGCGGTATGGCTGATGACGAGCTTCTCGAACCGCCACGCGTGGCGGGACTGTTCACGGCCGCGGCGGCCGGCGAGCTGATGTCCTCGCACGTCTCCGTGGAGGTCGCGGCCGGCCTCGGTATCCTGGGCGACCGCTACGCCACCCGGAAAGGCCACTGGAGCGACCCGCAGTGGAAGGACCAGCAGCTCACCCTCGTGAGCGCCGAACTCGCCGCCGAGCTGGGCCTGCCCCCGGACGGCCTCCGCCGCAACATCGTGACGCGGGGCATCGACCTCGACATCCTCGTCGGTCTGGAGTTCGGCATCGGGACCGCCCGGTTCATCGGACGGCGGATCTGCGCCCCCTGCGGCTATATCGGGCGCGTGAACAACCGGCCGGGACTCTTCCGTGAGCTTGCGGGCCGGGGCGGCATCCGCGTCTCGGTGGAGGTCGGCGGCGTCGTTTCCGTGGGGGACGAGATCCGCATCCTCGGCGCAGCCGACGAAGTGTTCGACGAATGACGGGACGGCCCGACTACTCGCTCACGCCCCAGCTTTGATCGCCTCGAGGACGGGGAGGAGGTAGGTGAAGAAGCGCTCTGGGTCCTCCGCCATGGGGAAGTGCCCGAGGCCAGGCATCGGGGCGAAGGTCGAACCGGCGATCGCTTCGTGCGCGGCCTGGCCGTGGGCGACGGTGGCGGAGTAGTCGTACTCGCCCGTCAGGAGATGCACGGGGCAACGCGCCGTGTCGATGTTCGCAGCCTCCTCGCGGAGGTCGTGGTCGGCGATGTAGAAGTTCAGGTCGCCGAGGAAGGCCGGCGGCCAGCCCTGGCTGTAGACGAACACCGTCTCTCGCCGGAACTCCTCGGGCGATGTGGGCGACATCAGGCCGTACATCAAGGTCGCTTTGTACTCGTTGCTCACGCGCGGATGCCAGAAGCCGCGAAGCTCGGAGAGGTCTCCGCCGACCTTAAGGGCGGGCTCGAGGCCGATGACCGCCCGGAAACAGTCGCCGTGGTAGCGGGCGAGGTCGAGGGCGAGCAGCCCGCCGATGCTGCAGCCCATGAAGACGGGCCGGTCGAGCTCGAGGGCGGTCGAGAGGGCGAGGGGGGACGGCCATGAGCTGGCTTGTGGTGAGCCGGTACTCCTCGGCCCACCACTGCTTGCCCGTTGGGGGCAGCGATTTGCCGTGGTAGGGCAGGTCGTACGCGATCAGGCGGAAGTGGTCCGTGATTGCCGGGTTTTCGAAGAGGTGGCGCCATTGGGCGCCGTGCGCCCCGGCTGTGTGTTGGAGTAGCAGGGGGATACCGGAGCCTGCCTCTTCGAAGTAGACCCGGTGGTCCAGGCCGTCGAGTTCGAGGTGCACGTAGCGGCCGGTGGGGCTATCGAAGCGAGCTGCCATCAGTGGCCTCCCTGTTTCGTTCGATGCGGAGGAGATCGACGGTCCGGCGGACCGCCGGGTAGTACTGCCAGAACGATTCGGTGTCGCCGAGGAGTTCCATACCCGCCGCGCGGGCCGGCATGACATCGTTGAACATTGGCGGTGGCACGGCTGCCAGGATCTTCGCCCAGGTTGCGGCCGGCGCGCGCAGGCCGACGTTGCCCGTGCCGGCCGGCAGCGCGCCGGAAGCCGGTCCAACGGCAGAGACGGTACCATCGTCGATTTGCAAGTCGGCGGCTTCGTCGCCCAGGTCGAGGCGCAACGTCCCCGTCCAGTAGCGGGCGGCCAGGCGGAACTCGCCGTCGGCGGTACAGGCCGCCGGCAACCGCGCGAGGATGCCATCCATAACCTGAACCCTCCTCGCCGCGATTCTCTGCCGCACCGGCTGGAG
This sequence comes from Dehalococcoidia bacterium, assembly GCA_046154545.1. Lineage (GTDB taxonomy): Bacteria > Chloroflexota > Dehalococcoidia > Tepidiformales > Tepidiformaceae > JBJXGC01. The sequence goes on along the minus strand of JBJXGC010000253.1, from coordinate 272 downwards.
CGGCAAGCGGCGAAGTGGGCCGGCGCCGGGGAAAACTGAGTGGTGCCGGTGTGGTGAGCACAGTGGTTGGTGCGCTGAGCTGCGTGCTGCGGGTGTGGCCGCCCGTAGCCGGCCAGGAGGTGCCGGGGGCTGTGGCCGCCGAGTGGCGAGCGAGTGCTGGCCCTGCAAGTGCACGGGTTGAGGGACGGTGTGTGGACCATGTGTGACCGATGGTCGGACGGCCGGGCGAGAGGAGGAAGGGCGAGTCGTCACCTCGCGCGTGGCGCGCGGCG
>JBJXGC010000241.1:0-2670 GCA_046154545.1 Dehalococcoidia bacterium | reverse complement strand
CCCTCTTCATCGCCATACCCGCGGCCGGTGCTGGCCTCATCGCCTGGCTGACCGAGCTCTTCCCACGGTTCTGGTGGCGCCAGCGATGGCCGACGGCCGCCGCCGCGCTCCCGGCCGTCCCCTCGATGATCATCTTCTTTCCCTTGACCGTGGTAGCGATCGTGGTGGGTGGCCTGTGGGCGTTCGCCATGCGCTGGCCCGTGCTGCGGCGCTTCCCCGCCTGGAAGCCAGCCCGCGTCGCCGCCATGGTCGTATTTGTCCTGATCACCGGCCTCGGCCTGGCAGACCTGATCGGCGACATGGAGGATATCCTTTAAGGGCAACGCCTGCCGGGCCTCAGGAGCGGCGCTCCGCGAGTACGAGGCGGCGACGAGTCTTCCCTCGCGCCGACCACGCGACCCTGCGGGTCAAGGAGAAGGAGCGCCACGGCTTCCTCCGGGACGAGTGAGCGGGGGAGAGACGGGATTCGGCCCCTCAATGCTGATGTCCGTCTGATAGAGGTCCAGGGCGTAGCCCCGGATGACGAGACCCTGGCCCCATCGTTAAGGTTAACCAGGCGGCATGTGGCAGATCACAGCGCCAGCACGGCATAATCGTCCGGGTACGCTTCGCCTCAAGAGGGATTTATGAGTGTCACGGTGGTGTCCGGTTGGCCAGAACTTGCGGATTCGCTCCGATCACGGTTTGTCTTGCCGCAGCTCGAGCAACACCTCAAACGCCTGACCGCGGCTGGAACGTTCACGTGGGCGATAGTCCTCCACGAAGAACCGAATCGAGACTATGCCAATGCTGTGGTTCTTGCACTCCCATGGATCCACGATATCGAGGTGCCTGGCGTGCCTGGCCGTTTGAAGACCGCGTCGCAGGTCCTGAACCCGGTCCACCAGCTGACCGTAGACGACGGGCCCGAAGCCCTCGTTGTGGGGATTGAGCTAGCCGGCTCAGGAATGCATTGGAAAGCGCAAGACGATGCGACCCGAAACGGACTAATGGAGCTGGCGGAACGCATTCAGCAACGGCTGGCGGCGATTAACCTTGGCCAGCGATAGCCCTCAGCGCGAACGAATCGCTGTTCTTGAGGAGAAAGTCCGAGCGCTTGAGGCTGATCGAAATGATCAGCGATCTGTTAAAGTGAGCTGGCAAATTGCGTTGGTTGTCGCGGCCTTGGCACTGGCGACATCCATTATCACGGCCGCGCTGACAGCATGGTTCACGTAACCGGCCAGCCCGTTAGCGAACCGGACCCACCACGCCTTACTTTTTTTGGGTTAGCATGCACCGGGACCTCGCACTCCCGACCTCGCGACTCAAGGCAGCGGTCTGGAGGGGAAACTGGTCCCCATGTCTTCCGATCGTTTTTAGTATCGCTGCGTTCGTGATGGGCTGCGGCGGCGGAGACGACACCAGCGGACTGCGAACACAGGTAGCAGCATTACAAACCCAGATTGCGTCTTCCCCTTCGACCGCGACGGCGACAGCCACGCCCGCGACTCCGCCAGCGACGCTTGCCGCCACAGCCGAGGCCGTGCCCACACGGGCGCTCGACACCCCGACGCCCGGGCCGACGCTGGCCCCACTGCCGACGCCGACTCGTGCGGCTTCGCTTGCCCCCACCTCCGCTCCCACAACAGACTCTGCACGGCTCACTGCGTCCGAAGCCTCCAAGGCCATGGAGAATGTGAAGACACCATCCGGGAAACTCGTTGGCGCTTGCGGTGGTCGGTATACGACATATCGTGCCAGGTACGAGGGCGGCGGCTGGTGGCGAATGAATGTGATAGCGCGGGGCGACCAGCTTCGAATGCGCTGGAACGAAGAGACATCCATCGCGGAGTTCTTCGACGTTCCACCCGAATGCTGAGTCTGCGGAGCGAGTAGCCGCTACCCGCGCCGGGCCATTCTCCGCCGGTTCGTGCTCACCCGCCGAGGAACGCCACCGTCTCGCGCGCGGCAAGTTCCGCGTCGTCCATCCACACGGCGTGTCCCGCACGCGGGATCATCTCCAGTGTGGCACCCGGGATCTGGGCCGTGAACGCGCGTGCCACGGCCTCCGTCCCGAACGGGTCTTCCTCTCCCCAGAGGAAGCGCACGGGCACCGCGATCGAACGCAAGAGCGCGCCTGCCAGGAGGACGCTCGGGTGCAGGTCGCCGCGGAGACGAAAGAAGGCGCCGTTCGCCCGCAGCTCGTTCGCCATGGTGTCCGTGTCCCGCATCAGTGAAAGGAACCAGGCGATCTCTACCGGCCCCATCTTCCCCTCGGCGACCGCCCGGCCGAGCCCGATCTGACGCAGCACGGAGCGGATTCCGCGCTCGTTCATCGGCGCCAATCGCGACATCCGGGCCCCACCAGGGAGCCCGCCGGTGCGCATGATGAGTGGCACCCTGGATGGTGGCGCGCCGATCGGGTAGCCGAACTCGAGCACTCGCTCGATGCGGTCAGCGTGGGCCACCGCCGCCCGGAGGACGAAGTAGCCCCCGAACGATGTCCCCACGAGCGCTGCCCGGTCGATGCCGGCCGCGTCGAGCACGCTCGCACACAGGTCGTCGCCGACCCGCGCCATTCCTTCGAACCCGTGAAACGACTTTGGCAGTGGCTCGCTCAGGCCGCAGCCGGGCCGGTCGAGCAGCAGACAACGGAAGCCGGGCAGCTTCGCCGCCAGCGGCGCCCAG
>JBJXGC010000240.1:0-6784 GCA_046154545.1 Dehalococcoidia bacterium | reverse complement strand
GGGCGAGGATCGTCGCCGCGAACTCGTCGGCGTCGCTGAACGGCTCGGCGCCGCGCATGCGGGTCATGTAAAGAGACCCGATTGTGTGGCCACCGGCCCGGATGGGGACGCCGAGGAAGGCGCACATGTCGGGGTGACCGTCGGGCCAGCCGGTGTACCGCTCGTGGAGGGTGAGGTCGGCGAGGCGGATGGCGCGGTCGTGTTCGATGAGGGCGCCCAGGAGGCCCCGGCCGACGGGGGGAGCGCCGAGCTTGCGGGCGGTGTCTTCGGGCATACCGGCGTGGACGAAGCGGTCGAGGTGGCCGCCCTCGCCGAAAACCGAGATGGCGGCGAAGTGGGCGCAGGTCACGTCTTGCCCCCGGGTGGCGATCCGATGGAGGAGCTGAGTGAGGCCTTCGCCGCCGCCGAAGTGCTCGCCGAGTTCGGGTAGCGACGGGAGCGCCATGAGCCGCTGGGCGAAGGTTGCCGCGTCATCCGGATTCCCCGGGGACGAGACTTGCGGGTCGGTCACGTGCGAGCCTCCGGCCAGGAGCGCTGATGAATTCGTAGGGGATGTGAGCCGAACCATCGCGGCGCTATCGATCATCCTACATAATCGAAACGCAATCTGGCCAACCGCTCAGCTCAGCCAGTGTGGATATGGTGTCGGGGGGTGTCAACGGCCGCCCGCCTGATGTGCGCGCCCGGCGGACGCTCGAAGCACGCGCGGGTGGTATTCTCCCGCCTTCGACGGGAGGCACAGGTGTCCGGTGCGTTCGGGGTGCTGCGCGACGGGCTGTTCGCTGGCAGGACGGCAGTGGTCACGGGTGGTGGCCGGGGCATGGGCAAGGCGATCGCCCTGCGTTTTGGCGCGCTCGGGGCGAATGTCGTGGTGGCGGGCCGCCACATGGAGACGCTTTCAGAGACGGCCGATGAGGTCGAGGCGGCCGGCGGCACGGCCCTGGCCATCGCCACGGACATCCGCGAGGTGGAGCGGGTCGATGCGCTGGTGACGGGCGCGGTCGAGCGCTTCGGCCGCATCGATTGCGTCATCAACAACGCCGGCGGACAGTTCCCGGCGCGCCCTTCGGAGATCACCGGCCGGGGATGGCGGTCGGTGATCGACCTGAACCTGAACGGGACGTGGAACGTGCTCAGCCGGGTGGGGCCGCTGCTGACCGCGCAACGCTCGGGCGCAGTCGTGAACATCGTCCATGTCTACTCATTCGAACGTGGGGCGCCGGCCTTCATCCACTCGGGGGCGGCCCGGGCTGGTGTCGTGAGTATGACGCGAACGCTCGCGAACTACTGGGCGCGGCACGGCGTGACGATCAACGCGCTCGCCCCGGGCTCCATCGCGACCGAGGGTTTGCGGGAGAAGGAGTACGCGCAGCTTGGGACGGAGGATTACGAGACGCACCAGGTCCGCGACATCCCCGCCCACCGGCTGGGCGAGCGCGACGAGATGGCCGAAATCTGCGCCTTCCTCTGCTCACCCGCGGCCCGCTACATTAACGGCGCGGTGATCGTCGCGGACGGCGGCCAGGGGCTGGGCAACTGGACGGATGTCTGGGATATGGACCAGGCGTAGGGCCGCCCCCCTTGCTGGAAGCGGCTCCGGCGGGCCGGTAGAGTAGCCGCGGTTACCCCGCCAAGGAGTGTCATATGGATTCAGTTGCCGTCACTGCGGCGATCGCCCAGGCGGTCCGCGGAATCACGTACGAGGCCCTTCCGGCGGACGTGCGCACGATCGCCAGGCACTGCCTCCTGGACTGGTTCGGTGTGGCCCTCGCCGGCGGCGAAGAACCGCTCACGCGGATGCTTCGGGCCGAAGTGCTGGACGAAGGGGGCGCGCCCCAGTCCACGCTCCTGGGCCATGGGGCCCGGGTGAGCGCGCGGCAGGCGGCCCTGGTGAACGGCGCCGCCTCGCACGCCCTTGACTACGACGATGTCCACCAGGGTATGAGCGGGCACCCGTCGGTGCCGGTGATCCCGGCCCTGCTGGCCCTGGCCGAACGGCGGAGAAGCTCCGGGCGCGACGTGATGGCCGCCCTCGTAGCCGGCATTGAGACGGAGTGCCGGATCGGCGCCTACGTGATGCCCGGCCACTACACGACGGGCTTCCACGCGACCGGGACGCTGGGGACGTTCGGCGCGGCGGCGGCCTGCGCCCACCTCATGGATCTGGACGAAGGCCAGTGGTTACACGCCCTGGGCATCGCCGGCGCCCAGGCGGCGGGGCTGAAGGTGATGTTCGGGACGATGTGCAAGCCGCTGCACGCGGGCAAGGCGGCGGCCAATGGGCTGCTCGCCGCCACGCTCGCTGCACGCGGGTTTACGAGCTCCGAGGCCGTCCTCGAGGCCAGCCAGGGGTTCGCGGCCACGCAGACGGCGACACCGAACGCCGACCGTGCCCTCGACGGCCTGGGCGCGGGGTTCGCCATCCGGGACGTCCTGTTCAAGTACCACGCGGCCTGCTACGGCACGCACGAGACGATCGAAGCGCTCACCCGGCTCCGGGAGCGGCACGGCCTCGCCCCGGATGACGTCGCCCGGATCAGCCTCGTGGTGCCGCCGGGGAACCTCGCGATGTGCAACATCCAGGAGCCGCGGACGGCGCTGGAGGGCAAGTTCAGCCTGCGTTTCACGGCCGCGCTGGCGCTCGCCGGCGGAGGGACCCAGGAGGCGGCCTTCACTGACGGCGCGGTTGCCCGTCCGGACCTGGTGGCGATTCGTGATCGCGTGAGCGTCGCGGGTTCAGCTACGGCGTCGGACGGGACGGAGGTGACGATCGTCACCTGTTCGGGCGCTGAGCTACGGGAAAAGGTGAACCTCAACATCCCCATGACCGACCTCGACGCGCAGTGGTCGCGGCTGACCGCGAAGTTCCGTTCGCTGGCGGCGCCGGTGGTGGGCCCGAGGGCGCCAGAGGACCTTGTGGAGCTCGTCGCGCGGTTCGACGAGGTGGAAGATGTTTCTGCGATCGTCGAACTGGCGTCGGCGCGGGCACTCACACGCTGAGGCCATGTCGTCCGCACGTGGGCGCCCGCCGCGTGAGACCCAAACGGCGCCCCAGTGGCCGTGATGCCCACGGCTACAGCGCCAGGAGCGGGCGCAACTTCGACCTGAAGAGGAGACCCGGCGAATGACGTACATGACTGAGGAGCGGCTGCTGATCCAGAAGTCAGCCCGGGAGTTCTCCATGAAGGAGGTGCTCCCGGTCGCGAACGAGCTGGACAAGGTGAAGGGCGACATCCCGATGCCGCTGCGGGACCAGATGGCGGCGCTGGGTTACTTCGGGATACGCATCCCGGAGCGGTACGGCGGCCTGGAGCTGGGCGCCTTCGAGTACATCATCGTGGCGGAGGAGCTGGCCCGGGGCTGGATGAGCGTGGCCAGCATCATCGCCCGGGGGAACGGTCTCGGCGGCTTCAACGAGGAGCAGCGGGCGCGCTACCTGCCGCGAATGGCCCGGGGTGAGTTTCTCGGGGCGGTCGCGCTCTCCGAACCGGAAGCGGGCTCCGACCTCGCGAACGTGAGCTGCCGGGCGCGGCTCGACGGCGACGAGTGGGTGATTAACGGCTCGAAGATGTGGTGCACGTTCGCGGACGGGGCCGACTTCATCACGGTGCTCTGCCGGACGGCGGAGGTGGACCCGAACCGGCGGCACGGTGGCACGGCGATGTTCTTCTTCGAGAAGGAGCGGGGGACGCTCCCGGCGGGGATCCAGGGGACGCCCATTAACAAGATCGGCTACCACGGTTGGCGGACGTTCGCGCTCCACTTCGACGACTTCCGGGTGCCGCTCTCCGGCCGCCTAGGGGCAGAGGGGGGCGACGACGCCGGTTTCAAGTCGGCGATGGGCTTCCTGGAGACGGCGCGGGCCCACACGGCTGCGCGCTCGATCGGGCTCGCCCGCGGCGGCCTCGAGGACGCCACGGCCTACGCGAAGCAGCGCGTCCAGTTCGGCAAGCCGATCGCGAGCTTCCAGGCGATCCGCTTCAAGCTGGCCGAGATGGCAGCGGAGATCGAGGCCGCCCGCCAGCTCACCTATTTCGTCTGTGACCAGATCGACTCTGGCCGCCGCTGCGACAAAGAGGCTTCGATGGCGAAGTGGTTCGCGAGCGAAATGGCGGAGCGGGTGACGAGCGAGGCGCTTCAGGTGCACGGGGGCTATGGCTACACGACGGACCTGCCGATCGAGCGGTACTGGCGGGACGCCCGGCTCACGAAGATCTTCGAGGGCACCTCGGAGATCCAGTTGCGGATTATCTCGGACAGGCTGATCGCGGACCGCTGAACGCGAACGCCCAGGTGCGAGGGCGGAAAGTACCAGAATTCACACGTTCTCGACACACGGACCCAGGTTGAAGGCCGGCAGGGCGCGCGGGCCTGGCCGCCAAGCTGCTACCGTGTAGGCACGCATGCCGGTGGAGAGCGCGCCCGGGCGTCGTCGCCCGAGGGCTGCGAATTCTCGCGCCGGCTGCAGGAGACCGGGTTGCGGAGATTCGTGGCTATGCCCCAGGGCGTCGCTGTGCTGGTCGTGGTGCTCCTGGCCGCGTTCGCTTACGCGGAAGGCCCTGGTCGGGCGCGCGCCCAGGCCGAGGGAGGGCGGTTTAGCGGCTCCGTCCTCGTGCGCGGTCTCGTCCCCGCCGAAGGTGCACGGGTGGAGGCGAGGATCGGTGACAGGGTGTGTGGTTCGTCCCTGACCTTCCGCCTGAACGGGGTGGCTCGCTACACGGTGGATGTCCCCGCGGGAGGGCCCTGTGGGGCGCCCGGGGTGGCGGTCTCCTTCTTCGTCGATGGTGACGCCGCGGGGTCGACCTTTTGGGCGGCCGGGATCGTGCTCTTCGACCTTTCGGTGCCGTTGCCGCCTGCGCCGACGGCGGCGCGCCCCACGCCCACGCCTCCGCTGGCAACCCTGACGGCCGCGTCCACGGTCACTGCCGGCGCGTCGCCGAGCACGGCGGCGGCGACGCCCACGGGCGCACCCACCCTCGCCGGGACGCGGGTCCCAGCGCTCGACACGCCAGCCCCGGCGGGGTCGCCGACCCCGGGTACAACGGCGCCGCCGATCGCGCCGACGCCTCGAGCCACGGCGGCGCCGGCGCCCACCGTGCAGGGGACCGTGGCGGCGGTCGTCCCAACGGGGGCCTGTGGGAGCGAGGGACCGTTGACACCAGCGAGGAAGGTGGGCTGCGGGCGATACGAACTCAGCTTTCCCCTCCGCCTCGCGCCGGGCGAGTCGCGCAACGTGACGCTGGAAGTGCGAGTTACGGACAGCACGGTGAGTTCGTTGCTGCGGGTGGAGAAGCCGATTGCCGGGTCCGGAATGCGGGACGACCTCGGGTTGCTCTCCAAGGAGCGCTACATCATCTACCAGACGATGGTTGCGAGCCTTGAGGCGCCGTCGCTTACGTTCGCAGACCAGGGCCGATGGGTGGTCCGTGACCTCTCGGCGGGGTACGCCGTCTGGTCGTGGAACGTACAGGCTGTGCCGGGGGAATCGGGCCCCCAGGTCCTGCTGGTGCGGGTCGGTCCGAGCGAGGAGAACGTGGTGACGTTCCCACCCGCCCAGTTCGTGATCGAGGAGGTGGCGCTGCCATCCGAGGGCACGCCGAAGAGCCTGGTGATCACGGTAGTAGCGGGCGCGGCGGCGATCATTGGTGGCCTGGCGTTCAACATCGCGCGCAGGCGCAATCGCGCTCGGGCCCGTCCGCAGGGCCAGCCCTAACGGCCCCGGGCCATCACCCGAGCGCTTCGTGGAGCTGCGGTCGCCGAATGGGCGCTCTGGTCTGGACACTCGTCCTCAGGGGGCATGCTCGGGGCTCCGTTGGGCTCCGCGTGGCCGTTGGGGCCCTCACCCCGGCCCTCTCCCGCCGCGGCGGGCGAGGGAGTACGGCGTCCAGAACTCGCCTTTTCATCCCTCACTCTGGTCCGCTGGCCATGCTTGCCTCCCAAGGAGTCGCGGCCGTCGCTGGCCGCGGGTGGCCGTCCACGGCCAGCGATCCGCACCTCTCTCGGCCCGCACAAGTGACCGCCCGCAGGTCCCCCGAGCCAGAGCCGCTGCGTCCGGCAGCCGGACCACCCATCGACGGCGTGACGCCGACAATCGTGGGCCACCCGCGGCCACGGAGGGCCGCGACTCCTTGGTGTCGCGGGACGGAGGGGTCATGCTGACGTTCATCCAGATGCATGGCGAGCCCGGGAGCGGCAAGAGTACGCTGGCGCGGGCACTGGGAGCACGCCTGCCGGCCGTCGTGGTCGATAAGGACCTCATCGCGAGCGGTGCTATCCGTGCCGGCATACCCTTGGCGAACGCTGGCCCCGTCGCCTACGAAGCCCTCTGGCTGCTCCTGCCGTCTCTCCTGGAACAGGGACACTCGGTCATCCATGACAGCCCCTGCTACTGGCCGAACATCGAAGAACAGGGCCGGGCCATCGCCGCCAGCTTCAACGCCCGCTACGAAATGATCGAGGTCACCTGCGACGTGGGGGCGATCGAGACGCGGCTTGCGACCCGAGAGGCGCTGGAATCGAACCCCAGAAAACGGTTGACGACCGTCCGCCCCGGGATGTACCGGCCCTCCTGCCCGCGGCTCGTCATCGACGGGCAGCTGCCGGTGGACGCGCTCGTGGATCGAGTAGTGGAGTACCTCCAGGCGCCGCTCAAGGAGTCGCGGTTGGCGGACCCTGGCGCCCTGGCGGTTCGCGGACCGGAGGCTGTCCATGACGCTCGTGAAAATCTGCGGCCTGCGCGACCCCGAAACGGCCCTCGAAGCCGCGAAAGCCGGCGCCGACTTCA
>JBJXGC010000239.1:0-8421 GCA_046154545.1 Dehalococcoidia bacterium | reverse complement strand
GCCTCTTCGAGCAGCGCGGTCGCCTCCGCGTAGCCCATCCGGGGCGGGACCGTAATCGGCTTACCGATGCTCACCCGGACGCGCGCCCGCGGGTGCGGGAACCACTTGCCCTCATAGAAGCCGGGCCGGATGACGTCGATCCGCATGGGCAGGACGTTGACGCCGGACTCGCGGGCGAGGAGGCCGATGCCACCCTTGAACGGCTGCATCGGCCCGACGACGGTGAGCTTGCCCTCCGGGAAGATGAGGACGTTCCAGCCCTCGTCGAGCATCTTGCCGACGTACTCAAGGCTCTCACGGACGCCGCTGCCCTCTTTGGCGAAGGGGAAGGCGTTCCCCAGCAGCGCGGAGCCGAAACCGCGCACCCGGTTGCCGAAGATATCGCTGGCAGCGGCGGCGATCGCCACTCGTTGGCGGAAGCCACGCGGCATGGCGCGGAGCAACATGGACTGGTCGAGGTGCATGTTGTGGTTGCTGATGACGAGACAGGGCTCGCTCAGGTTGCGGAAGTTGGCGCGGCCACGGATCTCGACGGCGTAGAAGGGCCAGAGCAGGGGAAAGAGGCCACCAGACACGAGCATACGGCGGAGGTAGCGCACCGGACGCCAGCGCGGCCAGCTGGGGAAGCTGTGGTTCTTCGGCCGGCGCTCGCCCCCGTCAATCATCGCGCGTAGCTCGGCCACCGTCGTCCGCGGCCCAATTTCGGAGTCGTCAACGAAGACGCCAAGCTCCTCTTCGATGGCCGAAAGCAGCTCAACTCGGCTGAGCGAGTCAAGCGCAAGGTCTGTACCGAGCGCATGCCCTTCGAGAATCGCGCCATCATTGCGAGCGCATTGTGCGACGAGGCGGAGTAATGGGTCACGTTCGTCAGCCGCCGGGGGCGGGGTGAGGACGAGCGATGCGTGGTCCTGGACGTAGGCGAGGACGAGCGGCCGCTTCACTTTGAGGGTATGGGTGCGGGGGAAGTCCTCATCGGGCCAGGTGGTGAAGCCGAGGACCTGTTGGCGGTCGGTGAGGAGGGCGTTGGCGTCTCGAACCGCCCGGGCGCCGTCGCCCGGCGACTGTTCGAGCAGGACAGCATGAATCCGGACTTCACCGTGCTGTTCGAGGCCGAGGGCGACCGCGTCGGTAATCCCGGGCTGGGCCACGAGTTCGCGTTCGATGTCCTCGGGATAGACGTTCTGGCCGTCAGCGAGGACGATCAGGTCCTTCTTGCGCCCTTTCAGGCGAAGCTGGCCATCGACCATCTCACCGAGGTCGCCGGTCTTGTACCAGCCATCCTCGAAGGCCGCTTCGGTGGCGGCGGGGTTCTTCCAGTAGCCGCTAAAGACGTTCGGCCCGCGTACCTGGACCTCCCCATCCGAGGCGATGCGCATCTCCTCTCCGGGGAGGGCGCGGCCCACGCTGCCCATCCGCCGCTCGGGTGAGGGCACACCGGAGATCACGGGCGAACACTCGGTCGCCCCGTACCCTTCCATGACCGCGACACCCATCGCCTCCCACTTCCCGCCAACGACTACGTCGAGAGCAGCGCCGCCGCTGAGGAGGTGGCCCAGGTGGCCGCCGAAGCGGCTGAGGATGGGCCGGAACATGACCCGGCGCGCAGGGAACGGGAGCCGGGGAGCGATGGCCCGCATCCGGGCGACCAGTTTCGTCTTCCCCTGGGCGGCGGCCTCACGCTCGATGCCGTTCATCAGGAGCGTCCAGACCTGGGGCACACCCATGATCACCGTGGGCTTCCAGTCCTGCATGAGGCGGAGCAGCGAGGAGGGCTGGCGGCTCATCGGGTAGGCGATCGCTGCCCCCCGGTCGAGGGGGACGAAGCAGCCAGCCACCTGTTCGAACATGTGGCTCAGCGGCAGGAGCGAGAGCATCCGGGTGCCGCTATCGATCGGCGCGATCGAACCACCGGCCTCGACATTCGCGGCGATGTTCCGGTGCGTGAGCATGACGCCCTTCGGGTCGCCGGTGGTGCCTGAGGTGTAGATGATCTGGGCGAGTGAATCGCCGGTTAGCGGTGCAACCGGGGCGCGCCCGTTCACGGCGAGGTCGAGGGTCTCGAATTCGATCGACGGGACCTCGAGTTCGCGCAGGACGTCCGCCTGGGCGTGCCCGGCGAAGGCCAGGCGCGGCTCCGTCTGGGCGATGACGCGCGAGACGAAGTCCTTGCTGCTGCGGACATCGAGCGGCACCACAACGCCACCCGCGAGGAACGTCCCGAACATGGCGGCCACCCAGTCGGGGTGGTTCGCTGACCAGATGACGACGCGGTCGCCGGGCTCGAGGCCCTGTTCACGGCCGAGGCGGGCGAAGGCGTGGGCGCGCTGCTCGAGGTCGGTGTAGCTCAACCGGATCGTCTTAATCCCGGTGCGCATGACGAGTGCCTGCCGGTCGCCGTACTGTGCGGCCGACTTTTCCAGGAGTTCAACGAGGGTTTCCATCTTAGCCAGCCAGCGTCTGCGCGAATTCCCGTACGCGCACGTCAGCGCCTTCGAGGATTGGCCGGAAATGGCTGAAGCAGATCGCTTCGAAGTCGAGCCCGGCGAGCTTGCGGACCGACTCCCCTGCGGCCACGAGGTCCTGGGTGAACATCCGGCTGGGCAGCATTAGGCGGCCGAACTTGTATTGGAGGGCGTCGCCGACGATGAGGAGGCCTCGCTGGGGAAAGTGGAGCGAGATGCTGCCCGGGGTGTGGCCGGGTGCATGGACGACGCGCATGCCGCCGAAGACCGGGAGTTCATGGCCGTCGTCCACCATGAGATCGACGCGGGCCGGGCCGGGATCGTTTCGGACAAGGTAGCCATCGACGAGTTTGGCGAGCCAGGGGTTGGTAAAGGGGTTCGGGAGCGGCCGTTCGCTGGCGACGCAGTCCGCATCGGCGACGTGGACGATCGTCTTCGCCGGGATGTGTTTCTGCATTTCTGGCAGCCCGCCCACATGGTCGATGTGGGAGTGGGTGACGACGATGTGCCGGATTTCATCAGCCGAGCGGCCAAGCTCCTTGACGGCCTGCATGATGACCCGCCCGGACCCGGGGTTCCCCGTGTCGATCAGGGTGATGTCGTCATCGAGGACGAGATAGGCGCGCGAGCCGCGGGTGCGGACCTGGAAGAGGCCGGGTAGGACTTCACGTGTGTAGCGAAAGGGCGCGGGCTTCTTCTCATCCCAGCGGGCGGTCCACTCCAGGCGCTTGGCCTCCCACTCGATGGTCCATTCCGTCTTGCGTTCGTCGAAGGTCTTTGTCACGCCGTGAGCATACCAAGGATCGGGCCGGGTGCGAACGGGGAGAACCCCCGGATGCGGGTCCGCCGGCGCCGCGAGAACTGAGCCCCGAAGCGGAACGCCCGCCCGACGCCGCGCCGAAGCACTGATGCTTGCGGCGCGGCGTAGGTTTGGGGGGGCGAAGGGGTCAGCAGCGTCTCAACGGCTCAGGGCTGCGGGGTCTTCTCGTGCGCGGGCGGGGGCGCAGGCGGCTTATCGAGCCACTCGAGCGTCTCGACATCGAAGTAGAAGAGCGTCCCGTCGGCGGCGGTCAGGGTGAGCACTGCTCCGACCGCATCCGTGATCTTGACGAGACCCGCCTTCGTCGGCGTCAGGTACCAGTGCTCGGTGAGCTTCGGCGCCCCTCCGGCGTAGCCCTTGCTGTGGGGGGTGGAGATATAGAGTGCTCCCTGGGCGGCGTCAGCCAGGTATTGGCCCGAGCAAACAAGCCACGACCAGGCGCCCTCACGCTTCAACACCCATCGGTTTCCTTTGTCCAGACCAGCGTTCTTGTACCTCATGCCGCATCCTTCATGAATGAGGACTCCCCCGCCTGCGTCACGATGGGGAAAAGCTGACCCCGCGACAGCCGATGTCGCCTGGATGGGCCGATGGACGGGCGGCGTCCCATTCAGGAGGTTGTCGGCCGCCTGTTGCTTCCGCCTGTTTATCGCATCGATGACGGCGCGCTTATCCGGCGGGAGCTTCTCGTACACGCCCGGCTGGTTCTCCGGGGCCAAGAGGATAGAGCGCGCCACCGGCTTGGCCGCTGGGTCAGCGGGACCCTGGGCGAGCACGCCGGCGACTGTAGCGAGTACGCCCGCGGCTCCCACGGCCACGAGTATGGCTCGAAGGCCCGCCCGTGATCTGATGTGAGTTAAAAGCCTGGTCATAGTTGTCTCCTTCAGTCTGGGGTGCAGTTGATGTCGGGTGCTTCCGACCAGCACCAACTGATGTCGCTTCGCGAGCGGATGTACGACTCGGTTTGGACACCCGCGTTGATGGCGCTCCAGAGTTGCTCGTACGCCTGCGCGGAGGTGTTGGCGGTCCCAGAGGGGCAACCGACCTCTTCGCACGCCTGCGATTGCGCGAGCGTGCCTTCGAAGCCTATCGGCGCATACGCGTTGAGTACCCCGTAGAGACTCAGCTGTTGCCACTGGGCGGCTTGGGACCCGTTTTCCGCGTAGATCTGCGGGAACGCGTACGCGTAGGGCAGCCCCCAGGCGAAGCGCCACACGTCATCTTGGGTCCAGGTGAAGTTCACGTCCTCGCAGTCTTCAGGCTCCGACGTTGTGCCCGTCTGGGGACACGCGGCGGCGTCTCCGATATCGTAGTAGACCCACTCGGCGACGGAGCTGTAACCCGCCGCCCAGTCCAGCGAGTTTGCTGCGGTATTCCAATTCACCTCCGCGTCCATGCCGCCTGCGACATCCACGATCCCTCCCATCCCCTCGGTCGAGATCCAGCTCCCGATGGAGTTGACGAGCTGAGCCCAGGCCACGCCATGGTCGTACTGCGTGTGGTCGGGGCCCGCTGCTCCGATCCCAAAGTTGGTCGTGGCGATGATGAGCCGGAGGAATGGTGCTTCGGCCTCAGCCGGGCTGATGCAGTCTATCGTGTCCCCTCCCGGCGGGTCGTAGCTTGCGTAGCCGCGTACGAACCGCTCGATCGCTGCGGCGATCTCTGACGTGTTCGCGAAGGTGCCAGCTTCGTCGTTGAGCGAAGCTCCATACCGAAGGTTGAATTCCACGTCGATTTGATCGAATGCCTGGCCAAAGCTGAGGATTACGGCGCCGGCACGATGCGGACGACCCCGAAGCTCGCAGCCCCAGATGAACGGAAGGCTGTCTTCTTCACCTGTGCCGTTGTCCAGGTCGTTTACGTAGAAGCTGATCGTCTCGTCGGGGAGGACATCCGGCCCGGCGTAGATGACGAGGTCGTTTCCGGTGCCGCCCTCGCCAATTCCAGCATACCCTTCGACGGTCTCGTCGCCGCTAGCCAACTCGAAGCGGTGGAAGTCAGTGTCGTCCTGGTTCACCGCCCAGAAGTGTTCACCGTTTGGCTCAAGCGCAATGCTCTTCCAGACTACCCCGCTGCTCGGTGTCCCGAAGTCCCGGATCGTGGAGCCCGTTGAGCCGTCAAACAGATGAACAGTATCGACGTCGGAAACGAGCGCGTCCCCGGCGGGCGTGAGCCGGATCCGGATGGCCATGGTGATCCCGCTGCCGAGATCGCCGAGCTGCGATTCCATGCACGTGTCGTATCGGCGCACCATCGTGTCGTTATCGACGTAATAGATGGTGCAGTCGTCGGCGGCGATGGCCAGCGACGCGTATACGAACGATTCTCCGGCGCTGTTCGCTACGCTGAACTCATCGATCAGGTCGCCGGTCGCGTCGTACTTCCTGATCGTGCCGGTGTCGCTCGGGGCATAGATATACGCGTCGCCGTCCACCGTGATGCTGAAGATGCCATCCGCCTCGAACATCGGGCCCGCGTAGAAGCCGTCCGGCGATACACGGGCAACTCCGGTCCCCGTAGCCACGAGCAGCTCGCCGTCAGGGTCGAAGGCCAGGCCCTGCGCGCCGTCGCCCTCGGTGATAGTCCAGCTTCCGATTTCGCCGAACTGGGGGCTGTGATGGAGCAGGTGTGACCCGCCTGACTGAATGAGGTCGCCCGTCCTGAACGGGGCGCCCGCCGCGAAGACCGACGTTACCGCGCCGGGGCCGCCGCCGATGACTACCATCGCGGCTATGATGGCGCCGAGCAGGATGAGGCGGGGTGGACGCCACGTCCCGCCGTGACGGGCCGGAACCATGGCCGTCGCCGCGCGGTTTGAATGGTGGCCGCGTCGTCGAATCCGTGTCATGCGTGATCCTCGTGCTCAAGCTGAGCAAGGACAGCCTGTGCGGGATCGCATCTCTCCCGCATCACCCGTCACGGGCCATTTCTTCGCGGTAGAGTTGACCGGCCTTCTTGCGGTTGGGGACGTGGAGCTTCCCCAGGATCGAGGACACGTGGCGCTTCACGGTCCAGGAAGAGATGACGAGCGCCTCGGCGATCTCCTCGTTGGTGAGCTGTTGGGCGAGCAGCGGGAGGACTTCGCGTTCGCGTTCCGTCAGTTCCGCGAAACCTTCGGCGCCCTCAGGCACGGTCTCGGGTCTCGGCTCTCGGCTCTCCGCTCTCGGCTCTCGGCTCTCGGCTCTCGGCTCTCGGCTCTCGGCTCTCGGCTCTCGGCTCTCGGCTCTCCAGGCATGGTTGCACTTCTTTCGGGCGGCTGTTTCACCCTACCAGACGCCGTCAAGGCCGAGTCCGTTCCCCCTTGACCCAGCGCTTACCCGCGCGCCGCCGCTCGCGCTTTGCCGCGCGCCCGCCGACAATGCTGACACTCGATCCGACCAGCCGGTAAGGAGCCACCATGCCCATCACCCTCGCAGACAACGCCCACGAGGCCGCCTGGCGCCTGGAAGTGCGCGCCTTCATTAACGAGAACAAGGGCGTCTTTTCGGCGGCGCCCGAAGACGCTGAGAACTCGCTCTTCGGACGCCTCGGGGCGGTGAAGGAGTGGCGCGAGCGGGTCGCGAAGAAGGGCTGGATCGCGCCCTCCTGGCCGGCGAAGTACGGCGGCGCCGACATGTCGGTGGTCGACCAGTTCGTGATGAACGAGGAGTTCGCCGAGCAGGGCGTGCCCAGCAACGTCGGTGGCTTCGGCGTGATGATGATCGGCCCCACGATCATCGAGCACGGGACCGAGGACCAGAAGCAGGAGCACCTCGGCAGCATCCTCCGGGGCGAGAGCATCTGGTGCCAGGGCTATAGCGAGCCGGGCGCAGGAAGCGACCTCGCCAGCCTCCAGACCCGGGCTGTGCGCGACGGCGACGATTACGTGGTCAACGGCCAGAAGATCTGGACGACGGGCGCGCAGTTCGCGGACATGATGTACATGCTCGTCCGCACCGACCCGGACGCGCCGAAGCACCGCGGCATCACCTACCTCCTCGTGAACATGAAGGCGCCGGGCGTCACCGTCCGGCCGCTGACCACGCTGGCGGGCACGCAGGCCTTCAACGAGGTCTTCTTCGAGGACGTCCGGGTGCCGGTAGCCAACCGGATCGGCGACGAGAACCGCGGCTGGTACGTCGGCACGACGACGCTCGACTTCGAGCGCAGCTCCATCGGCAGCGCGATCGGCGTAAAGAAGGCGCTGGAAGGGCTGATCCGCCAGACGAAGAAGGGCGACGGTGTCGCGACCTTCAACCGGGCGAGCGTGAAGCACGAGTTCGTGGACCGCTGGGTGGAGTGCGAAGTGGCGAAGATGCTGAGCTACCGCGTCGTGAGCATGCAGGTGAACGGGAAGATCCCGAACTACGAAGCGAGCATGTGCAAGCTCTTCAGTTCAGAGCTGAGCCAGCGGATCGCCCTGCTCTCGATGCACGTCTACGGGATGCACGGGAACGCCCGCAACCGCAGCAGCATGGGCTACATGCAGGCGGTCAGCTCAACGATCGCGGGCGGGACGAGCGAAGTGCAGAAGGGGATCATCGCAACGCGAGGCCTGGGCCTGCCGCGGGGGTAGGGAAGCGGCGCTGGCCCTCGAAGCCTGCCTACACATACTCTAGCGTGTTCGCCATTCCCTCTGGCGTGCGCGCCAATGCCAGCGCCTCCAGTCGCCGGATGAGTTCACCGACGCTCCGGCGCTGATTCGGGGTCCAGACGATTCCCGCGTGTGTAACGCCTGCCACGTGGAGGGCGATGAAGTCAGTGTCGGTCGTCACCAGCACGAGTCCTCGCTCCGCGCACCACACGATATGGCCCTGGTCGTCGAGTGTGCGGCGTCCGGCTTCGGCGGCGGTCACGGCCTGGATACCGCGGAGCCGTAGCCCGGCGGCGACCGCCGCACCCACGTGCTCATCGAGGAAGTAGCTGAGCATTCCTCAGCCCTGGAATACGTGAATCCGGGTTGGGTGTTCCAGCAGCATCGTCTTAGCGTAAGCCGCGTCCTCGACATATGAGTCCTCGATCTCCTGGATGTGGTCGAAGTAGTACGCAAACGCCGCGTAGATGGCTGCCCGCGGCACCCAGGAGAAGTCGTCCGCGAGCTGCTCGGGCCCCAGTCCGTCCATCTTCCAGTAGCTGATCAGGTCCATGACGCGGATGCGG
>JBJXGC010000237.1:0-5519 GCA_046154545.1 Dehalococcoidia bacterium | reverse complement strand
CAGTTACCGCGCAAAGCTCGCTCCGCGAGCACCCACGGAGGCGTCTATGACCTGAGCCCCAACATCAGCGAATGGGTGGCTCAATAACTGCCGCGACGCCTGGCCTAATATCCCCCGCGATTGACATCAATCGATCAGGTTATGCCCGTGGCAGAGCGGACAGATCACCAACAAGCGCCGCTCCCAGCGCACACGCCCGGCGTTCGGCACGGTGGCGGCCCGGAGTTCCGGAACACGGTGGCCGGTGCGTGGGCTGGCATGCCCGTCCCGGTTAGGACAACACGCGGAGTCCGCACTCCACCTGCCCGCGGCGTCGCCGCTCATCACTTCGTGGTAGTCCGCCCGCATTGTCCGCGCGTTCGCCACGTCGTCCCATGGGTAGCCGGTGGGGTCGCCGTCCCATCCCAGGTGTCCCTTGCAAGGGTTCCCGCGCGCATTCCTGAGGCCGCAGAGGTAGCGGTCGCGCACGAGGCGGGCCGTTGCGGTTGGATGCGGTCTGGTGCGGTCGAAGTACTTCCGGAGGTCCGCGTCCAGGCCAAGGGATGGGGGCTTCCGGCCGCGGCTCACATGCTCGATATAGAACCCGCCCGGAAAAGAGGTCGTCTGGATCGTGGCGTCATCCGCGCGCGAGTTAGCGGACACCTTCGACTCAATCCGGTACCCCTTGCCATCAGCCAGGGGCGTGATCACCGTAGGGCCGTGGGCGCGGGCCTTGGCAAACTCGCGCTCCCCATTCGATTGCGGCGGCAGGCCACTCCAGTCTCATAGCCCCCTCCTCGGTGAGAACCGCTCGTGGGCATCGAGGGCACGCCCAACCGCCGCCGACGCTCCATAGCGGTCTACCATCTGGCGCGAGCGCCAGCCCACCAGCCTCATGAGGTCGCCCTCCGAACCGCCAGCCTTCAACCATGCGTCGGCGAACGTGTGTCTAAGCGCGTGGGGGTTCACGTGGCCGATGCCGGCCTGCTCGCAACGGCGCCCAATCATTTGTCGGATCCCCCAGTCAGTCAGTTGTCCGCGCTTCCCGAGCCACAACCACAATTCCGAGGCGTCTGTGTGCCTCCCCCTCGCGAGCAGGTAGCGCGTGAGGTCGCTGTGCGTTTGGCGGATGAAGGCCAGCCGGCGCGGCCGCCTGCCCTTGCCGGTCACGACTACCTCGCGTTCGGCGAGGTCCACGTCGGCGACGCGGATCCCGGCCATCTCCCCGAGCCTCATGCCCGTGTCGATGAACAGCCCGATGATCGCCTTGTCTCGCCTCCCGGCGAAGTCGTGGCCGCCACAGGCGTTGAGCAACTTCCGCAGGTCGTCTTCGGCTACGACGGGCACGAGCTTCTCCGGCACCACCGGCGGCTTGATCTTCGCCATCGGGTTGTCCGTACGCTCGTCCGTCAACTGCATCCACTTGAAGAACTGCTGGACAGCCCGGAAGCGCTGGGATGCCGTCGCCGGGGCCAACCCACGCCCGCCTTCCACCTTGGGGCGGTGCATCCCGCGCATCCATTCGATCAGGTGCTCACGGGACACGGCGTTGGGATCGGTCGGCATCCCGGCGGCCCGGAGGAAGGCCCCCAGTTCTGTGACGGCCCGCGCGTAGATCTCCACGGTGCGAGGCGCCTTGTTCGCGGCTTCGAGGTCATTGCTGAAGAGGTTCTGGTACGCTAGCCAGGTGTCGGCTATGGCTTGTGGCGCGGTTCCAACGGTGTTCACTCGCGATCTCCCTACACGGATGCCCGTGGAGTTTACTGCTGAAACAGCGCTAGGGCATAGCCGACACGCCGCCGCGAACCTAGGCGCTTGCTGCAAATAGGTTCAGGGCGACTCCAGAAGCGTGCCCCCGTAGCTCAGGGGATAGAGCAGGCGCCTTCTAAGCGTCTTGTCGCAGGTTCGAATCCTGCCGGGGGTACCACCGGTCACACAACCCCAGGCGCCCTGGCTGGCGACCACAGGGGCATCATCAGCCGTCCGACCGTTTGTGGAGCCGGCCGCCGAAAAAGGCATAGGTGAACGTCCCGGCGCCGCGTTCGCCGGTGAAGAGCAGCTGTGCGGGTGTGCCTAAGCCGGGAAGCGTGAGGAGGAACGCGTGAGTTGCGAATGCCGCCAGCGTGCCTTCCAGCGGTCGCGCCCCGTATCCGTGGTTGTGCACCGTGGCATGGAGTACTTTCCCCTCGCTTCGCACCTCGATGGTTGCTGAGAGCTTGCGGTACACCCCCACGAAGCGCGCCGGGTCGATCGGTATGGCCGGGTCGGCGACCGGTAAGGGTGGGATGCCAATCCCACCGAACCGGTCAAGGAGCGGGGTGAATAGGTCGCGATAGAGCGCCTCGGCGTCTCCGCCGTTGGTCAGCAAGGCCACCGCGAGGCCTTTCTCGGGAGCCACGCACAGAAACGAGTACTGCCCCAAAGTGCCACCGTTGTGGCCTATTACCGGCGCTTGGCCCCAGTCGTAGAGCGCCCAACCGAGGCCCCAGCCGCCGGGATGCGATGGCTGGGGCGTCCCAACCTGACGCGTCTGCATCTCCTGGACCGCAGCCGCAGAGAGCACACGATCGCCCTTCGCGGAGACGCCCCGGCTTGTATGGACCCGTGCGAACGCCAGCAAATCGGCGACGCTGGCATAAGGCGTGGACCCGGCGGGGCCACTCGCCCGCCCGAGACCGCGCCAGGGTGCGACGCGTACCGCGCCCGACGGATCGGCCACATGTCCGACCGCGGCGCGGAAGTTCAGCGCCTCTTCGGGCAGCGTGACGAACGAATCGGCGCCCGCCGGGCGCGCCAACCGCTGCTTGACCAGCTTGTCCCATGGATCACCCGTGACCACCTCGGCGATGCGCCCGGCGACTACGAGCCCCGCGTTGCAGTAGGACCAGCCCTGGCCAGGGGAGTGGAGCTGGGGAAGCGCCGCCATGCTCTGGACGTATCGGTCGTAGCAATCATCCCCTCGGCCCCGGTCAAGAAAGAAGTCGCCGTCGATGCCGCTGGTGTGCGTGACGAGCTGGCGCACCGTGACGGACCGAGAGGCCTCTGGGTCAGCAACCGCGAAGTTTGGAAGGTAGGTCCGCACTGGCGCGTCGAGGTCGACCTTCCCCTCATCGACCAACTGCATGATCAGCGATGTCGTCCAGACTTTAGTGATCGACCCAATCTGAAAGATGGAGTCGGGCGTGGCCGTAACGCCGGTCTTGATGTTCAGGAGGCCCGTCGCAAACGAGGCCTCGTCATCGCCGAGGGCGATTCCAAGCGTTGCGCCAGGCACGCCGGCAGCGGTTGCCCCCGCATCGAACCTGGCCTGAAAGTCGTTCAGTTCGTCCGCAAGCACATTTCACCCCTCTTACAAGGTCGGCGAAGCATAGGCCATGGCCATCCGGGGCGTCAGCCTGCATCGATCGTGACGGACCGCTCCATTACTCTATCCCCATGCAAGAACAACTCTCCCGGGCCCAGGCCCTTCTTCAGCGTATCTCTGACATCCTGGTGCGCCTTTGACCTCGCTACTGACGAGCAACGGGTAGTCGAACTCGAAGCGCAATCGGCCGCGCCAGGCTTCTGGGAGGATGGCGAGACCGCGCGCGGCGTCATGCAGCTGCTGGCGGGCGTCCGCGACCGCGCCCATACCTGGCGCGGGATCGAGACACGGGCCCGTGATGTCACCGAGTTCCTGGAGCTGGCCGCGGCCGAGGGCGATGACAGTATCGCCGCGGCGGCGACGGTGGACCTCGACGCGGTCGAAAAGCAGCTCACGGCACTGGAGTTCCAGCTCCAGCTCTCGGGGCAATACGACAGCCGGAACGCCATCCTCGCGGTCCACGCCGGAGCGGGCGGGACGGA
This sequence comes from Dehalococcoidia bacterium, assembly GCA_046154545.1. Taxonomy (GTDB): domain Bacteria; phylum Chloroflexota; class Dehalococcoidia; order Tepidiformales; family Tepidiformaceae; genus JBJXGC01. The sequence goes on along the minus strand of JBJXGC010000237.1, from coordinate 1,694 downwards.
CGCCCAGGACTTCGCGGAGATGCTCCTGCGGATGTACTTGCGCTTTGCCGAGCGCCGCGGCTTCAGTGCTGAGGTGATCGACCTCATGGAGGGCGAGGAGGCGGGGATCAAGAGCGCGACCGTCGAAATCGGCGGCGCCTACGCCTTCGGCTATCTGCAGAGCGAGCGCGGGGTTCACCGGCTGGTGCGCCAGTCGCCGTTCAACTCCTCGGCCGCCCGCCAGACGAGCTTCGTCAAGGTCGAGGTCATCCCGGAGGTCGAAGGCGCCACGGAGGTCGAGGTGAAAGACGAGGACGTGCGCATCGACGTCTTCCGTTCGAGCGGCGCCGGTGGCCAGAACGTCCAGAAGAACTCGACGGCGGTGCGGCTGACGCATATCCCGACGGGCATCGTGGTCACCTGCCAGGACGAACGGTCGCAGGGCCGCAACCGTGAGCGGGCGATGCTCGTGTTGCAGTCGCGCCTCCTCGAGATCGAACTGAACCGCCAGGAAGAGGAAAAGGCCCGGTTAAAGGGCAAGCATGTAGACATGTCCTTCGGCAGCCAGGTCCGCAACTACGTCTTGCATCCCTATAAGATGGTCAAGGACCTTCGGACCGACTTCGAAACGACCGACACGACGGCCGTGCTCGACGGCGAGATCGATGGGTTCATCGAGGCCTATCTCAAATCCCGCGTAGGTGAGGACGAATGACGCGCCGCCTTCTGCCCCTGCTGGCGGCCATCGCGCTGCTGACGTTCTTCGCGAGTGGCGCGCATCCCGCCCGTGCCGATGCGACTGTCGACTCGGCCACCGTCGAGAACGGCTACCCAAAACAGCTCCTCTTCAAGCTCACGGCGAGCGCCCCGGTCGAGATCAAGGAGGTGACGCTCAGCTACCTCATCTCTGGTACGGGCATCCGGTCCGCGGCCAAACCGGAGGAGTTCACTGCCGGCACGAAGGTGACCGTCGAAATCAAGGTGGACGCGAACCCAAACACGAACTGGATTCCCGTCGGTAACGAGATCACCTGGCACTGGGAACTCGCCCTCGCGGACGGGACGAAGACGGTCACGGCGCCCCAGTCGTTCATCTACCTGCCCACCGGCCGGGAGTGGAAGACGGCCGGGAACGCCGATTTCACGGTCTTCTACTACGGGAGCCGGGAAACGCTCGCGAACCGCTTCCTGGAGGCGATGGCGGGCGTCTACCAGGAGCACGGGAAGACGCTGCTCAAGACGAACCCGCCCCAGAAGCCGGTGAAGCTCATCCTCATGGCGAATGGCGACGAGCTCCAGGAGGCCGAACCGAGCAAGGGCTCAACCCTCGACAACTCCCGGGTGGTAGTCACCTGTGGTTTCCGGCCCGGGAGTGCCCGCGACATCATCCTCGCGGCCGTTTCTTGCGGAGGCTCCGACCCGGTCGATACGGTCCGCCACGAATTCGGCCACATCCTGAATGCCGCGGCCGGCGAAAGCACGCTGGTGAAATTGCCCGTGTGGGTCGATGAGGGGCTCGCCGTCTACGCCCAGGAATCGCGCGACGACTACGACGCCGCGTTTCGCAGCGCCATCCAGGGGCCGCGTGGTCTCATCCCGTTCCGGCAGATGAGCGCGCAGATCTCCGACCAGAACTTGGTCATCCTCCAATACGGCCAGTCGTACCAGATGGTGAAGTATCTCATCGACAAGTACGGCGAGGCGAAGCTGAACGC
>JBJXGC010000224.1:0-10193 GCA_046154545.1 Dehalococcoidia bacterium | reverse complement strand
GGCTCTGATACGCCGGCCACGGCGGCCCGGAGGCGCGCAGCTCTGGAGACCGGGCCACGGGCACGGGCGCAGCGCTTGCTTACGCGCGCGGCTCTGATACGCCGGCCACGGCGGCCCGGAGGCGCGCAGCTCTGGAGACCGTGCCGCGGGCAACGGCGCGGCGCTTGCTTACGCGCGCGGCTCTGAAGCGCCGGCCACGGCGGCCCGGAGGCGCGCAGCTCTGGAGACCGTGCCGCGGGCAACGGCGCAGCGCTTGCTTACGCGCGCGGCTCTGGAGCGCCGGCCAGGGCGGCCCGGAGGCGCGCAGCTCTGGAGACCGTGCCGCGGGCGAGGGCGCGGCGCTTGCTTACGCGCGCGGCTCTGATACCGCCTCGGCGGCCCCCAGGCGCGCAGCTCTGTGGACCGTGCCACGGGCAACGTCGCGGCGCTTGCTTACGGGCGCGGCTCTGACGCGGGCCTACCGCGGGTCAGCCGGCCATCGTGAGGCCACCGCTGACGCTGAGGACCTGCCCCGTGCAGAAGACGGCGTCCGGGGAGAGGAAGAAGGCGACGGCCGCCGCGATCTCCTCCGGTTGGCCCAGGCGGCGGAAGGGGACCTGCCGCACCATGCTCTCGATGATCCGCTGGCCGTCGGCGCCGCCTGTAGCCTGTTCGAGGAGGGGCGTGTCCGTCACCCCTGGGCAGACCACGTTCACGTTGATTGCGTAGCGCGCCACCTCACGGGCGATCGTCTTGCTGAAGCCGATCACCCCGGCCTTGCAGGCGCTGTAGACGGCTTCGCCCGAGGAGCCAACACGGCCGGCGTCCGAGGAGATGTTGACGATGCGGCCCGCGCGCTGGCCGATCATCGCCGGGAGCACGGCGTGGGTGCAGTTGATCGGGCCGCGAAGGTTCACGCCGATGACCTTGTCCCAGGTCTCCGGCTCGCTCTGAATGAAGAGTTCGATCTGGTCCCAGCCGGCGTTGTTCACGAGCCCATCGATCCGTCCGCCCCATTCGAGCACGCCGCGCGCCATCGCCTGGACGGCGGCGAGGTCGGTGACGTCGGTCCGGATGCAGAGCGGGACGGGAGACCCGTCGCCGCGGACGAGGGCCGCCGTCTCGTCGGCACCGGCGGCGTTGACGTCGGCGATGGCCACGCGCGCCCCTTCGCTGGCGAGGCGGCGGCTGGTGGCGCGGCCTATCCCGCTGCCGCCGCCGGTCACAATGATGACCTGTCCGTCTAAACGCATGACGACCCTCCCGTGTGGCCGCCGATTGTAGCGGTTCCACGGCCAGGCGCCCCCGGCACACCTCGGCCGATTTGCCTGGCGGCGCCCAGGCTTCCAGAATCGGCAACGCTCATGGGGGAGGTGCTCATGCCCGGGCCGTTGCAGGGGTTGGTAGTCCTCGAACTCGGCGACGGCGTTGCCTCCGGCTATTGCGGGCGGCTGTTGGCCGGGTTCGGGGCAACGGTGGTCAAGGTTGAGCCGCCGGGCGGGAGCCGACTGCGGCGGATGCGGGCGACGCCTGGCGCTCCCCTTCCCCACCCGGACGAGGCGCCGTGGTGGCTCTATCTCAGCATGGGCAAGCGCAGCCTCGTGGCCTCGTTCGACTCCGAGGCCGACGTCGATGTCTTGCGGCGGCTGGCCGCCCGGGCCGATGCCGTGATCACGGACCAGGCGGCCGAGCGGCTCTCCGCCTTCGGCCTTGGGTACGACCAGGTCGCGGCCGCGAACCCACGGGTGGTCGTGACATCTCTCCGCCCGTTCGGAGACTGGGGTCCGTACGCCTCCTGGGAGGCGGAGAACCTCCAGGCCTTCGCCATGGGGGCGCAGATGTGGCTGACGGGCGAACCAGGCCGCGAACCGCTCTGCACGGCCGGGGAACAGGCCTGGATGCAGCTCGGGCTGAACGGGTTCGCCGCCACCTGTCTTGCGTTGTACGGCGCCCGGCGCACCCGCCTCGGGCAACGGGTCGAAGTGAGCGCGATCGAGTCGATGGCGGGGGCGACGGAGGGATTCGGGCCGAACGCCCGGTTCCTTAACGTTGCCGCCGGGCGCTCGGGGCGGGCCCGGTTCGCCATGATGGGCATCTACCCCTGCGCCGACGGCTACGCGGGGGTCTACGGCACCAACCGCCAGCTACCGCTCTTCTCACGGCTGGCCGGGAAGCCGGAGTACGGCCCCGACCCGCGCTTCCAGTCGCTCCCGGGGATGCTCCAGCACGACGCCGAGCTGTCGGAGTTCGTCGTCAGCTACCTCGGCCCGCTGACCAAAGGAGACGTGCGGCGCATCGGGCGCGAAAGCGGCATGACGATGGCACCGGTCGAGACGATCGACGACGTGCTCGGGAGCGAACACCTCGCCGCGCGGCGGTTCTTCGTCACGCAGGCCACGCCCTCCGGGCGCACGGTCACCGCCCCGGGCCGCCCCTTGAACATGTACGGGACGCCGTGGGAGTCGCGCCCCGCGCCGGCCGCTGGGGAGCTGTCCGCGGACGAGGCGCTGCGCCAGTTCGCCGTCACGGCAGCGCCCACCGCCCCACCCCTGGCCGGGGAGCCGCTGCCACGTGACCGGCAGGTAGGCGGCCTGCTGGCCGGGGTCCGCGTCCTCGACTTCACGGCCTATTGGGCCGGTCCCTTTGCCACGAAATGGCTGGCGGACTTCGGCGCCGAGGTCGTGAAAGTGGAGTCGCCGGCCCTGATGGACTTCATCCGGGCAACGACGGTGGACCCGGCCCACGAGCGGCCCTGGGACTACAGCGCCTACTTCAACAACTACAACCGGGGGAAGCAGAGCCTCGCCCTCGACCCGGCCAACGCCGTGGGCCGCCAGCTCCTCCTGGAGATGCTCCCGGGCTTCGATGTCGTGGTCGAGAACTTCAAGGCGGGCCGCATGGTGGGCCTGGACCTCGGCTACGAAGCGCTCAGGGCGGTGAAGCCGGACATCATCATGGTCTCCATCTCCGGTTACGGGCAGGACGGGCCGGATAGCTCGCTCGCTGGCGTCGGGACGAACATGGAGCAGCTCAGTGGCCTGGCCTCGCTCAACCAGTACTCGGACAGCGACCAGCCGTACAACACCGGCATCGCCTACGGCGACCCGACCTCGGGGACGACGGGAGCGGCGGCCATCGCAATGGCACTGATCCATCGCGACCGCACGGGCGAGGGGCAGTACATCGAGATTTCGGGCCACGAGACGATAGCCTCGCTGATTGGCGAGCAATTCGCGGCGCACTCGCTGGGCCACGAGGAGACACCCAAGGGCAACCGCCATCCCGACATGGCGCCACATGGATGCTACCCGTGCGAGGGCGAGGATCGCTGGGTCACGATCGCGGTGCGCGGCGACGAGGAGTGGCGGAGCCTGTGCGAGACGATCGGACGGCCAGACTTGCTCGCGGCATACCCGTCAGTCGCAGCGAGGAAGGGCAGTGAAGACGAGATCGACGCCGCGATCATCGGCTGGACGGTGCTGCACGGGGACTATGCGGTCGCGGCGCTGCTGCAGGAGCGCGGCATCCCGGCCGCGCCTGTGCTGAGCACGCTGGACGTGGTGAACGACCCCCACTTTCGCCTGCGCGGCTACCACGTGACGGTCGAGCACCCTGACCAGGGAGCCTGGCCGCACGATGGGGTCGCCTGGCGGTTGAGCCGCACGCCCGGGGCGGTGCGCGGCCCGGCGCCGCGGTTCGGCCAGCACACGCGGGAGATCCTCAGGCGCGAACTTGGCAGGTCGGCGGCCGAAATCGAGGCCATCTTCGAGGCGAAGGCAGCCGCGGATGCCCCCTTCCGGCGCTGATACGCCCCCTGACGGCTGACGGCCAAGGGCGACCCTCAGCTTGCCTTTTTCGCTCGCGCGGCCGTCACTTTGGCGGGCGCAGCCTTCGTGGCCGCCCCCGCTTTGGTGCGGCGCGAAGCGAAGGCGGCCTTGCCGCGGGCACTCCGTTCGAGCAGCTTCTTGTTCGCCGCTTCCCGCTCTTCGGGGCCCCGCACCTTCGGCATCTTTTCGAGTTCGAGGGTGTTGCTCGTATAACTGCAGTTCGGGTAGTTCCAGCAGCCGTAGAAGATGCCGCGTTTCGTCCGCTTCTCGACGAGCTGTCCGGTTTCGGGTTCCTCCGGGCAGGCGACGCCGACCGGCACGCCGGCCCGGAAGTCGCACTTGTTCTTCGGCGCTTCGCGGTTCACGCAATCGACGTAGGGGCCGTAGGGCCCGGTCTTCTGGATGAGCTGGCCGCCGTCTTTGGGGCAGGGGAAGGCGACCGGTTCAGGTTCCGTCCGGGCGGCCGGCTGGCCCTCTTCGGTGAGGGGCCGGGCGTTCTTGCACTCCGGGTAACGGGGGCAGGCGAGGAACTTCCCGTTGCGCCCCCACTTGATCACGAGGTTCGCCTGGAGGCAGGAATCGCAGAGGAAGCTGGTCTCCTCCTGGACCTTCTCGGCGTTGCCCTTGGCGATGGCGACGTTCTTGTTGAACTCGCCCCAGAAGTCGCGGACAACGGTCACGTAGTCGCGCTTCCCCTCGGCAATGTCGTCGAGTTCCTCTTCCATCTCGCTTGTGAAGCTGGCATCGACGTAGCGGCTGACGTGCTGGACGAGCATATCGCTGACGAGGAAGCCGAGCTCCTGGGGGACGAGGGCGCGGCCCTGCTTGGCCACGTAGTCGCGCTTCTGGACGGTCTGGACGATGCTGGCGTAGGTGCTCGGGCGGCCGATGCCCTTCTCTTCGAGGGCCTTCACGAGGGTCGCCTCGGTGAAACGGGGGGGCGGCTCCGTGAAGTGCTGGCGGCCCTCCATGGCCCGGCGGTCGAGGCGGTCCTGCTCGGCCAACTCGGGGAGCGCGGCCTCGGCATCTTCGTCCTCTTCGCCCTGCTCACGCTCGTTGGCATCGACGCCGTAGACGGCGAGGTGGCCGGCGAAGAGGAGCCGCTGGGCGCTGGCCCGGAAGGTGCCACGGAGGTCCGCGCCCTCGCGGGCCTCGATCTCCACCTGGACGGTGGCGAAGCGGGCATCTGACATCTGGCTCGCGACAAAGCGCTGCCAGATGAGCCGGTAGACGCGAAGCTGGTTGGCGTCGAGGACGCGGGCGAGGCTCTCCGGCGTGCGGGCCGGGTTCGTCGGCCGGATGGCCTCGTGGGCCTCCTGGGCGCCCTTTGCGCGGGTGCGGTAGACACGTTCCTTGGCGGGGACGAAGTCATCGCCCCAGCGGCCGGCGATGTAGCGGCGTGCTTCGCCCCGGGCGACGGGGGAGATGTTGAGGGAGTCGGTACGCATGTAGGTGATGAGGCCGACGGGGCCTTCGCCCGGCACGGAGACACCCTCGTAGAGCTGCTGGGCGTACTCCATCGCCCTGGCTGCCCCCATGCCGAGGCGGTTGTTGGCCGCCTGCTGGAAGGTGCTCGTCGTGAACGGAGGCACGGGCGACTTGCCGCGCTCGCCCTTCTTCACACTCGAGACCGTGAAGGCGGAACGGTTGAAGGTCGCCACGAGGCGGTCGGCCGAGACCTGGTCGGGGATGGCCGCAGTGAAGTCACCGGTGCCCGGCTTGATCGAGACGCCGCGGGTGAGGGCGGGGAGCTTCGCAAGCTCGGCCGGGAACTGCGCGTCGCCCTTGCCGAGGAGGGCGTGCACGGTCCAGTACTCGGTCGCCTTGAAGTCGCCGATCAGGCGTTCGCGTTCGACGATCATGCGCAGGGCGACGCTTTGCACCCGCCCGGCGCTGGCGCTGCGGCTCACCTTTCCCTGGACGAACCAGGTGAGGGGGAAGCCGATCAGGCGGTCCAACACGCGGCGGGTCTGCTGGGCATCGACGAGGTCCATGTTGAGCGTGCCGGGATGGCGAAAGGCCTCTTCGATCGCGGGCCGCGTGATCTCATGGAAGACAACGCGCTGGGTCTTTTCGGGCGGGATATTCGCGGCCTCCCGGATGTGCCAGGAGATCGCTTCGCCTTCGCGGTCGGGGTCGGTGGAGAGATAGACGCGCTCGGCTGCCTGGGCGGCCTTGCTGATCTGCTCGATGATCTCGCCTTTATCAATTCCCCGTTTCTTGTCCTTGACCACCACGTACTTGGGCGTGAAGTCGCCGTTTTCGATGTCGGCGACGCCATAGCCGTAGTTCGGCAGGTCACGGACGTGGCCAACCGAGGCGATGACGCGATAGTCGTCGCCGAGGATGTTCTCGACCGTGCGGGCCTTGGCAGGCGATTCAACGATCACCAGGTTCCTGGCCTGCTTACGGGGGGAAGTGGGAGCTGATCCAGCCGTCGTGGCGGTTGAGCGGCCGCGGGCCGGGGTCTTTCGGGGGGTCGTAGTTACCAAGGAATGCCTCAAAAAGTGCCGTTGTTCCGGCCCTTTTTTCCACAGTAGGCGGGAGGATGGCGATTTGTCGAGTAGTTATATCGCGGTAAGGCGAGCGGCGCACGGGTGAATCGTGCCCCAGGTCTGCCGTGTCAGGTCCGCGCGTAGACCATCGGGCGTTCCTGCTGGACGAGGCCCTTCAGCTCCATCACCTGGAGCGTGGCCGTGACATGGGCAATGCCGAGGCCGGAAGCGCGCACGACTTCGTCGACATGTTTCGCGCCGTCCTGGAGCCAGTGGAGCAGCTGGCCCTCGTCCTGGGTGGCCGCGGGGCGCGGCGTGCCGGGCTGCAGGGGTATCTGGCGCGCGGCGGTGGCGAGGTTCAGCTCTTCGAGGAGCTGTTCCGGCGTAACCACCAGGCGGGCGGTGCTTTCGCGGATGAGCTGGTTCGTGCCCTGGCTCTGGCGCGAGAAGATGCTCCCGGGGATGGCGAACACGTCGCGGCCCTGTTCGAAGGCCCAATTGGCTGTGTGAAGGGCGCCGCTACCTTCGCCTGCTTCCACGACGAGGGTCGCCTTCGCCAGGCCAGAGAGGATGCGGTTGCGCCGGGGAAAGTAGTCGGGGCGCGCCGGGATGCCGACCGGGTACTCGCTGACGAGGCTGCCATCGGCGAGGATGCGCTCGGCCAGCCCTGCGTTCTCACGGGGGTAGACCTGGTCGATGCCACCGGCGAGGACCGCTACCGTCGGCGCGCCGTTCTCGATGGCGACGCGGTGGGCGATGGCATCGACGCCCCGGGCGAGGCCCGAAACGATCGCCACACCAGCCGAAGCCACGGCGGTGCAGAACAGCTCGGTCGCCTGGCGGCCGTAGGGTGTCACCCGCCGGGTCCCAACGACGGCGATGGCGCGTTCGAATTCCGGACCCTTGGCACCGCGTACGAAGAGCACCGGTGGGCTCTGGGGGATGTCCCGGAGCAACGCCGGGTAGTCCTTGTCCAGCCAGGTGTAGACGCGCACGCCGTTGGCCTCGAGCCAGGTCATCTCGCGCGTCTCGTCAAAGGTGGTGCGTGCCTTCTGAAACGCGCGCACATACTGGGCATCCAGGCCGGCGGACGCGACCTGTTCCGTCGTCGCCGCCCAGGCATCGTCAATCGTCCCGAAACGGGCGAGGAGCAGCGAGAAGTTCGTGCTCCCGAGCCCGGCGCGGCGAAGCGCCAGCCAATACGGCAGGCCTGAGGCGTGCATGGCCGGAACTATAGGGCGGGGCAGGCCGTTGGCGGTAGCGTCCCTCCAGGGCCGGACGCAAAAGGCCACGAGGACCGCGGGATTGTCAGCCGGCCGCGGCAACCACGGGCGCTGGCGCCTCCGTCTCAGCGTTCGCCTCAGCGGCCGGGGCGGCCGTTTCCGCAGGCTGCTGGCGGGCCGGCCGGCGGATGGACCAGCGTTTGAACCGCTCCTCGATCGGCTTCACGCCCTCCTTTTCGTCCCGGGCCGCGCGGTCCTTAAGGAAGTCCGCTTTCGTGCGGCCCCCGACCTGGCTGGCGTGACAGAGGATGGCGTCGATCTTCTGCTCCCAGTACTCGGTCACGTCCACCGTGTAGTCGGGGTCACCCGTGCCGGCGAGCAAGACTTCGTTGACCTGGTGCGATTCGAGACCGATCTCCTCGTCCGCCGGGTAGAAGAGGCGGTCGCGGACGAGCGGGTAGATGGCGTCGGCAGTGAGCGTGCCGACGTTGCGGTGGTCGCGATGATTGAAGGTGCCGCGGAAGGCGTCCCAGGTGATGACGACGTCGGGCCGGTACTGCCTGAGCAGGCGGACGATCTGGCCGCGCAGTTCGTGCTCATCGACGGTGAAGCCATCGGGGTAGCCGAGGAGGATGCACTCCTTCACGCCGAGCAGGCGGCAGGCGGCACGCTGCTCCTCTTCGCGGATGGCGGCCAGCTTCTCGGGGTGCATGGTCCGGTCGTGGGTGCCCTTGTCGCCGCCGGTGACCACGACGTAGGTGACGTTCCAGCCCTCGGCGCACCACTTCGCGATGGTGCCTGCGCAGACGAACTCGGCGTCGTCGGGATGGGCCATGATGACCATGGCGTTTGCGGGTCCGGTGATGGGCGGGGGCGACTCCTGCTGGGCGGAGCCGGGGAGGGGCGGAGCCGCGGCTGCGGTCTCGGCCGCCTTCGAGCCCTTCTTGCGCTCCGGGGACTTCGACTTCTTCTTGCTCATGGGGCGATTGTATCGGACTGGCAGCGAGCCGGGCGCGCCGCGATCGTGCCAGCGGCGGTGCGGCCATTATGTATCGTAAAGACTGGTGACTCGCGCGGCTGTGAGGGCGTAGCTTCCGGGCATGAACCTCTCCTCAGATGCGATGGCCGCGGCACGGCGCGGCGAGGCCGAACTCAGCGAACGGCAGCGCGAGATCATGGGCCTCGTGGTCCGCGGCCACACGAACGGTGAGATCGCCGAGGCAACGGGGCTCTCACTCGCCACGGTGAAGTGGCACATGAGCGAGATCCTCTCCAAGCTCGGCGTCACCAGCCGCGACGAAGCGGCCGATTACTGGGAGTCGCGAAATGCCCTGGCCGGACGGGCGGGACGGTGGGTGAAGGCGCTCTTCGCCCTGCCCGCGATGAAGTGGACGGCGGGGACCGCTGCCGCGCTGGCTGTTGGGGCGACCGGGCTCGCCTTATGGCTCTCAATGGGCGGCCCGGAGACGCGGCAGGGCGACGAGCCAATCCCTCCGTTCAGCCTGACGGCCGTCCTGAGGACGGCCGGCGGCGTCGAGACCAAAGTCGAGTGGAAGTACAACGATCGCCGCCACTGGCTCATCAAACAGAGCGGCGGAGACGGCATCACGGACGTAGCAGACGGCAACCGGCACCTCACAGGCCAAAGCACCTATTGGTCCGAGCAACCCTTGGACGGCCCGCAGGCGTCGGGACCGTTTCAGTCGCTGCTGGATGGTCTCGGCCCTCGCTATGAGGAGACGATCGACCAGATTGTGGTGGGCCAATCGCTGCAGCGCTGGGGCCAGTCTTCGCGCATCGTGGGCCACGAGAAGCTCCTCGGCAGGGACGTGACGAAGATCGAGTTCGTGGGTGCCGGTCCGTCGGCGCCTCCCGGCCCGCCCTACTCACAGCATGAGGAACTCGGACTTGAACTGGAACTCCGCACGAGCCACATCTGGATCGACGACGAGACGCTCTTCGTCCTCAAGTACGAGTACCACGTGTTCGATGGTGTGCAAACCGGCGAAATCACTCGCATCGAGTTCAAGAAGCACCCGGAGCGCGTGTTTCGCGCGCCGATGTCCCCGGACGCCACAATCTCGTCTCCGGGCTCCGACGCGACGGGACATCTGCTGGGGCCCCCCGCCGACAGGTTCGGCGTGCAGGTGCCGACGGGGTCGTATGGAATGACGACCCTGCCTGATGGATTTGAACTTGCGGGTATCGCCGGCCCCTCGCCGGCCGGCTCACCCTTCCAGTTCGTCGTGACCCTCCTCGCGGTCGGTGCAGCCTCGCCCAGCGCAAGCCGGGAACCATCAATCGTCCTCACTGCGGGGCCACCCGCGAGCCCAGTGGTGAGCCAAGATTCCGTCACCCTGGCCTCAGGGCTGGCGGCCAGCCTGGACAACGATATTGGCGGCCGCCTGGTGTTGACGTTCTCCGACGCCGACGTGACCGTCACCATCCGCGGCAACCGGGTGACCCGTGAAGAGCTGATCGCTTTCGCCAACACGCTCGAAAAGCGGCCCTGATGCTATGCTGTCGCAGGCGTGAACAGGTTTCCGGTTTGTCGCGGTCACCGTTGCTCGGATAGACTTGGGCGACGGACGCGTGGACGCGTAACTTCTTTCGGCGGGGACAGGCATGGCGTACGGGACTGGCATCGCAAAGGGCATGAGCATCACGCT